>NZ_BAFY01000217.1 GCF_000308555.1 Nocardia cyriacigeorgica NBRC 100375 | reverse complement strand
GGGGGCCATGGGTGCGGGCCTGATCGGCGATCTGCTTGTCGACCAGGGGAGTGCGCACATACCCAGGGTTGACGCAGTTGCTCGTCACCCCGTGCCTGCCACCTTCCAGCGCCGTCACCTTCGAGATGCCCTCGAGGGCGTGCTTTGCGGCGACGTAGGCGACCTTGTACTCCGAGGCGCGCAGCCCGTGCACCGAGGAAATATTGACGATCCGGCCGAACCTCTGCTCGTACATGTGCGGGAGCGCGGCCCGGATCAGCAGGAACGGTGCCTCGGCCATCAGCGTCATCAGGGTGCGGAACCGCTCGGGCGCGAACTCGGGGATCGGGTCGATGCTCTGGATGCCGGCATTGTTCACCAGGATCTCGACCTCGAGGGTCAGCTGCTCGAGTTCGCCCACGTCGAGCAGATCCACACCCCAGGCGCTGCCGCCGATCTCCTCGGCCAGCGCCTTCGCGCCGACTTCGTCGATATCGGCGACGGTGACGTGGGCCCCGCGATCGGCGAGCGCCCGCGCGCAGGCCGCGCCGATGCCGCTCGCCCCGCCGGTTACCAATGCGCGCCGTCCCTCGAGCTCGCTCATCGTGTCACCACGGGACCCGCATCCGCGCTGATGCTCATTTCGCCGTCACCGTGGCCGGCGCGGGCGCGGCCACCGTCTTCGCGGACTGCTCGGCTTCGTTCGCCAGGTTCGCCGCATCGGCCGAGTCGATCTCGGCCAGATCCAGCCCGCTGGTCTCCCGGGCCACGATCACCGCGACGGCGGTCAGGGCGCACGCCCCGGCCAGGTACCAGGCGATCGGCACCGAGGAGTCGAAGGTGTCCAGCAGCCGCACCGCGATGATCGGGGCCAGCGAGCCCGCGACGATCGAGGTCACCTGATAGCCGAGCGAGACACCGGAGTAGCGCATCCGGGTCGGGAACATCTCCGCCATGATCGCCGGCTGCGCGGCGTACATCAGCGCGTGGAACAGCAGGCCGATGATGATCGCGGCCAGGATGACCGCGTTGTGGCCGCTGTCCATCATCGGGAAGGCGAAGAAGCCCCAGGTGCCCGCGGTGATGGCGCCGACCAGATACACCGGACGCCGACCGAACCGGTCGCTGAGGTTGCCGACCATCGGGATGGCGAAGAAGTGGATCGCGTGGGCGATCAGCAGCCACCACAGGATGGTGTCGGTGTCCAGCTCGACCTGCACCTTCAGATACGTGATGGTGAACGTGACGACCAGGTAGTACATGATGTTCTCGCCGAAGCGCAGGCCCATCGCGGTGAAAACCCCACGCGGGTAACGCTTCAGCACCTCCACCACGCTGAACGAGGTGGCGCGTGCCTTCTCCGCCTCCTGCTGCGCCGCCACGAAGATCGGCGCGTCGGTGACCTTGGTGCGCACGTAGTAGCCGATCAGCACCACCACCGCCGAGAGCCAGAACGCGACTCGCCAACCCCAGCTCAGGAACGCCGCATCCGACAGCGTGGTGGTCAGCGCGAGCAGCACCACGGTAGCGAGCAGATTGCCCGCGGGCACACCGGCCTGCGGCCAGCTCGCCCAGAACCCACGACTGCGATTGGGGCTGTGCTCGGCCACCAGCAGCACCGCGCCACCCCATTCGCCGCCGACGGCGAAGCCCTGGATGAAGCGCAGGATCACCAGCAGCGTCGGCGCCAGATAGCCGACCTGGCCGAAAGTGGGCAGACAGCCCATCAGGAACGTCGCCGCGCCCACCAGCAACAAGCTGAACTGGAGCAGCTTTTTGCGTCCGTACTTGTCACCGAAGTGCCCGAAGACGACGCCACCGAGCGGGCGGGCCGCGAAGCCCACCGCGTAGGTGACGAACGCGGCCAGGATCGCGTCCAGGTCGCTGGTGGTGTCGGCGAAGAACACCTTGCTGAACACCAGCGTCGCGGCGGTGCCGTACAGGAAGAACTCGTACCACTCGACCACCGTGCCCGCCATCGACGCGGCGACCACTCTTCGTAGTCCGGTCGGTACTCCCTTGTCGTCGGTCTTCGCCGCGTCGTGCACGCTCATCGTCGAAACTCCCTCATCATCGCGACCACATCACTGATCGAATGTGATGGCCGCCACAGGCCATGACGACGAGTATCAGTGCACACCGATGTCGACGGCAATGACCAGATGCGCAGGGCATATCTGCAAAAATGCAGAAGTGAACGCGTCCGCTCCGGGTCCGGCCCGACGTCCGAGCGCCGATGATCTGCTGGTTCTGCTGGCCGTCGGGCGCTCGGGCCGCTACGTCACCGCGGCCGATGAGCTCGGCATCAACCACACCACCATCGCCCGCCGCATCGCCGCGCTGGAGCAGAGCCTCGGTGGGCGGGTGCTGACCCGGTCGGCCGGCGGTTGGGAGCTCACCGAGCTCGGCCGCATGGCGCTGGTCGCGGCGGAGACCATCGAGACCGCCGTCAAGTTCATGGCGGGCCCGCGGCACAAGCGGGAGCTGGAGGGCGTGGTCCGGCTGTCGGCGACCGATGGGTTCAGCGCTTACCTCGCCGCCCCCGCCGCGGCGCGCGTGCGGCGCGACCATCCGCGGGTCGCCGTCGAGATCGTGGCAACCACGCGCCGGGCGTCCCAGCAGCGGTCCGGGCTGGATATCGAAGTGGTGGTGGGTAAACCACAGGTGCAGCGTGCCAAGGCGATTCGGCTGGGCGACTACTGCCTCGGCCTCTACGGTTCCCGCGACTATCTGGCCGAGTTCGGCACGCCCGCATCCATTGCCGACCTGAGCAGCCACCCGCTGGTGTACTTCATCGACTCGATGCTCCAGGTGGACGATCTGGATCTGGCCTCGAGCTTCGTGCCCACCAGGCCCGAGTCGGTGACCTCCACCAACGTCTTCGTCCACGTCGAGGCCACCCGCGCCGCCGCGGGCCTCGGCCTACTGCCCTGCTTCATGGCCGACCGCCACGACGACCTGGTCCGCGTCCTACCCGAGGCCGTCGCCATCCGGCTGTCCTACTGGTTGGTGTCGCGCCCGGAGACCCTGCGCCGCCCGGAGGTGGCCGCGGTCGTCGACGCCCTGGTACAGCTGGTCGCCGAACAGCAGCCGGCGTTGCTCGGCAAACACTGATTCCTGCGGGTGCCCACCGACTACGGCAGATGCCCACGCCGATACCACTCGACGACAGATCTCGCCGCCTGCGCGCGATCGGTTCCGGCCACGACCGCCGTGTACCAGGTGGCGAGGCCGTGCAGCCCGTTGACCGAGCATTCGTAGCCGATCCGGTGCGCCAGCCCCCGCACCCAGCGCAGTGCCCGGGTCCGCTCGTCCGCGGACGTCTGCCCGATGTCGCACACGATGAGCAGTCGGCGCGCGGCGATCGCGAGCGCGGATGTTGTTGCCATTCCACATAGTTGGCGTTCGACCGAGCGCTCCCGGCGGATGCGGTCGAACGTTCGGACGACGCCCCGGCCGCTCGTGCGGTCGCAGAACAGGAACTCGATCATCGTCCGGTCCACGATGACGATGGTGGCGGGGGTCGTTGGCGCGCAGGGCGTGCTCGCATCGCTGGGCTTGCTAGGTCTGCTCGCATCGCTTGGCGCGCTAGGCCTGCTCACCTTGCCCGGCGTGGACGGGTCCGCACCGTCGCGCTGCCCGTCCACGTGCGGCATCCGGGACATTCGCCGCGAAATATGCGGTGCACCACCGTAACTCGAAACCACGCCCTGCCGGCGGAACTCCGCGGCAACCGAGTCGAGCAGGCGGCCCGGTCGTCCGATGACGACCGGCGACCGAGCCGCCCTCGCCGGCGAGCACCGTTGCCCCAGTGCCGACGTCACGCCGCTACGGTTCAGCTTCGTCGCGATCACGGCTACCGTCCTCCTCGCCGCGGATGTGCGGCCCTCGGGCGTCGAACATCTCCTCGATGCGGGCCTTGATCTCGGCGGTGCTGAAGCTCGACCCGCGGTCGGTCCTTCGGTCCGCGATTCCGGAGGTAGTCATGCTTTCTCCTGAAATAGTTCTGACCGGCCGAGCCCGCGAGTTCGAATTTTTCGCGCAGCAGAAAACCAGGCCGTGAATGGGGATAGAAAAACCGACGGTCCGAAAAATGCAAGGTGTGTCGGGACGGTGCCGGATCGAAAAGATCCGTAACGGTGGCAGCGGGTGCCTCAATGGTGAAAATTGGCTCAGCCCTTGCGCTTCCGCACGATCACCGAGGCGTCTGCCGCCCGCTCGCGCTTCGCCGCCCGGCGCTCCTTGATCGTGGTCGCGGATTTCTTCAACGACTTGCCACGAGATTTGTCAGCCATTGTCGCTCCTACTTTCGAAGTTCCAACTGACCTCGACCATACGTCAGAAAAAATAAAAGCCAGTCCGTTCGAAAGCCCCCGCGAAACCGGGCAGGTCCGCCACGCGCGACGCCTCCGCTCCGGCTTCGCGCACGAACCGGAGGCGGTTCCCACCGGCCGCGAGTGAGCGAGAGGTGTACTCGGCACACGGCCGGCTCAGGTACCACTCGGCACGTCGGTTGGTCTGCTCGGTGACCGAATCGGCCTAAGGTGGGCGGATGGCGACATTGTCGGATCCGAAGGTGCGCGATTTTCTGACCGAAGGCACGCGGACGGCCAAGGTGGCGTTCACGGCCGGGGACGGGCGGCCGGTGGTCGTCCCCGTGTGGTTCATCGTCGAGGGCGAGGAACTGGTGTTCAACACGGGCAAAACCTCGGCCAAGGGGAAGGCGCTGGTTCGCGATAACCGGATCGCGCTGTGCGTGGATCTCGAGCAGCGGCCGTACGCGTTCGTGCAGGTTCAAGGCACGGTGACGTTGTCGGAGAACCTGGACGAGCTGGTGCGCACCGCCACCGCGATCGGCGCCCGCTACATGGGCGCCGACCGCGCCGAGGAGTTCGGAAAGCGCAATGGCGTGCCAGGCGAGCTGGTCGTGCGGGTGCGGCCGCACAAGGTCGTCGCGGCCTTCGGTATGACCGGCTGAATAGACTCACCCGCATGACCGTGCACTTCATCGGCGCCGGGCCCGGCGCCGCGGACCTGCTGACCGTCCGCGCGGTCGAACTGCTGCGCAACTCCCCGGTCTGCCTGTACGCGGGCACCTACCTCGACCCCGATGTGCTCGCCCACTGCGCCCCCGGCACCGAGCTGATCGACACCCAGCACCTGGATATCGACCAGATCATCGCCCACCTGGTGCGCGCGCACGAGTCCGGTCGCGACGTCGCCCGCCTCTGCTCCGGTGATCCGTCGATCTATTCGGCCCTCACCGAACAAACCCGTCGCCTCGACGCCAACGGCATCCCCTGGGACGTCACCCCCGGCGTCCCCGCCTACGCCGCCGCGGCCGCCATCCTCGGCACCGAACTCACCGTCCCCGAGGTCGTGCAATCGGTTGTCCTGACCCGCACCCAGGCCCGCTCCACCGCGATGCCCGAATCCGAGGCCCTCGCCGAATTCGCCCGCACCGGAGCCACTCTCGTCCTGCACCTGGCCATTACCCGAATCCGGACGTTGGCCGCCGAGCTCGCGGAATTCCATGGCGCCGATTGCCCCGCGGCAGTCGTCTACCGCGCCAGCCAACCCGAACAAATGGTCCTTCGCGGCACACTCGCTGATATCGCCGACCAAGTAGAAGCCGCAGGGTTGCGCCAGGCCGCCGTCATCCTCGTCGGGCGAGCCCTGCAATCCGGGATTTCGTGTGTGGGCTCCCATTTGTACGACCCGGGGCGGGAGCGGGGTGTAGGTGCGTCCGGGTCGCCCCGGCAGTAGCGCGCTGATCCGTTATCACCGCAGGTAGATGGCGTCTGTGAGCTGTGTCTTGCCTGCTGTCGCGCCCCATATAGGCGCGATTTGCCAACTGGTCGTCTGCTAAGGTCGGTGGGTCCTGAGCCGTCACAGGTCGAAAGGGTGGGGATGGCGCGCCGAATCATGATGATGTTGCTTGCGGGTGCTGTTGTGCCCGGGGTGGTTGCGTGTGGCGGGAGTACGGAGGGGTCGCCGACGGCGGAGGGGAGTGCGACGAGTGCTGCGCCGGTCGCGCTGTTCGACCCTTGCACTGGGATCTCGGACGACGCTCTGAGCGCAGCAGGTGTCAACCCAGATGTGGTCGAGCGGGGTGCCGCCGGCGTTGATCAGGATGGCTGGGAAATCTGCACATGGCAGGGTAAGCAGCATTCGGTGACGGTGTTCTCGACAGGACTGACTGTCCAGGATTTCGAGCAGAAGCCGGGTAACGTCGATTTCCAAGACGTGAGGGTTGCGGGACGTCAAGGGCGGCAGTTCAGGGTCAACGGCGCGTCGAAAGATCTACTCTGCGATGTGGTGTTCCCTGCCGCGCAAGGGGTCGTCCAGTTGAGGGTCATGAGCAACGTACTTCTCGACGATCCGGCCGATCCATGCGTAACAATCCAGAGTGTTGGGGAATCGATAGTTCCCCTACTTCCGAACTGAGCCGGGGGGCACGCAATGAGCCAAGACGTAGCGCTATGGGACCGGCTTGCGGCCAGCGCTCGCGCCGGCGAGCTATACCTCGATGATGAGCAGGCCGCGCTGAGTTGTGCGAAAGCCTGCGACCAGCATCTCGAGGATCTGAAGGGCATCCTCCAGTCGACGGCCACCGTTCAGAACGTCACCGGCTTCGGCAATTTCAAGATGGCGGATGACCTCGTCAAGCAGTTCCTGGCCCAAGCAACCGGAGAGGATCGCTCGATCGACGCGGTGATCCTCGAGCACATCGAAGTCGTCAAAGACATGCGCGAAGTCTTCGCGCTCTCCTTCAAACGCATCACTGGCCAGGAGGTCGAGAACACCGCCACCATCACCGCTGCCGGGCAGGTGCCCTGATGGTGTACATCGACCCATCGAGAATGGGCATCCTCGGCTGGGATTTCGGCGATATGGCGTCGAATATGGGCATCGCGATCACGAATTTCATCGCCGGCGAGGACCTGAAGCCGGAGGTGAACGCCGCCGACGTGCAGAACAAGTACAACACGCAGCGGGACGGGGTGCGGACCAAGGCGGGGGAGATCGGGTTTCAGGGTGAGTTCCGGCCGCAGAAGGTCTTGGACGAGGACGAGTTCGAGGCCGACGATGTCGCGACGCTGCGGGCCAAGGTCGACCAGATCAACATCAAGGCGGTCAGCGATCTCGTCTCGGCCTGGAACACCATCGGCGATCGCGCCAAGACCACGCTCGACACCTTCAACGCCGCGATGCAACGCGCCACCGATGAGAGCATCTGGAAGGGTGCGTCTCGCGACGCCGCGTTGGCGGGTGTGCGCGACTACGTCACCAAATCGGCGCAGCTCATCAATTCGGCCAAGCTGACCTCCAGCAAGCTCGCCGAACTCCAGACCGGTCTCGAACCGACCCTGGCTCTTGTTCCGCACGCGCCCGAGCACCGCAGCGGCGTCGACAACCTGCGTTCCACGATCGCGGGCCGCGGCTGGCGCAATGACGATGTCGCCGAATACAACGCGAAGGTCGAGGCCGTCCGCGTTCTCACCACCGTGTACGCCCCGGTGATCCGGGAATCCGACACCGGTGTCCCGTACATTCCGCGCCCGCACAACCCGCTGTCGAACGACGACGGGAACGGCGACGGCAACGGAAATGGCGACGGCAACGGCAACGGCAGCGGAAACGGCTCCGGCGGCGGAACCGGGAACGGCGGCGGCACGTCGGTAGAGCCGGAGCAGCCAACGGAAACCGGTGGCGAGGACACCGGCACCGAGGAGCAGGACCCGTCGACCACGGCCGCGAGCACCGACACCGGCACCACCACACCGCAGTCCACGACCCCCGCGAGCACCTCCACGTCGCCCGCGTCGACCTCGACATCCGGCCTGCCCGGTGCGGCGACGACCGGTTTCCCCGGTCGCGGAGGCGGTGCTGGGGACGGGGTTCGGGTTCGGGCGGCTCGGGCGGTTCCGCGCCCGGCCTCGGTCGATCCTTGCCCGGCGGCCAGGGCGCGGGAGGCACCGCGGCCAACCCCGCTGCGGCTCGCACCGGTGCGGCTGCCGGCGGGCTCGGCAGGTCGGGTATGCCGGGAATGATGTCGCCGGGCGCGCGTGGCGGTAATGCTTCCGAGGAAGAGACGAAGAAGGGCGTGCCGGACTACCTGATCAATCAGGAGAACGGCAACGAACTCACCGGTCTCGATTCCATGGCCAAAACGGTGCCGCCGGTCATCGGCGAGTAGGACGAGATCCGCGTGAGTACTGTGCGGCGGTGGCGTTTCACCGCGCTCGAATTCCGGACGCTGTGGGACGCCACCGGCCGCGATGTGCTGCCCTATCCGTTGCAGCATCAATTCACCACCGAGTTCCGTTCGGAAACACGGCGTTTGCGTCAAGCTGCGGCGAAAACTTTGCAACCGCAACTCGACGACGACCTGTTGCGCGCGGTCCATGTCCTGTTCGCGCCGGAGGCCCGAGTGGAACTCGCGGGATTCACCGGAACCCGCCGCGACCGGAAACTGCGCGCCCATGCCGGCGTCCATCATGAACACGGTGCGATCGCGGTGCAGAAGCCCGGGCCGGACAATGATCACGGCGGCGACGTCATTCTGTCCTTCGTGCCCGATACCGCCGTCGCACGCGAAATCGTGGCGGTCCTGCCGGAATGCGGTCCAGGCCGAGGCGAGCAATTGCGTATCGCCGCCGAGGATCTGGAGAAGCCCGCCGCCGCGGTTCGCGATTCGTGGCAGACGACTCCCCGTCAGGAACTCCAGCGCTTCTTCGCCCGCCCGACCACCTGCATCGCGCATATCGGCGTCTACGCCCTCAGTAGCCCCGACAACCGGCACATCCAGGGCCGCAAAGATTTCCAGCTCACCGATGTCGAGGGCGACGGCCGGTACGTAACGGTGGGCGACAACGTCATCGTCACCAAACCGACAACGAGCGACCGCGTCGCCACCACCTTGCAGGACATGATTTCCCGGACCGTGACGGCGGTGCGCGACGGGGTCTACCTGCCTCGCTGAGTTCGCTGCATGATCCGGTGCCGCTGGGTGACGAGGTCGCGCGCGCAGGCGACCGAAGGCTATCTGCCTCGCCCCCGCCGCGAGTCCGGTGTGATGCGGCCCGCCGCAACCAATGTCGCGAAGGCCGCACGCTTGCGGGCGCAGTCGTGTTCGCGGTGATGCTGCATGGCCCGGTGCGCGTCGTCGAGCGACAGCGGCACCAGCGGCAGTCCGCAGGTCCACGCCGTCGGATCGAAGGCCGGCACCGACGGCCGTCGTGGGTGCGCCCGCCGCCGCACCGGCGGCTCCGGCCGATCGACCGGCCACAGGCAGCCCACGATGAGCACCGCCACCCCGCACCCCGCAAGCGCCGACACCACGCTGGTCAACACATGCCAAGATTCCATCGCGTTCACCTCGGATCGCCCGGCTGCTCGCCCAACTGCCGTAACAGGCCCTCGCGCACCGCACGCAAGATCGCTACTTCTCGCGTGCGGTCCTCGTCGGAGATTTGCCGCGGCCGTGGTACGTCGCCCATCGCACGACACTGTCGAAACGCTGTGGTCGTCATGAGTGCCTTCCGGTTCGGGCACGCGGCGCCGGGGGCTTTCGCCACCGACCGGCAGCCTTGCGGGTCGGTGTGCCGAGGTGGGTGTCGGCATCGGCCCGGCGCCGGGTGCGGACTAAGCCTCGCGGTGCGGCCAGGGTTGAGGCGACGCCGAAAAGCGCGCAGCAAGGATGTGCGGAATCTGCCGTTGACACCCCTGACGTGCGGTTTCCGGACTACAGTGCGCTGACCACACATCGCAGGGGGCCTGGATGGATGACGAAAAGCTCACGGCCGCATGGGAAATGCCAGTGTTTCGCAGCCTGCTCGCCGCCGGTGAACCTGGTCGCGCGCTGGCCCTCGTGCGTCGGCAGATGGGGCTTTCACAGGCCGAATTCGGGCGGCTACTGCACTGGGACCGCACCCACACCGGTCGCGTCGAGCGCGGAGAGGTCGGCACGATCTACGACCTCCGCGAACTGTGCCGCGCCGCCGACGCCTTGGGCATCCCACGCAAGGCCCTCACCCCACTCTTGCTCGGAACCACCGATCCGGGGACCATCGGAAGCGGGGACGAAGGAGCCGAGGACGTGAACCGCAGACAATTCGGCCTGGCCACGACGGTCGCACTCACCGCAACCGCCGGTGCTACCTCCGGCCCGATCAAGGTCGGCACCCCGCACATCACCTACCTCCAAGACCTCACCCGCCGACTGTGGGAGCACGACAACCGCTTCGGCGGAGGAGCAATCGCGCGATACGCGCTCGAGCAGTACCGGGTGGCGCGGAGGTTGCTCGATTACGGGGAGTACGGGCCGCGTATCGGTGAGGAATTGATCGCCGCCACCGGCTGGCTGTCGAGCTGCGTCGGCTGGCTCGCCTATGACGCGAACGAGCCCGCAATCTCGCGCCGCTGCTACGCCGACGCCGTGATGCTGGCCGAGCAAAGCGCCGACGACGATCTGATGGCCGGTGCGCTGGGCGGCCTCAGCATCACATTGACGGACCATCCGACAAAAAGCCGTGAACCGGTCCGGGTGACCCAACGAACCAGTGAGCTGGCCAGGCACGTCCCTTCCGCGCGTCTCAACGCTCTACGAACCGCAAGGTTGGCCACCGCCTACGCCGCCGTCGGCGACCGCCGCGAGTTCGAGCGCGCAACGAACTCGGTATGGCGTGAAGTAGATCGCGGTCTGGACGATGCCAACGATCCGGTCTGGCTCGCCTTCGTCACCGAGCCCGAACTGCGTGTCCTAGAAGCCAAAGGCCACCAGATGCTCGGCCAACACCACCAAGCCGCCACCCTCTTCCACAAAAGCCTCACCCGCCCCCACAACCTCCCCCGCGACGAAGCCTCCTACCGCACCTACTACGCCGCCTCCCTAACCGCCCTCGGCGACACCACCGAAGCCCTCACCGCCGCCCACTCCGCCCTGGACCTCCTCTCCGGCCCAGTCCAATCCCCGCGCCTCCTCACCGAACTCCACCCCCTCCGAACCGCAACCCACCACTCCCACTCCGACCCCGCCGCCTCATTCCGCCACCGCTACGACCGTTTGGTCAGCTCCCGGCCCTGACCCGCACCTGCCCGAGCTGCGCAGACCTCACCGAACCGCCCCTGGACTGGGCAAAACCGGGCATTCGCACCCCAGCGGAGTGCAGCTGATCAATCGGATCCGCAGTGCCAGACGCGTTGGCAGATCGTGGTCCAGCGAGCAGTGTGCAAATCGACGAATCTCGCTGAGCGGCAACAGGGTTCGGCTAGAATGGACGGGGTGTCAGAGTTCATCATGGTCGCCACGTTCATCCTCGGATGCGCTGGATTCGTGTGGCAAATCCGGATTTTCGCACATCAGGCCCAGGAGTCACGGGCGGCGCTGGTCCGTGCCACCCAAGAGGCGATCGAGGAGAATCAACGCCAATGCCGCCGGCATACGCTGGAGTTCATCGGGAATACGATTGCGCGCCAATACGACCTGTACTCGAAGGTTCACGCCGATGATGGATTCCTGGAAAGAGCGATGGTCCCCAACAGTGAGGAGTATATGGGGCTGCGCTCTTACCTTGGGTACCTGGAGAACATTGCCGCGGGCGTCAACATGGGAATCTTCGACGAGAAGGTGGTCGACCACACGGCCGGTGCGCGTCTGATCAAGGCATGGGATCAGTACAGCGAGTGGGTCGAAGCGGTCCGGAAAACGCAAGGAAACAGGCGGATGTACGAGGAACTGGAGATCCTGGTGCGTCGGCTTCCTCCACTGAATCCGCCGGACTCGGAGGAAGATACAGTGGACACCGTCATCTCGGTTCCTAGCGGCGGCGCCGCACATAGCGCCTTGTCAAGCAATGGCTGAGTTCCGCGGATCCGGCGCGGCTGCCCATCCGATCGTCGGCGATGGCCTGGGCTTGAAAGATGTCGACTGGTCCGACGCCTGGGCGCGGCGCCGGGACAGTGCTTCGGGGAAGCAGCGGGATCGCGACTCCCTCCACCTTCGGGACAATACCGCGTCCCGCAGCTGGTAGATATCGAGCGCAGCGGTTGCCGCCCCGATCGGTGTCACTGCCGAATTACCGGTGATATCGGGTAGTTCGACGGGTTCCCAAGTTCCGCTCGGGCCGGAGTATTCTGTGCGACCGCTGTGCCGACGTAGGACGATGTCGGGGCGATCCGAGGCGCTGCGCCCAGGCGAAGTGCTCGATTGGATGGACATGTACTGTTTCTTCGCCGGTCAAAGTGTGGACCAGTAGCTGAATGAGGGTGCCTGACCGGAATCCTGCCTCGCGAACTCGTCCTCCCACATCTTGAAGGTTCGTTTGTAGAGGGTGATGATCAGCGCACGCTCCTCGGAGGTGAGTTTGCGTTGTTCCTCACGCCGCTGAGCAAAAATCGCGCCGATCGTGTCGTACAGAGAGAATATCGGACCTTCGCCACGCAGATAGTCTCTTCGTGCTTCCTCGGTTGCTCGTATGAAATCGTCCTCGGAACGCAGAACCGATATGTTGCTTTCGGTTCGCGCGCCTAGAATCGATTCGACAATTTCGAACGATGCTTCCTCGAATCGGCCGGTCCGGTTGTTGAGCACGATCCCGACGTCGCGTCCGTCGGGGTTTTTTTCGAGCCTGACCGATCGGGCGAAATACCGGTAGTAGCGCTTTAACAATGGACGGTATGGTGTCGACATCAGTTCTGCGTGTCGAAGTCCGCCCAAAAAAGGTCTTCATCGGATGCTGCTCGCCTGGTCACAAATGCCACGGGGAGGTCAAGTTTTTGCAGACTGCGGAAAGTATGCGGATTGATTCTAATTTGATGGATTCCGGTGACATGTCCTATCACCAACAACTCGATGCAGTATCCATCACTGCGTAGAGACTCGAGTTGATCGTGAATGGTAAGGATGAAGCCGCTGAGCGCTTCGATCTGTGCGTCGGTGCTGGTTCCCGTGCCTTCGTTGGAAGCGAGCGACCAGAGGCCGGCGCCGTTCTTGAATGTTCTTGATTTGTCCGGCGCAAGTGCAACTGTCGGCTCCAGCCCAAGTCGACGGGAGACCTCGGGTGGGTCGAGATCATCTCTCGAGACAATGAGAAGTGTATTTGTGGACATCCACTCTGTGGACATAGCTAAGTCTTGACCTTCCGGAAGCTAGCGCTCGTTGGCATTGGGTACGAAGACGATCGGTATCGACAGGTCTGCAAGGCTCGCGATCTCTTTTGGCGAGAGACGCAGCGTAGATCCATCCTGGACATGCCCATATATGGAGAGCTGGGCGGACACGCCAAACGAGATCAGTTGCTTGATCTTGGGAAGGTGGTCATGGATGGCCGACACTGCCATGGCGACGGGATTGTCGTGGGGGGCTTGGCCGCGGAAGTCGAGTGACCAGATTCCATCGGCGGACATGATGGCGGTGCCTGGGCGCGCGGACCTGGTTGGTGTCAGCCCGAGCAGGTCTGAGACGCTGTCCGGATCGAGATCGATGTGCGACAACGTGAGTGAGACCTCGATCGAATTCCACTGCTGCTCTATGTAGTGGAACAGCTCGCCACCCGTCAGGTGCCTCCTGTGCAGTGACCGCATCGGGATATCATTCGGGCTCGGGCGTATAACGTTGCCTGAGGTTAGTGCAGCCGGTGTCGCACCGAGCGGTGAGCACACCCAGTCGGGGAAGATCTGTGACTCTCAGAACAAGATTGCACACGGTGCAGGTTTTGGTTATGGCGCGATTCTTGCGGTGCTGGTGAATGGCGAGCAAGACGGGCGGCAGCTCCGGGTGCTCCTGTTGTATCTTCGGTGGCGCGGGCGGATAGTCTGGGTAGATGGTCAATTTAGTAGCTCCCCGTCTCTCGCATATGTGCAATCTCCCTTAGTATTTCATCGACTTCTTCGTCCGAAGTTGCCCACTGATTGCGGTTCGCGAGGATTATCTCGGGGACTTCGATCTCGTTCGCTACTACTCGTTTTATGATCCAGCAAGGGAGCTTCTGTCGATCGCGGTCAGAGCGCCGAGTAAATTGGGATCGAAATACTCCGAGTCGCTCAACTCGACTAGTGCATGAAGCTCGTTCTCACGTAGACATTTATCCCTTTCGTTTGCGGCCATATTCGCGAGCGCAATCGAAATCGCGTGCACTTCCTGAACATCGAAGGCTCGGACGAGATCGGTCACGACGCCACATGCGTTGTCTATCGTGTCTGAATCGCCGGATCTCAGGTGCTGGATGATCTCGGCCAGCCTCTTATTGCCTACTGCCAAGCTCAGCTCCGGTTCAGGATGTCGATGACCAGCATGCGTCCGCCGAGCAGGCGGAGGGCGGCGAGGCGGGAGTTGGCGCGGCCGAGGTTGTGGGTTCGGCAGCCGCGTTCGTAGTAGAAGACGTCCCACCAGCCGTCCTCGGCTTCGATTATGCACCAGGCTTGTTCGCGCAATCTGCCTTCCGACACCAGCGAACTCGGGGTGGCGACTTTGGAGAAACGCGCCAGCTGGCTGGTCGGGTCCTGGGGGAGGAGTCCACTTCCGGTCACGACGAGATCTCCTCGATGAATTTGGAGCCCACCAGGTCGACGACGGGCATGACGGTGAAGTACTGGGTTCCGCCGCCTCGCTGCCCGAACCAGGGTGCGACCGGGCCCGCCCACACCGGCATTTCGCTGATCACCCGCCAGCGGCGATAACCCGAGTGCGCATAGTCGATCGGCAGCGAGCGTTCGACGAATGGTGTGCCCATGTCGTACATGAGGCGCGTGTAGGTCGAGCCGAATGAGTCCAGAATCCGGCCCGGTGCGATACGTATCGGCGCGCGGCCGGTCGGGTCGGCAAAACCATCCGGATGTTGTTTCGGATCCGGCCAGATCAGTCGGCGTTCGCCCATTGGGAGGGTTCGATCCTCCTGCACAACAAAGCGTTCAACCCAAGCGTCTTCGGTGAGTTCGCCGAACACACCGCCGGCATCGTCATGCAGCAACGCCTGCACCGCCGGGTGCGAAATCGGCGCCCCGCCGAGCGCACCCGCGGTCCCTCGACCAGGAGCCAGCGGCTGCGACCCGTCGAGCCCGCCACCGATCATGCCGAGCATCCCCCAGCAGGCAGCATCCTGCCGGGTATACACACAACGGTCGTGCCGCCCGCCGCGCTCGTACCAAAAGACCTCGAAGGTGCCCTCGTCCTTCCCGGGCACAAGGCAATAATGATCGTCGGCCAGTCGCCCGATCGAATAAATCGAATCCGGTACCTTCAGCCCGTGCAGGATCATCCCGAGCTCGTTGTAATCCACGTCCTGCCCTCTCCTCAGCTCGGTCGACTCAGCCCAGCAAATTCTCGAACTCGCGCTCCGCAGCCCGCAACGCCTCTCGGTCGAGAACCGCAGGAGCAAAGTCCCTTTCCCGAGCATGAGCAATGAACTCGGCCGGCACCTCCACCCCGTACTGCCGGACAAGGTAACCCCAGTACGAGGGCCACGCCCACGCACCATCGGTCGAGTACCCGATCGAGACCACTCGCTTCTCGGCCGGGTCCAAGGGGTCGTCGATCGACGCGGTGACCCACAGGGCACTGGACTCGTTCAAGTAGGTGGCCAGGGCCGCACGAAGCCCTTCGTCCAGCCTGCCCAGCCGCTCTCGCACGGACACTTGCTCGAACGGGGGCTCATCGTCCGCGTCGTCGAGCTGGGCAACGACCTCGGTGAAATCGGGTAAAACTTTCATGGTTTGAAGTTCTTCCAATCAGTTGGGGTCCACGCTAAGCGTCGCCGTTCGGACCCGGGCTTCCGGGTACAAGGATCCGCACAGCTGCGCCACGGCTGTTGAGTGAAGCCGAGATGCAGCCGGAGGTTGTCGGTGAGGTGCGCCGGGCTGCTGTCGACCGACCAGTTGGCGAGATCGCCGATGCCTCGGCGAGTACCAGCCTGGATATGCGCGTCGGCCGGGTTGCTTGTGAACTCGACATCGACGAGAAGGCGGTCTCCGCCGAGGAGACGAATCCCTGTCCCGTGCACCAGCGTCTGCCACGGCTGTCAATGCCGTTTGGATGCATCGTAGACCCGATGCCTCGGTCCGGCGCTTCGCTAGTTGGTGTCGGTTCCTTGCTCACAAAGGCCATCTAGGACTCGAAAGTGCCGTTCTGGCACCATATCCCGGGTTGGCGACTGCACGCTTCTGCCCAAGCCCTCGCATGGCGGACTCCCTCCACCTTCGGGACAACGCCCCGCTCCCGCCGTTGGTAGATCTTGAGCGCAGCGTTCTCGGCCGCGATCGGTCTTGCGGCCGGATAGTCGGTGGATGCGGGTAGTTCTACGGGTTGCCAAGTACCGGTGGTGCCGAAGGATTCGGTGCGGCCACTGGGGAGGTGACGGATGATTTCGATTCGGCCCGAGGCATTGCGCCGGGCAAAGTACGAGACTTGCTCGGGCATGTGCTACTCCTTCGCCGGTCTCTTCCCGGTCAAAGTGTTGACCTATAGCTGAATGAGGGTGGCTGACCGGAATCCCGTCTCGCGAACTCATCCTCCCACATCTTGAATGTGCGTTTGTAGAGAGTTTTGATCAGCGCAAGCTCCTCGGGAGAGAGTTTTCGCTGTTCCTCGCGCCGTCGAGCAAAAATTGCGCCGATCGTATCGTACAGGGCGAATATCGGCCCCTCGCCTCGCAGATAGTCGCGACGTGCTTCCTCGGTCGCTCGTATGAAATCGTCCTCGGAACGCAAGACCGAAATATCGCTTTCAGTTCGCGCGCCCAGAATCGCCTCGACAATTTCGAATGGGGCTTCCTCGAATCGGCCGGTCCGATTGTTCAGTATGATACCGACATCGCGCCCGTCGGGAGTCTTCTCGAGTCTGACCGATCGAGCGAAGTATCTGAAGAAACGTGGTCTGGTTGTTGCCATCACAAGCCCCTTTCCAGTGCTGTCTGAAACATTTCTACAGAGCGCCTTTCAAGGCTGGCGATCAATGCTGCTTCGCCAGGGGTGAAGTCCCGGCTTTCCGACCTCGCTAGCGATTTCAAATCCCGGCGCGCTTCATATAGTGCGTGCTCATAGCTCGCGACATCGTCGATATGGCTGAGATGAAGACGAAGTTCGGCGATATGTCCATTAGGCATCCTGACCTTCATCTGGAGGTCGCGGTATCCTGATCCGACCGGCTCGGCAAAGCGATCGTCGAAATCAACAATTTGTATGCGCGAATCGTTTGCCAGGAGTTCGGCGGCGCGATATATGTCTGCAACCGTATCGAACACGATCTTGGCTCCAACGAGATCGGTCAGCCTCGATGCGTCGTTTCCGTACCCAGCTATCTTGTCCTCGGCCCGCACACGGTCCTTCGGTTCGTTCCGCCACCCTGGATCTCCTGAGGTTTCCTGAGCGACCTGGCGAACCACGTCGTTAAGGGCATCCTGCGTACTTCGCCATTCTTCGTACTGGCTATCCAGATATGCGCTCAGGTAAGCGGGATTGTTCATCTGATCACGGTCGAATCCTGGTTGCCGAAGGTCGTCGTCCTCGAAGGCTTCGGTCGCGGCAAGCAGGCCGTCCGATATCGCGCTCTGATCTGGTGTCAACGGGGTGGGTTCAGGGCCCGTGGCGGACTGGCTCTCGGCGATTATTTCCGCAGGTCCACGGTCGCGAACCTCATCGACCGCACCTTCCAGAACCGGTATGGCCTCTGGGTGATTCATCAGGGAGACGAGCGTTCTGGGCCTCGCGAGAAGCGAGTTCTCCAGATAGTCGGCTTCCTGCATGAGCCGGGCGAGCCCGGGATGTTGCGGTAGCAATCGCCGAACGGCTTCGCTGACCGGCATCTCGACACCATCGACTGTCGCCGTTGTGCCCATACTGTCGGCGTGGTCGAGAGCCTGGGCAACATGAGGTTCGGCCAGATAGCGGTCCGCATCGAGAGGCGGCACATGCTGTTGTGTGTTGATTGGGGGTTGCGCACTACCGGAGTCGTTGCTCTCGTCCGAGCCGGGTCGAATAGGTGGTTCAGTGTTGTCGTCGATGTTTCGGCTGCCGGCTAGAACTCGACGCTCCCTGTCTGGGGCCAGGTCCCGTTCTGGCGATTCCGAGCTTGCGCCCAAGCCATCGCCCGTGTGCAAGCGGGATGGGTTCCCGGACTGTCCGTGTGGTGGCGAAAGTTGTGTTTGTTGATCGTGAGTTGATGTTCTGACGGAGGCTCGGTCGGCGGCTGCGTCAGCGACTCGACTCGGATCCGGTACCGGATTTCGTCGTGAGTCTCCTGAGTCCGGTCGATGTGGACTCGCCATGTCGGCGGGTACACCTGGCGTCCCTGCACTGGGGCTCCAGTCCGGATCGCCTCGTCGTACCGCTCCCCGATCGTCTGGGGGCTGAGACTCGGGTGCACTGTTACTACCCCGGTCTGCCGGTTGACCACGTAGTTCCCCAGCCCGAGGCCCTTGCCCCTCGCCTGTTCCTCCGGTGTCAGCACTCGGCGGCACACCCAGCCGAATCGAGTCGGGTGAACTTTGAATTGGCGAGTTGTGCGTAGCGCCCGTGCCAGATACTGCTGTACTTGTTCCGGTGTTTCCAGGTGTTCCGGCACTAGATGGACCTCCGGGGCCAATAGGGATGAATTCGAGTTCGCACGATGCGGTGAGCCAAGGCGGCGGAGTATCTGAAGTTGTCCCGTCCTGAGGATCCCACCAGACCGGACCGTCAGCGCCGAGTGGGTACACAATTACTGAGGCGTGTCCGCCTCCGTCCAGCGGATTTCCACGCTCGTCGCACATGATGTTGCCGTTGTCGTCTCGTGGCGGCGGCCAGTAGTTGCCGACCAAGGCGGACGCTCCAGGGCCCAGCTGCCTCACATAGTCATGCAACGCGGCTGCCTGTTCAGGAATCGACATACTGTTGTCGAACTGGATCCAGGGGCTCCCCAGCCAGGCTTCGGCTCGTTCGGGCCCGTCGAGCTCACCGCTGTCTTCGTCAATACTGCCGTCGTCCAGTTCATCTGGATATCGCGGCGCGGACACCAGCGGACTCCCGTAGAACGACGAAAGCGCTGAGAGCGAGCAATCTAGACAGTTGTTTCCGCGGCCTGGCACCTCCGGTCCTCCGTCGTTGATGAGCCGGCCGAACGGATGGGTTCGTGGATCAGCGCCGATCGTGAACTCGTTGCCGTCGCGAAGGGCGTCCTCGACATCGTGCTGGTAGCTCGGGTACTCGATCGGGCTGAGCCGTTCCGGGCCTTCGATCCGGGTTACGGAGGGGTTGACGAAGCGGGTTCCGGTGTTCGCCTCGGCGATCTCATTGCTGATCTGCCGGAGTTCGTTTGGTGTGAAGCCACTGTCCGCGCCACTCGGGGGCAAACCGAGATGGGATCGGATGCTGTCGGTCAAGTGAGCGGGGCCATCGTCTACCGACCAGTTATTGGTGTCACCGAATCCTCGGCATGCGTTCGCCTGGATATGCGCGTCGGCCGGGTTGCTGGTGAACTCGACATCGACGAGGAGGCGGTCTCCTCCGAGGAGTTGGGGTGCGGTGTTGAAGGAGTGATCGACCGCGGATTCGGTGTTGGTGATGAGGCGCTGGAGGTCAGCGGCGGAGACATCGTGGCCTTGGTCGAGGTGGACTCTCACTGTGAGGAGCGATACGTGTTCGCCGGACGGGAGGCGGTGTCGGCGGATTTCGTAGGCAGGGCGGCCGGTGTGGGCTGACGGGACCGTGGTGACGCGACCGTCGATTGGTGGCTGGTTGCGGCAGTGCTGCCGTGCTGCGCGGGCAGGGTCGGCTGGTGTTCGGTGTGGGGAGTTATCGAGCGGCCGCGTATGCGGTTGAGGCGGAGGGGTCTGTTGATGCGGGTGAGTGCCCCGCTCGATTCGACCTGGCGCGTCAGGAAGTCTGCCTTCCGCGCGATCGCGGCTGGGTGGTGCGTCTGTTGCCGGCGTGGTGCTCTGTGCGGGCGTGGCGTGTGAGATCCCGGGCCGGGCCGGCTCGGCTGAGGCGCTGCTGGTTGGCGACTCGGCGGGTTTCGGCCCGGAGGTGTTGTTGTGTTCGGTGGGTGGGGTCGGTTGGGAGCTCTGCGCGTCTGTCGCAGGAGAAGATGCGTCCTCTAGAACTCGAATGTCCCCGTCGGTGGCCAGGTCCCGTTCTGCCGGCTGCGGGCTTCCGCCCATCCCATCGCTTCGCGGCACGTCACGTGAGTTGCCCGGGTGTCCGTGTGATAGCTGAGAGTCTGTTTGTTGATCGTGAGCAGCCGTTGGACCGGGGGTTCCGCCGGAGGCATCGTCAGTGATTCGGCCTGTATTTGATACTCGATCTCCGCGGGGGTCTCCCTCGTTCGCTCGATGTGGACCCTCCATGTCGCTGGGTACACCTGGTAGCCCCGCACTGGTTGGCCGGTCCGAATCGCTTCGTCGTACATCTCCCCGATCGTCTGGGGCGCCAGACTGGAATGCGCTGTGATCACCCCGGTCTGCCGGTTGACCACGTAGTTCCCCAGGCCCAGCCCCTGGCCGCTCGCTCTCTCCTCCGGTGTCAGGACTCCCTGTACCACCCAGGCGTACTGAGTCGGCAGTACTCGGAACTTGCGGTCCGTTCGGAGCGCCCTCGCCAGGTACTCCCGAACTTGCTCCGGCGTTTCCAACGTTTCCGGCATGTGGTCCTCCGTTTGCGTCAATTGGGACAAAGATCAGTGAGCATGCGTTTTGATAAAGCGAGGCGGGTGGTGCGTCAGACGTTGTGCCGTGCTGAGGATCCCACCACACCGGTCCGCTAGCACCAGGCGGGAAAACGATGACAGTGGAGTGCCCACCGTCGATTACCGGTCGACCATGCTCGTCGAACTCCCAGTTTCCGTCGTCATCCAGCGCGGGCCAGTAGCTGTTGACCAGCGCGGAAGATCCGGGTCCGAGGGACGCGATGTACGCGTGCAGAGACGCGTACTGCTGAGGTATGGATTGATTTGTGTTTTCGTAGGTACGCCACTCGCCTCCGAGCCACCTCGCGGCTCGTTGCGGCCCGTGACGCTCGCCCCCTTGCTCATCGATGCTGCCGTTGGGCAACCGATCAGGAAACCGGGGTGCGGAGACCTGGGGTGACCCATAGAACGAGGACAGCGCTGACACAGCGCAGTCGAGACAGTTGTTGCTACGTCCGCGGAAGTCGGGGCCGCCGTCGTTGATCAGCCTGCCGTACGGATGGGTTCGGGGATCCGCGCCCGTCGTGAACTGGTTTCCATCGCGCAGGGAGTCTTCGACGTCGGCCTGGAATTGTGGGCTTTCGATGTAGTCCAGTCGAAGTGGGCCCTCGATCCGGGTGTCGGCCGGGTTGGTGAAACGGGGGCCGGTGTTGGCCGAGGCGATGTCATTGCTGATCTGGCGCAGTTCGTCCGGGGAAAGCGTGGGATCTGCGTCGGTTGCGGTGGGCATCAGGCCCATATGCTGGCGAATGTTGTCAGTGAGAGCTTGCTCGGTATCCCTTAGCGACCATGCGCGGCGATTGCCCTGATCTCGGTGGCTCGTATCGACTCGGAGGTGAGCATCGGAGGGGTCGTTGGTGAAGACGACGTCGATGAGAAGTCGGTCGTGACTGAGCAGTTGGGGCGCGGTGTTCAGAGACCGGTCGACCCCTTGCTCGGTTCTGGCCATGAGCCGACGCATGTCGTCCGGCGTAACGCCGGTCCCGGGTATGAGGTGGACACGGATGGTGACGACCGAGACGTGCTCGCCGGATGCGAGGCGATGGCGACGCACATCGTAGGATGGCCGACCGCCGGTGTAGCGGGTGCCGGTTGCCGCCACCGCTGTGGTCCGACCATCGACCGGCGGTTGGTTGCGGAAGAACTCCCGGGCCGCGCGCGCCTGTTCGGCAGGTGTTTGTCGTGGTGGCTGGTTGCGTGGCGTGTCGTGCTGCGGATGCCGCGAGTGAGGGTGTTGGCCTGGCGAGTTGTGGTTGGGGTTGGGCGTTCGGCCAGGGTCGGGTGTGCGGTCTTCGCGGGGTTGCTCTGGGGCGCGGGCGGGGTCATGAGGAGTCGTCGATTGGGGTGTGGTGGTCGGGTTCTGAGAAATGCGGCGCGGCGGTGTACTGCCGGGGTTGGAATCGATTGCCGGAGCGGTTGATTCGCGTATGAAAGGGCGCGACTGGTCGTGTCGGGGTTGGTTGTGGGGAGGCAATCCATTGTGGGGATCAGCCGGGATTCCACGCTGATCCGTCGTGTTGGTAGCGGTCGTTTCGGGGCGCGTAGGCGTGGACCAGGTGCGGCGGTCCTGGGTTGGCGCCGAAGGAGATTCGTTCCGGGTGTGGGATGGGGGTGGGGTGGATTCGGGGGCGCGGGCGTCCGGGAAGGTTGGGGTCGGGCGCTGCTGGTTTGGCGTGAAGGGGCTCGGAGATTGGGCGGGGTCGGGCGAGCTACTCGCTTGACCCCGGGCAGGGTTGGGCCACCAGCTCGGGAGTTGGGTGCGAGCACGGTGGGCTTCGAGGTTGGTGAAATCGTGGAGGTCGGCGGAGGCGGGGGTTGTGTTTGTTGGAGCTCCGGTGGCAGGGATGCCGTCGTTGAGTGACGGGGCTGGGCCTGAAGAGGTGCCGATTTCGGTGCGAGTGGGCTCGGCCGAGTTGGTTGCTGTCGGATCGGGGCGGGTGTGGTCTGACGTGGGCGGGTTGTGCTCGGGCGCGTCTGGCGCGGGTGGGTTGGCGGCGAGTTGGGCTCGTTCGGTTTGGAATTCGGCTTCGGTGGGTTGGTAGCGGCCGATGTGGGGGTTGTATTCGCCGGCGAAGAAGGGGTCGCGGGGGATGGGGCGGCCGTCGTTGAA
Organism: Nocardia cyriacigeorgica NBRC 100375; assembly: GCF_000308555.1. Lineage (GTDB taxonomy): Bacteria > Actinomycetota > Actinomycetes > Mycobacteriales > Mycobacteriaceae > Nocardia > Nocardia cyriacigeorgica. Next base: position 17,588 of record NZ_BAFY01000217.1, on the reverse strand, counting down.
GTGGGCTACGTATTTGTGGATGGTGGGGTCGTAGCCGGGGCGGTTGGGTGGGGGTGTGGCGTGGGTGTCGGCCGGCTGGGGCGAGGGCGGTGTTGTCGAGGTGGGTGTGTCGGAACCGGTCGAGGTGGGTGAGTTCGTCTGCGTGCCGGGGTCGTTGCGGCGCGGTGTGGTCGGTCGGGCAGGGCCATTGGCCGACGGGGTGGGGCGTGTGGATGTGGTGCCGCCGGCTTGCGGGTTCGGCCCCGGTTGTGTTGTGGGAGTGGGGCTCTGTGGAGATGCGGGCGGGGTGGACGGTGGTGTGGGGGTGCCGGTGGCGGACGGGGAGTTCGACTGCGCGCCCCCGTCGAGCGTGGGTGCGGTGGCTGTCGCGGCCGCGGCGGTGGTGTTGGCGGGCGCGGCGGTGGTGAGGGGAGCGCCGGTGGTGGACTGTGCGTCGGGATCGGTCGGGGAGTTCGGGTCCGGCAGGTCGAGTGGGCTCGGGGTCCGCTCGGCGGGGGCGTCCTGGGGTGGCAGGTCCAGGGGACGCGGGGCTGGGGTGGGTTGACCATCCTGGTCGGGGAGGTTCAGGGGGTCGTCGGCGCGACCAGGTGTGGGGTTCTGGTCGGGGAGGTCGAGTGGAGTGGGTTCCCGAGTGGGTGCAGGGTCCTGACGCGGGAGGTCGAGCGGGGTCGGCTCCTGGGACGGCGCGGGATCTTGGCTCGGGAGATCGAGCGGGCTCGGCTGACCGGGAGAGGTGGTGGGGGAATCCTGGCCGGGAAGGTCCAAGGAGCCGGCAGGGGTGTCTTGTGTTTGGTCGCCGGGGCGGGATGGCTGGTTCGCCGGGGCGGTGGGAGCGGACTGGCTCGGCTGTGTCGCGGATGGGCTGTCCGGTGCGGTGGTGGAGTTCGGCCTCGACTGAGACGGGTCGCCAGGGGACGCGGGGGCAGACGGGGCGGAGGGAGCCGTGGGCGCAGTCGGCTGGGCACCAGTTGATGGCGACTGGTTCTGCTGAGTAGAGGTGCCGGGTTCGGTCGGCGCTTGCTGAGGGATGCCCGACTGGTTCGGCTGGGTAGGACCGGCCGAGGTGTCCTGTGGCGGCAGGCCCGGGGAGTTGGGGTCTTGGACCGGATGCGTCGACTGTGGTGCGGAGGGGTCTTGGGTGGGCAGGTCGAGGGAACTGGGCTGGGCCGGTGAACCGGTGCCTGCGGGGTTGTCGCCAGAAGTGGCGTTGCCGGGTTCGTCGGCTGTGGGTGCGGTGGAACGCGGCTGGTCGGCGGGCGGGTTGGTGGCGCCGCTGCCCTGGTCACCGCTGCTGTCGGTGCCGGACGGTTGTTGGCTCGGCGGGTGGTTGCTTCCGGCATCTGGGTTGCCGGTGCTGTTCGGGGTGTTCGAGTCGCCCGTGGGGCTCGTTTGAGAGGGGTTGTTGTTGCCGGCTGTGTTGGGCGGGTCGCCGTCTGGTTGTGTGCGGGCGGGTGGTTCGTCGCCGTTGCCGGAGGTGTTGTTGTCGGCGTTGGCCGGCGCGGTTTGGCCGGGTTCGTCGGCGGCGTTCGGATTGGTGTTTGCGGGCGGGTTCTCACCAGTTCCGGTGGGGTTGTTGTTGCTACCGGAGTTGGTTGGATCGCCGTCGGGTTGGGTGTGCGTGGGCGGCTCGTTGCCGTTGCCCGAGTTGTCGTTGGCGTTGGCTGGAGTGGTTTGGCCTGGCTGGTTGTTGAGGCCGGGGTTGTTCCCGCCCTGGTCGCCGCCGTTGCCCGCGTTGTTGGCCGGGGTGGTTTGGCCGGGCTGGTTGCTGGTGTTGTTCGGTGGATTCTCCCCGCGATCGCTGTTGCCGCTGGGGTTGTTCTCTCCGCGGTCGGGGTTGTCGTTGTTCTGCGGTTCGCGGTCGTTGTTCCCGGATTCCGGGTCGTTGTCCGGCCCTTCGTCGGGTCCGTTGTCGCCGCTGTCGTTTCCGCCGCGGTCGAATTGGTTTTGGGCGGCGCCGGCGGCGGCGCTGGTGAAGGTGTCGGCGGATAGTTCGAACTCTTCGCCGGTGATGGCGGCCATGGCGGCTTGGGAGCCGATGTCGGAGGCGACTTCGGTGGCGTAGTCGGTGGCGAATTGTTTGGCCCGGTTGCCGACGGCGTTGCCGAGACCTTCACCGGCGGTCTCGCCGACGCCGTTGGTGAGTCCGCCTTCGCGGCCGAGGCCGCCGGAGATGGCGCCGCCGATCGCGCCGCCGGCAGCGGATTGCCACACTGCGGTGAAGTCGTCGCGGGAGAGTTCTCGGTCGCCTTTGGCGGCCTGGATCAGGCGGATGCCGAGGTCGAGGCCGCCTTCTTCCAGCGCACCGAGGGCGGCCTCTTTGACCACGCGGGTCAGGATGCGTTGGAGCAGTTGCCGCATGGTGAGCCGGATCGCGGCTTGGGTGGCCACGCGGGCGGCGGCTCCGGCGGCCGCGCCGGCGGGTGCGCCGACGCCGGTGGCCATGGCGGCGAGTGCGGCGGCCATTTCGACGGCGAAGATCACCAGTTGGGCGATGATCATCAGTTTGGTGTGTTCGATGTCGTTGGCGCCGTCATCGACCAGGTCGGCCTGATCGGTCAACAGCCCGGTCAGCGCAGACAGGGCTCCCTCGTCGTTGCCGAGTTTCTTCCAGAACGCCTCGATCGCATCCGCACTCTGCCCGTCCAGTGCGGCGAGTAGTTGGTTGACTTGGCGTTGGGCGTCGTCGCCGAGGTCGTCGAGAGTGGTCGCGGCGCTGGTGTAGGCATCGGCCATGCGTCGCATCGCGGTCTCATCGCCCTCGGGCCAATCACCGGCCCCGACGACGTACTTCGCGGCCCACTGCAACGCCTCGGGAATCTCGATGCCCACCCCAGAACCCTCCACTCCGCCGATTGCGCTCAGAACTTACCTACGCAGACATGGACGCGCCGGACCCGGCTTCGGTTCCATCGAAATCGAAGGGAGTCTCAGGTGTCATATGTGCGGACTTGCGGGCTCAGGGCCCTGCGGCTCCAGGAATCAGACGATGGATCAGAGAATCAACCTCACCCAATGCCCAAAAGATTGGCATGAGAGTAGGCTCTTGGCCTACGGAGGTGCCAGTGATGCCGAACGTTCCCGCTCGAACTCCAGCAGAGTTGCTTCAACGCCCGATACGGATACTGCGTCCTCGCGACGCTACGGCGGCCTATCGGCACCCGAGGCCGGAGATCGCGCGTCTCGCCCGAGCAGGCGCTCTGCACCGCGTGGCCACCGGCTATTACGCCGCCGTGCCCGATGACCGCGTCGGTTCGACGTGGCTACCCGAGCTCGAGCCGACAGCGCTCGGTATCGCGGCCGCAGACGAGGGTGTCGAGTCGGTAGCCCTTATCGGGCTGTCGGCCGCTCGGGTCCACGGCGCGATCCCACGCGCGCTGGCGGTTGCGGTTGTGGCAGCGAGCCGCCACCGGAGCACTCTGCAACTGACCGACCGACCCGCGACGGTCTACTTTGTGCGGCGCGACGTCGACAAACTCGACCTTCAGCGACATCGGTGGGACCTCGGAACCGGCTGGATCACCGGTGTCGAACAGACCGTTCTCGACCTCGTTGCGCGCCCGGAACTCGGTGGGCTACCCGATGAAGCATGGGCCGCTGCGCACGCGTTGTTGCCAAGGGCTGATCGCGGTCTGCTCACCCAGCTCGCGGCAGCGCAGCGGCGAACGTCTGCGCTGCACCGTCTGCTCGAAGCCATCTGACATGCTCACTTTCGCCGAAGAGCAGCGCGTGGCAGTTCAATTTGGCGTTGCCGTCGAACAAGTGCGCCGGGACCACCTCATCTCGCACCTCCTTGGAGCCATCAGTCGCGACTTCGCCCAGGACGTTCTGTTCTTCGGTGGGACGGCGTTGTCACGGACGGTGCTGCCGGACGGGCGGCTGTCGGAGGACATTGATCTGATCGCGCTCGGCCCGCGACAGCAGATAGCCGAGCGAATGGAGCGCCTGCTGCTTCAAGCGATACGGCGTGAGTTCCCTGCTCTTCAATGGCTTCCCGCATTGACCGAGGTGCGCGATACCCAGCCCGCGGTGATCACCACTTCGGCTGGGGCGACCGTACGGGTGCAACTGCTGAATAGAACCGGTTACCCGGCCTGGCCCACAGAGCGCCAACAGATCGTCCAGCGTTATTCCGACGCTCCCGCTGCCGAACTGATCGTTCCGACAACTCCGGCCTTCGTGGCGTGGAAGACCGCTGCATGGGCGGACCGTAAAGCGTCGCGCGATCTATACGACTTGAAGCTGCTGGCCGACCAAGGCGCGGTGACCGAAGACGCAGCCGAACTGTTTCGGCGGTTCGGTCCGACGAACCGCTACCCCTCCGGAGCGCTGTTCACCGATCCACCGAACGAGGCGACCTGGCAGCGTGAGTTGTCGGCCCAGACCCGGCTCACGGTGACGGCGGCCGAAGCTCTCCGGTATGTCCGCGAGGCGTGGGCGAGCATCGTGCGTATGGCATGACGACGCGGCTCACATCCAGAGCCGCCCCCGCGACGCTGTCGCTCTGCTCACCCCCGCCCGGCAACCGCGGTGAGTGCCCCGGAAACCTTCCGCAACCCCCGTTGCGCCCCGCCGCCAGCGACGATGTGCGCAGGCTATGGGCGTTGGTTGGTCCCCTGCCCAGGGCGACGGTAGATTGATTCGGTGATCAGCAGCGAAGTTCGCGGATGTGCCGCGTGGGCGACCTCGGGTCCGGTCGTGCCCATGTAACAAGTGGCCCGGCGGACAGATAGTGCCAATGAACATTTTTGTCTGATTGATACGAGAACTGAGCTCGGAGAAGTGGACGCCACGCTTGGATAGGTGAGCGTCCTGTCCGGGTGTCGTCGGGGAGCGCTTGCGTGGTGTTCCGGAAGCGAGGTTACGGTTGGACCGGCTGGATTTCGGCGGAAACGGCGAAACTGGTGGTGAGCGGGATGAATTCTTTCCGTTGTCCCCGGCGCAGCTGGGTATCTGGTATGCCCAGCATGTCGATCCTCAGGTGCCGGTCAACATCGCGCAGTATGTCGATCTGCGCGGCGACCTGGATGTAGCGGCTCTCGAACGGGCCAGTGCCGATGCCGCCCTGGAGATGGGGTCGGGCTTCCTGCGGATCATCGAACGCGATGGTGAACCGCTGCAGACCGTCGACCCGTCGCTGGACGCCACCCTCGAATACGTCGACCTGCGCGACGCCGAGGATCCCGAAGCGGCCGCCCAGGAGTGGATGCGGGCGGAGTACTCGCAGCCGCTCGACATCGTCAAGGACCGCCTGATCCGCGCCGCCGCGCTGCGCATCGAGGATCACCGCTGGTTCTGGTATTCGCGGGCGCATCACATCGCCCTCGACGGCTTCGGCGCGATGACGTTCATGACGCGCATCGCCGAGCTCTACACCGCCTATGTCACCGGTGCCGAGCCCGCGCCGAGCAAGGCCGCCGACCTGCGCACGCTCTACGAATCCGAGATCGCGTACCGCGACAGCACGCGCTTCCAGTCCGACAAGGAGCACTGGGCGCAGCGGGTGGCGGGCCTGGAGGAGGGTTCGAGCCTGGCCGGTCGGTCGGCGCCGCCGTCGCCGGTGAACGGGATCGTCAGCGCGGCGCTGTCGGAGGAGCAGGATTCGCTGCTCACCGAGGCCGTCGCCCGCCACGACTCCTCGCCCGCCGCGATGCTGATCGCCGGGTTCGCCGCGTACCTGGCCCAGCTGACGGGCAACGAGGAAGTCATCCTCAGCCTGCCGGTCACGGCCCGTACCACCGCCGCGATGCGCCGCTCCGGTGGTGTGGCCTCGAACATCGTGCCGCTGCGGCTGCATGTCGGCTACGACACTTCGGTCACCGAACTGCTGCGGCAGGTGCAGGTCGAGGTGTCGGGGGCGCTGCGTCATCAGCGCTACCGGCACGAGGACATCCGCCGTGACTCGGCCGGCGACGGTGTGGTGACCACGGAGTTCTTCGGTCCGTGGGTCAACATCATGCTGTTCCACGACGAGCTGGTGCTCGGCCCGATGGTCGGCCAGCTCAGCGTGCTGTCCACCGGCAGCATCGAGGATCTGGGCGTCAACTTCTATCAGTCGGTGGCGGGCACCCGTTCGCATATCGACTTCGAGACCAACCCGAACCTCTACACCGAGGACGAGGCGCGCCGTCATCACGGCCGGTTCCTGGAGTTCTTCGACCGGTTCCTGGCCGCCGACGCCGAGACCGCGGTCTGGCAGCTCGACGTCACCACCGCCGCCGAACGCACCGAATCGCTGGTGGAGTGGAACGATTCGGCGCACGAGGTGCCGACCACCACGCTGCCCGCGCTGCTGGACGCGCAGATCCCGCGCACCCCGGACAACATCGCGCTCGATTTCGAGGGCGCCACCCTCACCTACGCCGAGTTCGACGAGCGGGTCAACCGGCTGGGCCGGTTCCTGATCGCCGACGGAGTCGGCCCGGAATCGCTGGTGGCGCTGGGGATGCGGCGCTCGCTGGAGCTGGTCATCGGCATGCACGCGGTGCTGAAGGCCGGTGGCGCGTACGTGCCGATCGACCCGGATCACCCGGCCGATCGCACCGCCTACATTCTCGACAGCGCGGCACCGGTCTGCGTGCTGACGATCTCCGGTGACGAGCTGGAGCTGCCGGAATCGGTGCAGCGGGTGGAGATCGACACCCTCGACGTGTCGGGCTACTCGGCCGAGCCGATCACCGACGCCGACCGCCGGGCCCCGCTGCGGCCGGACAACACCGCCTACGTCATCTACACCTCGGGTTCGACCGGCCGCCCCAAGGGCGTCGCGGTCACCCATCACGCCATCGTCAACCAGCAGCTGTGGATGCTCGACGAGTACCAGCTGACCGCCGATGACGTGTACTTGCAGAAGACCGCGACCACCTTCGACGTGTCGCTGTGGGGTTACTTCCTGCCGTTGATGGTCGGCGCCAAGCTGGTGATCGCCGCGTCGGACGGGCATCGCGATCCGCTGTACGTGGCGCAGATGATCGCCGAGCACCGGGTGACGATCACCGACTTCGTCCCCTCGATGCTCACCGTCTTCGTCTCGCACGCCACCCCCGCGCAGGTCGAATCGCTGCGCGCGGTGTTCGTCATCGGTGAGGCGCTGCCGCCGGAGACCGCCGCGGCCTTCCGCGCGATCACCTCGGCCGGCCTGCACAACCTCTACGGTCCCACCGAGGCCGCGGTCTCGGTGACCTACTGGGAGGCCACCGCCGCCGACACCGTGACGGTGCCGATCGGTATTCCGGAGTGGAATGTCGAGGTCTACGTTCTGGATTCGCGGCTGCGGCCCGCGCCGATCGGTGCGCCGGGCGAGCTGTACCTGGGCGGACGTCAGCTGGCGCGCGGCTACCGCGGCCGCCCGGACCTGACCTCGGATCGCTTCGTCGCCAACCCGCTGTCGCCGAACGGCGAGCGCATGTACCGCACCGGCGACCTGGTGCGCTGGAACGCCGCCGGCGTGCTGGAGTACATCGGCCGCACCGACTTCCAGGTGAAGTTCCGTGGCCAGCGCATCGAGCTCGGTGAGATCGAGACCGATCTGCTCGCGCACAGTGCCGTCAGCCAGGCCGTGGTGCTGGTGGTCGACACCGCCACCGGCCAGCAGCTGGTGGCCTATGTGGTGCCCGCGCCGGGGCAGACGGTGGAATCGGCGGAGCTGACGCGGTTCGTCGCGGAGAAGCTGCCGAGCTACATGGTGCCCGCCTCGATCATGGTGCTGGACGCCTTCCCGCTCAACACCAGCGGCAAGCTGGACCGGAAGGCCCTGCCGGAGCCGGTGTTCGCGGCCGACGCGTCCGGCTTCCGAGCCCCGCGCACCCAGGCCGAGCAGGTGGTGGCCGGCATCTTCGCCGATGTGCTGAGCCAGGACCGGATCGGCATCGACGACAACTTCTTCGACCTCGGCGGTAACTCGCTGGTCGCGACGCAGGTGGTGTCGCGGATCAGTGCGGCCTTCGACACCCAGCTCGGGGTGCGTGCGCTGTTCGAGACGCCGACCGTCGCGGGAATCGCCGCGCGCGCGGAGCATTCGGCTTCCACCGCGGGCGCGCGCCCGCCGCTGGTGGCGCAGCGCCTGCCGGAACGGGTGCCGCTGTCGCTGGCGCAGCAGCGGATGTGGTTCATCAACCAGTTCGATCCCACCGTGCCGACCTACAACCTGCCGTTCGTGGTGCGGTTGCGCGGCCGGGTGGATGTCGAGGCGTTGCAGACCGCGCTCGACGACGTGGTGGCGCGGCAGGAATCGCTGCGCACCATCTTCCCGGAGTCCGGTGACGGCGGATACCAGTTCGTCATCCCGGTCGAGCAGGTCGATCTCGGCATCACCGTCGAGCCGATCGATGAAGCCGAATTGCCCGGTGTGCTGGCCGGATTCGCCTCCACCGGTTTCGATGTCTCGCGTGAGCTGCCCATCCGGGTGCGCATCTACGAGGTGACCGGTGGCCGCGGCAACGGCACCCCGGAGTACGCGGTGGCGTTCGTGGTGCACCACATCGCCGCCGACGGTTTCTCCTTCGGCCCGCTGGCCCGCGATGTGGCCGCCGCCTACCTGGCGCGCGCCGAGGGCGAAGAGCCGTCGTGGACGCCGCTGCCGGTGCAGTACCAGGACTACAGCATCTGGCAGCGCGAGCTGCTCGGCTCGGAATCGGATCCGGAGTCGATGGCCGCGCGCGAGATCGCCTACTGGCAGCGCGCGCTGGCCGGGCTGCCCGATCAGCTGGACCTGCCGACCGACCGGCCGCGTCCGGCGGTGCAGAGCTTCCAGGGTGGCCGGGTCGGTTTCACCATCGACGCCGAACTGCATCAGCGGCTGTCCGCGCTGGCTCGCGCGCAGGGCGTCAGCCTGTTCATGGTCATGCACGCCTCGCTGGCGGTGCTGCTGGCGCGGCTGTCGGGTACCACCGACATCGCCATCGGTACGCCGGTCGCGGGCCGTGGTGAGCAGGCGCTCGACGATCTGATCGGCATGTTCGTCAACACGCTGGTGTTGCGTTCGGAGGTCGACGGCAGCGAGCAGTTCACCGAATTCCTCACCCGCACCAGGGAAACCGACCTGGCGGCGTTCGCCAACACCGATGTGCCGTTCGAGCGGCTGGTGGAGGTGCTCAACCCGACGCGTTCGCAGGCCCGGCATCCGCTGTTTCAGGTGATGCTGTCGTTCCAGGAGATGTCGCACGCGACGCTGGAGCTGCCCGGGCTGTCGGTCACCGCCGACGAGCTCGAGGTCGACATCGCCAAGTTCGACCTCCAGTGGACCGTCACCGAGGAGCGCGCCGGTGATGGCGCGCCCGCCGGAATGTCGGCGGTGGTCTCCTACGCCACCGATCTGTTCGACGAATCCACCGTCGACGAGTTCACCCGCCGCTACCTGCGGGTGCTGGAAACCGTTGTCGCCGAACCGGCTACCGCCGTCCGCGATATCGAGATCCTGGACGACGCCGAACGCGCCACCGTGCTCTCGGGCTGGAACGACACCACCCACGAGGTTCCGGCGGCCACCGTGCTCGAGCTGTTCGCCGAGCAGGTACGGCAGCGCCCGGACGAGCTCGCCGTCGTCTTCGACGCCGCCGGCCGCATCGACGGTCTGGACGAAGAACTCACCTACGCCGAGTTCGCGGCCCGGGTCAACCGCCTGGCCCGCAAGCTGATCGACGCGGGTGTCGGCCCGGAATCGCTGGTCGCCGTTGGTATCCGGCGTTCGGTGGACATGCTCGTCGCGCTCTACGCGACCATGACCGCCGGTGGCGGCTACGTGCCGATCGATCCCGATCACCCGGCCGAGCGCACCGAGTACGTGCTCGAATCCTCGGCACCGGTGTGTGTGCTCACCACCATCGCCGACAACATCAGCGCCGGCGAGGTGCCGGTGATCTTCCTCGACACCGAGGATCTGAGCGGGTACTCCGACGCCCCGGTCACCGACGCCGATCGGCGTGCCCCGCTGCGCCCGTCGAACACCGCCTACGTGCTCTACACCTCCGGTTCGACCGGCCGCCCGAAGGGTGTGGCGGTCAGCCATGCCTCGGTGGTCAACCAGATCGCCTGGATCACCGCCGAATACCGGATGAGCCCGGCCGATGTGGTGTTGCAGAAGACACCGGTCACCTTCGACGTGTCGGTGTGGGAGCTGTTCGGCACGCTCGCCGTCGGCGCCCGGATGCTGATCGCGGCCCCGGACGGCCATCGCGATCCGTTGTACCTGTCGGAGATCATCGGACGGCACAAGGTCACCATGACCTCGTTCGTGCCGTCGATGCTCTCGGTCTTCGCCGGTGCCGCCAATTCCGCCGAATGTGCTTCGCTGCGTGCGGTTCTGGTGGCCGGTGAGGCGCTGCCGCCGGCGACGGTGACCGCGTTCCGGCAGTTCTCCACGGCCGCGATGCACAACCTGTACGGTCCCACCGAGTTCACCGTGCACGCCACCGCCTGGCATCTGAACGAGGTTGCCCCGGCCAGTGTGCCGATCGGCCGCCCGGTGTGGAACGCGCGCGCCTACGTGCTCGACGAGGGACTCTCGCCCGTGCCGGTCGGTGTGCCCGGTGAGCTGTACCTGGGCGGCGTCCAGACCGCCCGCGGCTATCACGGTCGCCCCGACCTGACCGCCGAACGCTTCGTCGCCGATCCGTTCGGCCCGCCCGGATCCCGGCTCTACCGCACCGGCGACCTGGTGCGCTGGACCGAACCGCACGACCCCGAGGTCGGCACGGCCGGCGTGCTCGAATACATCGGCCGCACCGACTTCCAGGTCAAGTTCCGTGGTCAGCGCATCGAGCTCGGTGAGATCGAGACCGCGCTGCTCGAGCATCCGGCCGTCAACCAGGCCGTGGTGCTGGTGCTCGACACGGTGGCGGGCGATCAGCTCGTCGGCTACGTCGTCACCGACGCGGGCCCGGTCGATATCGACAGCATCAAGGGCGCGCTGCACCGCACCCTGCCCTCCTACATGGTGCCCTCGGCGATCGTGGTGCTCGAGGCGCTGCCGCTGAACCCCTCGGGCAAGCTGGACCGCAGGGCCCTGCCCGCTCCGGTGTTCGAGGTGCGCGAATTCCGCGCTCCGACAACACCTATCGAAGAGATCGTCGCGCAGATCTTCGGCGAGGTGCTCGGCATCACCCGGGTGGGCGTGGACGACGACTTCTTCGAACTCGGCGGCAACTCGCTGATCGCGACCCAGGTCGCCTCCCGCCTCGGCATCGCGCTCGACACCCGGGTGCCGGTGCGCATGCTGTTCGAGGCCTCTACCGTCGCGGCGCTGGCCGCCCGGGTGGAATCGCACGCCGGTGACGGCGCCCGCAAGGCCCTGGTCGCACGGGACCGGCCGGAGGAGGTGCCGCTGTCGCTGGCACAGCAGCGCATGTGGTTCCTCAACCGCTTCGACACCGAATCGGCGGTCAACAACATCCCGGTCGCGATCCGGCTGTCCGGCGATCTCGATGTCGCCGCGCTCCAGGTCGCGGTCATCGATGTGATCGACCGGCACGAATCGTTGCGCACGGTCTTTCCGGAGACCAGCGCGGGCCCGGTGCAGGTGGTGCTGGACGCCGCCCAGATCGTGCCGGACCTGACCCCGATCCCGGTCACCGAGCACAACCTGATCGATCACCTGGTCGAGCTGGCCTCGATGGCCTTCGACGTCACCAGCGAAGTGCCGCTGCACGCACGGCTGTTCGAGATCAACGAGACCGAGTACGTGCTCGGCATGGTGGTGCACCACATCTCCGCCGACGGCTGGTCGATGGGGCCGCTGGCCCGCGACGTCATGGTGGCCTACGCCGCGCGCACCTCGTGGGAGGCGCCCGCCTGGTCGGCGCTGCCGGTGCAGTACGCCGACTACGCGCTGTGGCAGCGCGAGGTGCTCGGCTCCGAAGACGATCCGAACTCGTTGATCTCCAACCAGATCCGGTACTGGTCGCGCGAACTCGCCGACCTTCCGGACGAATTGGTGCTGCCCTCGGACCGGCCGCGTCCGGCCGCCGCCTCCTATCGCGGCGGCACCTACCCGTTCGTCATCTCCGGGGAGACCCAGCGCGCGCTGGTCGAGCTGGGACGCAGGCACAACGCGTCGCTGTTCATGGTGATGCATTCGGCGCTGGCGGTGCTGCTGGCCCGGTTGTCGGGTACCAGCGATATCGCCATCGGTACCCCGGTCGCCGGCCGTGGTGAGGCCGCGCTGGACGATCTGATCGGCATGTTCGTCAACACTCTGGTGCTGCGCACCGAGGTCGACGGGGCCGCCGGTTTCGACGAGCTGCTCGCGCGGGCCCGGGAGACCGACCTGCACGCCTTCGCGCACGCCGACGTGCCGTTCGAGCGCCTGGTCGAGGTGCTGAACCCGGCCCGCTCGCAGGCCCGGCATCCGCTGTTCCAGGTGATGCTGACCTTCCAGAACACCCGTCAGGCCAGCCTCGAGCTGCCCGGACTTTCGGTCAACGGCATCGACTACGACGCCAGGCTGGCGAAGTTCGATCTGCAGCTGACGCTGTCGGAAACCCAGGATGAGCTGGGTGAGGCCGCAGGCATGTCGGCCGAGTTCTCCTACGCACTGGATCTGTTCGACGAATCGACGGTCGCCGAATTCGCCAACCGCTTGGACCGGGTGCTGGCCGCGATCACCGCCGACCCGACCATCGCCATCGGCGATATCGACCTGCTCGCCGCCGACGAGCGGGCGAAGGTCCTCACCGACTGGAACGACACCACCCGCCCGGTGCCCGAGGCGACCCTGGTGTCGCTGTTCGAGCAGCAGGCCGCCGCGACTCCGGACGCGGTGGCGCTGGTCTTCGAAGACGAGCAGCTCACCTACGCGGAGTTCGCGGGCCGAGTCCACCAGCTGGCCCGCAGGCTGCTGGCCGACGGAGTGGGCGCGGATTCGCTGGTCGCGCTGGCCATCCGGCGGTCGGTGGATCTGGTCGTCGCGATGTACGCGGTGCTGGAGACCGGCGCGGGTTATGTGCCGATCGACCCGGATCAGCCCGCCGACCGTATCGACTACGTGCTGGACACCGCACGGCCCGCGGTCGTGTTGACCACCACGCGGGACGAATTCACCGCTGCGAGCGCACCGTTGCTCGAGGTGGACGCGCTCGACCTGTCCGCGTTCGACACGGCCCCGATCACCGATGCCGAACGGGCACGGCCGATCCTGGGTGCGAGCACCGCCTACGTCATCTTCACCTCCGGCTCCACCGGACGCCCCAAGGGCGTCGCGGTGAGTCATGCGGCGATCGTCAACCGGCTGCTGTGGATGCAGCACGAGTACCCGATCGACGCCGACGACGCCGTGCTCCAGAAGACCCCCGCGACCTTCGACGTGTCGGTGTGGGAGTTCTTCTGGCCCTTGCAGACCGGTGCGCGCCTGGTCGTCGCCAAACCCGACGGGCACCGCGACCCGGTGTACCTGGCGCGGATCATCGCCGAACAGGGCATCACCACCGCGCACTTCGTGCCGTCGATGCTGTCGGTGTTCGTAGCCACTCTCGGCAACGACAACGGTGACGCCGCAGCGCTTCCCGCGCCGCGACTGCGGCAGGTGTTCGCCTCCGGTGAGGCGCTGCCCGCGCCGACGGCGCAGCGGCTGCGTGAGTTGACCGGCGCCCGCCTGCACAACCTGTACGGCCCCACCGAGGCCGCGGTCGACGTCACCTATCACGAGGCCACCGATGCCGACACCGTCTCGGTGCCGATCGGTCGACCGGTGTGGAACACCCGTGTCTTCGTGCTCGACGCCCGGCTACGACCGGTCGCCCCCGGTATCGCGGGAGAGCTCTATCTCGCGGGCGATCAGCTGGCGCTCGGCTACCTCGGCCGCGCCGACCTGACCTCCGATCGATTCGTCGCCAACCCGTACGGCGCTCCCGGCGAGCGCATGTACCGCACGGGCGACCTGGTGACCTGGACCCGCGCCGGGGAACTGGAGTACCTGGGCCGCACCGACTTCCAGGTGAAGCTGCGCGGTCTGCGCATCGAGCTGGGCGAGATCGAGGCCGCGCTACTGGCGCAGCCCGGTATCGCGCAGTCGGTCGTGGTGGTGCGCGCCGACGCGCACTCCGGCGATCAGCTGGTCGGCTATGTGGTGCGCGAAGCCGACGCCGTCATCGATCCCGATGCGGTGAAGGCAGCACTCGCTGCCACGCTGCCCGGCTACATGATCCCGGCCGCGCTCGTGGTGCTCGACGCCTTCCCGGTGAACGCCAGCGGCAAGCTGGACCGCAAGGCGCTGCCCGCGCCGAAGTTCGAGGCCAAGGCCTTCCGCGCGCCCTCGACGCCGATCGAGGAGATCGTGGCGGAGGTCTTCGCCGATCTGCTCGGTGTCGGCCGGGTCGGCGTCGACGACGACTTCTTCGAACTCGGCGGCAACTCGCTGGTCGCCACCCAGGTGGTGGCCCGGCTCAGCGCCGCGCTCGACACCCAGGTGGGTGTGCGCACCCTGTTCGAGGCGCCCACCGTCGGCGCGCTGGCCGCGCGGATGGAATCGCATGCGGGCAGTGGCGCCAGGCAGGCGCTGACCGAACAGGTGCGCCCGGAGCATCCGCCGCTGTCGCTGGCTCAGCAGCGGATGTGGTTCCTCAACCGCTTCGACGCCGATTCCGCGGCCAACAACATTCCGGCCGCGGTCCGCTTGCAGGGCGTGCTCGACCTGGACGCGCTGCGGGGTGCGGTCTCGGATGTGATCGTGCGCCACGAGTCGCTGCGCACCATCTACCCGTCCCACGACGGCGTCGCCTACCAGCGCGTGCTGCCCTCGACCCGGGCCATCCCCGAACTGGATATGGTGGCGCTCGGCGAGCACGAGATCGGTTCGGCCCTCTACGAATTCGCCTCCCGCGGCTACGACGTCACCTCCGAGCTGCCGGTGCGGCTGCGGCTGTTCCAGCTGGCCGAGCAGGACTTCGTGCTGGCCGTGGTGGTACACCACATCGCCGCCGACGGTTTCTCCATGCGCCCGCTGGTGCGCGATCTGATGACGGCCTACGTCGCCAGGACCGCGTCGGTGGAGCCGGGCTGGCCGCCGCTTGCGGTGCAGTACATCGACTACGCGCTGTGGCAGCGTGAGGCGCTGGGCTCCGAAGAGGATCCGACCTCGCTGATCTCCGAGCAGCTCGACTACTGGCGCACCGCGCTGGCCGGGCTGCCCGACGAACTGCGGCTGGCCGGCCGCCCCCGCCCCGCCGTCGCGAGCTACGGTGCGGGCACCCACCGCTTCCGGGTGCCGGGCGCGCTGATCGAGGAACTGAACCAGGTCGCCCACAGCACCGGCACCACCCTGTTCATGGTGGTGCACGGCGCGTTCGCGGCGCTGCTGGCGCGGCTGAGCGGCACCGATGACATCGCCATCGGTATCCCGGTGGCCGGTCGTGGTGAGCAGGCGCTCGACGATCTGGTCGGCATGTTCGTCAACACCCTGGTGTTGCGCACCGAGGTCGATCCCGCGCAGTCGTTCGGCGAGCTGCTCGCGCAGGTGCGCGAACGCGATCTGGCGGCCTTCGCGCACGCCGACGTGCCGTTCGAACGTCTGGTGGAGGTGCTCAACCCGGCGCGTTCGCAGGCGCGGCATCCGCTGTTCCAGGTGATGCTGTCGTTCCAGAACCTCGGCCGCACCTCACTGGAGCTGCCCGGCCTCACGGTGACCGAACTCGGCATCGATCAGCCGACGGCCAAGTTCGATCTCCAGCTCACGCTGAGCGAGGTGCCCGGCGCGGAGTCGGAGATGGACGCCGAACTCGTCTACGCCACCGACCTTTTCGACGCCGGTTACGCGAGCACCTTCGCCGAGCGGTTCCTGCGGGTGCTGCGCGGTGTGGCCGACGCGCCCGGCGCCTCGATCGGCGATATCGACCTGCTCGACTCCATCGAACGCACCCGGGTGCTCGACCGGTGGAACGACACCGAATTCCCGGTCGACGCCGCGCTGACTTCGCCGGTCGGCGATGCCGCCGCCACCCTGGTCTCGCTGTTCGAGGCGCAGGTCGCGCGCACCCCGGACGCGTACGCGGTCACCTCCGAGGGGACAAGTCTCACCTACGCCGAGTTCGCCGGACGAGTGCACCGGCTGGCGCGCTGGCTCAAGCAGGCAGGCGTCGGCCCGGAATCGTATGTGGCCCTCGGCATGCGGCGCTCCATCGATCTGGTGGTCGGCATGTACGCCGTCAGCGTCGCCGGTGGCGCGTATGTGCCGCTGGATCCGGATCATCCGGCCGAGCGCATCGACTACATCCTGGACACCGCGCGCCCGGTGTGCGTGCTCACCTCCGGTTCCGATCTGGACACCACGCTGTCGCGGCAGGTGCGCATCGATGAGCTGGACCTGTCGGCGTTCTCCGACGAGGTGCTCACCGACGCCGACCGGCATCGGCCGTTGCGCCCGGGCAATACCGCCTACGTCATCTTCACCTCCGGTTCGACCGGCCGCCCCAAGGGTGTCGCGGTCAGCCATGCGGCGATCGTCAACCGGTTGGTGTGGATGCACGCCGAATACGGTCTGGCCGCCGATGACGTGGTTATTCAGAAGACTCCCGCCACCTTCGACGTGTCGGTGTGGGAGTTCTTCTGGCCCTTGCAGGTCGGCGCGCGACTGGTTGTCGCCAAGCCCGACGGGCATCGCGATCCGGCCTACCTGGCTCAGCTCATGGCCGACGAGCAGGTCACCACGGTGCACTTCGTGCCGTCCATGCTGTCGGTGTTCGTGGCCGAACCGCTGGCCGCCGAATACCTCGGCCTGCGCAACGTCTTCGCCTCCGGTGAAGCGCTGCCCGCGGTCACCGCGCAGCGCTTGCGTGAGCTGACCGGCGCCCGGCTGCACAACCTGTACGGTCCCACCGAGGCCGCGGTCGACGTCACCTTCCACGAGGTCACCGACGCCGACACCAGCTCGGTGCCGATCGGTGCCCCCGTGTTCAACACTCAGGTCTACGTGCTGGACGCGCGGCTGCGGCCGGTGCCGGCGGGTGTCCCGGGTGAGCTGTATCTGGCGGGGGCACAGCTCGCGCACGGCTATGTCGGACGACCCGACCTCACCATGGACCGGTTCGTCGCCAACCCCTTCACCGCGGGCGAGCGCATGTACCGCACCGGTGACCTGGTGGCCTGGACCGCCGACGGTGAACTGGAGTACCTGGGCCGCACCGACTTCCAGGTGAAGCTGCGCGGTCTGCGCATCGAGCTCGGCGAGATCGAGAACGCGCTCACTGCACTGGAATCCATCGCCCAGGCCGTTGTCGTCGTGCGGTCGGACGAGCACACCGGCGATCAGCTGGTCGCCTACGTGGTGCCCGACCCGGATCGCGTGGTCGATATCGACGCGGTGCGCGCCGAACTCGGTCAGCAGCTGCCCGCCTACATGGTGCCGGCGGCCTACGTCGTGCTCGACGCGTTCCCGCTCAATGCCTCCGGCAAGCTCGACCGCAAGGCACTGCCGGAGCCGACCTTCGCCGCCACCGCGTTCCGTGCTCCGGTGACGCCGGTGCAGGAGATCGTGGCGGGCACCTTCGCCGATGTGCTCGGCGTCGAACGCGTCGGCCTCGATGACGATTTCTTCGCCCTCGGCGGCAATTCGCTGGTCGCCACTCAGGTCGCGGCGCGCCTCGGCGCGGCGCTCGACACCCAGA
>NZ_BAFY01000218.1 GCF_000308555.1 Nocardia cyriacigeorgica NBRC 100375 | reverse complement strand
CGGGATCGAACAGGTCGGCCACCAGCGGTTCGACCCCGGCGGGCACCGGTCGGTCGGCCGCGGTGACGGTGCCGATCACGGTATGGCCGCGGCCGATCAGGGCCCGCGCCACCGCGCTGCCGATCGTGCCGGACGCTCCGGTTACCAGAACTCGCATCGCAAACTCCTTGTCCCCTGTACACGTTGATTTCTATCAACGTTAGAAATTGACTTTAGACGTGCCGCCGCGCGATTGTCTACCGTTGTTAGAAATTCGCGGCGACCGAGGAGGAGCAGTGCCACGAGCGGGTAAGCGGATCAAGGGCACGGCGTGCGAGCGCGCCGAGGCGCGCGAGCGGCTGCGCGGGGAACTGCTGGCGGCGGCCCGTTCGATCGCCTCGGAGACCGGCGGGTTCGACAGCGTCACGGTGCGTTCGGTCGCCGATCGGGTGGGCTACACCGTGCCGATCGTGTACGAGTACTTCGCCAACAAGGGGGCGCTGCTGCTCGAACTGGTCGACGTCGGATTCGCCGATCTGGCCGGGCAACTCGGCGCGGCGCTGTGCCCGGACGTGCAGCGCGAGCGCGGTGGGCCGCTGCTGGCGGTGGCGGTGGCCTATTGGGATTTCGCGATGGCCGACCCGCACCTGTACCGATTGATGCATACGCTGCCCGGCCTCGCCTTCGGCACCGCCGAGGCGCCCGATTCCGCCCGCGCGTGCTTCGAGGTCCTCCGTGCGGCCATCGCCGAAGGCGCGCCGCATCTGTGCGCCTCCGCCTATGACGCGGACGCGGCCGCGGACCTGCTGTGGGCGCATCTGCACGGGCTGGTCGGGCTGGTGCTCGACGGCCGCATCAAGGGTGGGGCCGAGCGCGGCCGTCATCTGCTGGTTGACCTGACCGGCTTGTTCGCCGCTACCGGGGCGGCCACATCCGGCTGAAGCGCTCCAGCAGTATCCGCAGCCGCTCACCCTGCATATCCGGACGCAGCCGGCGGCTGCGCGCGAGCATCACCAGGCCGTGCAGCGCGCTCCAGAACACCTCCGCGTCCGTCTCGGGATCGTAAGGGCCGGAAAGCTGTTCGACCGCGGCAAGCAATTCGGCGAAGGCTCGCCGCAGCGGTTCCGGCGTCTGCGGGCTGCCGAAGGCGAGATCGGTGGCCCGCACGAACATCGCGTCGTAGACCGCCGGCTGCCGCACCCCGAAATCCACGTAGGCCAGCGCGACCCGGTGCGCGATCTGCTCGGGCGCGGCGCCGGCGCGTGCCCGCGCCAGGGTGTCGGCCAATTCGGCGAAGCCCTCCATCGCCACGGCGTTGGCGATGGCCTCCATATTCGCGAAATGGCTGTAGAGCACCGGCTGGCTGTACTCGATGAGAGCGGCGAGCCGTCGCGTCGTCACCGCTTCCCAGCCCTCGGCCTCCGCGAGCTGCCGTGCGGTATCGACGATCAACCGGTGCCTGCGGGCTCGTTCCCGCTCACGGCGCTCTTGCACAGTCATAGTGCTAGCGAAGATAGCAGCACTAGTTTCGGCCATGGACATATCGCCGCTCGGAGTTCTATCGTTGCTAGCGAACACTCATCCGATGTGAGGGAGCTGTTGTGGCACATCAAGTGCTGGCCGGCATCGCCATCCTGGCGGTCGGCATCATCTATGGGACCGACGTGTTCTGCGCTGTGGTGCAGCGATCGGCGATGGCCCAGGTTTCCGACGAGGTGCTGACCTCGGCGATGGGCTATATCCACCTCTACGGGGATCAGCGCCTGAAATTCCCCGGCGCGCTCGGCCTCGTCGCCTCGGTGGCCACCGCGATCACCGCGGTCGTTCTCGGCCAGGGCGCCGCCGCCATCGCCGCGAGCATCGTCGCCGTCGTCGCGCTCGGCGTGTGGTTCGTGATCTACGGCCGGGTGAGCGTGCCGGTGAATGCCGCCCTCACCGCGGCCGCGGTGGCCGGTCAGACCCCCGCCACCGCCAGAGACCTGCAGCGCACCTGGGATTCGGTCATCAACGTTCGCGCCGTGCTGCAAGGCCTCGCGGTCATTTCGCTGTTCATCAGTGCCGTCGCGGCCTGATCGGTAGGAGATTCACATGCGCACGCGCACTTTGGGCACACAGGGTTTGGTCGTCTCCGCGCAGGGGCTCGGCTGTATGGGAATGAGCGTGGCCTACGGGCCCGCCGAGGAGTCGGCGAGCATCGCCGCGATCCACACCGCGCTCGACCTCGGCGTGCTGATGCTGGACACCGCGGACATGTACGGCCCGCACCGCAACGAGGAACTGATCGCCGCCGCGCTCGGCGAGCGCCGCGGCGACGTCGTGCTCGCCTCCAAATTCGGCAACGAGATCGACGACGACGGCAACCTCACCTGGCGGATCAACGGCCGCCCGGAATATGTGCGCAAGAGCATCGACGGCACCTTGCGCCGCCTGGGCACCGACTACCTCGATCTGTACTACCAGCATCGCGTCGATCCGGATGTGCCCGTGGAGGAAACCTTCGGCGCGATGTCGGAGCTGGTGGCCGCGGGCAAGGTCCGCTATCTCGGCATCTCCGAGGCGTCCGCCGAGACCCTGCGCCGGGCGCACGCAGTCCATCCGCTCACCGCGATCCAGACCGAATACTCCTTGTTCACCCGCGATGTCGAGGACAACGGCGTGCTGGCGACGGCAAGAGAACTCGGCATCGGCTTCGTCGCCTACAGTCCACTCGGCCGCGGCTTCCTGTCCGGCACGATCCGCTCGATCGACGACCTCGCCGCCGACGATTTCCGCCGTGTCTCACCACGATTCCAGGGTGAGAACTTCGCCAAGAACCTCGCTGTGGTGGACAAGCTGCGTGAGTTGGCCGAATCCAAGGGCGTCACGCCCGCGCAGTTGGCGCTGAGCTGGGTGCTCTCGCGTGGCGAGGACATCGTCGCGATACCGGGCACCACCAAGCCGGAGCACGTGGTGCAGAACGTCGCGGTCGAGCAGATCGTGCTCGAACCCGCCGAACTCGCCGCCATCGAGGCCGTGGCGCCCACCGGAATCGCGGCAGGCGAGCGTTACCCGGCGCCCGCTATGGCGCAGCTCGGCCGCTGAGCGCAGAGGGGGCGAACGACATGGCGAATATGTATCTGGAGGGGAATTTCGCTCCCGTCCAGCAGGAACTCACCGCCTTCGATCTCGAGGTGACCGGCACGATCCCCGACATCCTTGACGGACGCTACGTCCGCAACGGCCCGAACCCGATCGGCGAGGTGGACCCGCAGACCTACCACTGGTTCATGGGCGATGGCATGGTGCACGGCGTGCGTCTGGCGGAGGGGAACGCACGCTGGTACCGCAATCGCTGGGTGCGCGTGTCGGATCCGGCGAATCCGCCGAAGCATCGGGCGGGCATCGAGCTGTTCGGCGCGAACACCAACGTCATCGGGCACGCGGGCAAGACGCTGGCGCTGATCGAGGGCGGGATGGCCAACTACGAGCTCGACGAGGAGCTCGATACCGTCGGACCCTGCGATTTCGACGGCACCTTGCCCGGCGGCTACACCGCCCATCCACACCGCGACCCGGTGACCGGCGAGCTGCACGCGATCACCCACTTCTTCGGCCGCGGCGACATCGTGCAGTACTCGGTGATCGATGTGCAGGGCCGGGCCCGCCGCATTGTCGACATCCCGATCCGCGGAGTGCCGATGATGCACGACTTCTCGCTGACGGAGAAGTATGTCGTGCTCTACGACCTCCCGGTGACCTTCGATCCGCAGGCGGCGGCCGCGATGACGATGCCACGGCCGCTGCGCTATCCCACCCAACTGCTGCTGTCGGCCCTCATCGGACGGGTACGGGTACCCGATCCGATCACCGCCATGGTCGGTCGCCGGATGCGGCCCAACGACCGACTGCCCGCCCGGTGGAATCCGGCCCACCCCGCGCGGGTCGGTCTGCTGCCGCGCGAGGGCACCGCCGCCGACATCCGCTGGTTCGATGTGTCGCCGTGCTATGTGTTCCACCCGCTCAACGCCTACGACGACGGTGACACGGTGGTGCTGGATGTGGTGCGGCATCCGCGCATGTTCGTCACCGATCGCAACGGACCGGACGAGGGCCCGACCACCCTGGACCGCTGGGTCGTCGATCCGCGTGCGGGCGCGGTCCGCGAATCGCGCCTGGACGACCGCTCACAGGAATTCCCGCGCATCGACGAACGACTCGTCGGCCGCAAGCACCGCTACGGCTACACCATGGAGGCGCTCGGCGGCGGCAGCCCGGCCGGTGCACTGTTCAAACACGATCTGGTCGCCGGCACCACGATCGAGAAGCGGCTCGGCCCCGGTATCCAGCCGAGCGAGTTCAGCTTCGTCCCGAGTCGCCCCGACGCGGCCGAGGACGAGGGCGTGCTCATGGGCTACCAGTACAACGAGGCCACCCGCCGCAGCGACCTGTTGATCCTGGACGCGCAAACGATGTCGACCATCGCCACCATCCATCTGCCGGACCGGGTGCCCAACGGTTTCCACGGCAGCTGGATTCCCACCGACGCCTGAAAGGCTCGCATGAAGACTGTCCGGATGACCGAGGATCTGCTGTCCTACGTCACCCAGCACACCAACCTGTACGACACCGTGCAGCACGATCTGGTCGCCGAGACCGAACGGCTCGGCGGCCCGGCCATCATGCAGGTCGGGCCGGATCAGGGCGCGTTCCTGACGGTGCTGACCCGGCTGATGGGTGTGCGTACCGCGGTGGAGATCGGCACCTTCACCGGCTATTCCGCCCTGTCGATCGCCAGGGGATTGGTGCCCGGCGGCCGATTGATCACCTGCGAGGTGAACCCGGCCTGGGCGCCGATGGCCACCGCTGCCTGGCAGCAGGCCGGCGTGGCCGATCGGGTGGACCTGCGTATCGGTCCGGCACTGGACACCATTCGCGCACTGGACCCCGATCTCGTGATCGATCTGGCGTTCGTGGACGCGGACAAAACCGGATACCTCGCCTACTACGAGGAACTGCTGCCGCGGTTGCGCCCCGGCGGTGCGATGCTGGTGGACAACGTGCTGTGGTTCGGCAACGTGGTGCAGCCGCCGTTCGACGAATCCACCATCGCCATCAGGGAATTCAACGATCATGTGCGCCGCGACGACCGCGTCGACGTTGTGGTGCTCACCATCGGCGACGGGCTCTCGCTGATCCGCAAGCGGGACTGAACCGCAAGCGGGACCGAGACGCACACGGGATCGAGCCGCAGCGACCACCGGGACGGCCGATCGGCACCGAGGTGCCGACCGGCCGTTTCTCATGGCAGGAACAGTTGCGCGCACAGCCCGGTGATCGCGATGAGCTGGATCGCCACCCGCAGATTGATCACGCTGTCCCAGCGGGCCTGGAGCTCACGCGCGTCGGGCAGCGTCTGCTCGGCCCGCGCCGCGGCGCTGAACTTCTCGTTGACCGGCTTGGCGATGGTCAGGTAGATCCCCATCCACGCAGCCAGCGCCAGCACCGCCACTCCGCCGGCGAGCGCGGCCTCGGTCCGCCCGGCCAGCGCGCTGGCGATCACGCTCAGTACGGCCAGGCCCATACCGAGTCCGCCGGGCACCGGCAGGCGCCGATCGCCGTAGTAGTGGACCCAGCCGACCAGATGGGTCAGCGCCCGCTCGTCGAGGTGACGCAGCGAGGTGCGCCAGACGACGGCAGCGAAGGTGTCGGTGCCGTAGGTGACGGCGCAACCGAGGATCGCCAGGGTGGCCAGTGCGTAGCTGAGGTTGTTCACGGTGTCCTCCGGTGAGTAGCGGTGATCGGCCGGCCACCAGTGTCTTGTCCCGACCTTTGCTGCGCCTGGATCGCAATTCACCACCGAGCCCTGATGCGCCAGTTCGGATCAGGGTGCGCTCGAGGTTTCCTCGTGCACCGGCCGCCAGGGTGGAACCGGACGTTTACCGGCCGACGCGGGGACAGGGAGTTTCGCATGAGCACAGCGGTTCGGCGGGTCATGATCGCCGGCGGCGGTATCGGCGGTTTATCCGCCGCGCTCGCCTTGCGGCGCCGAGGCATCGACGCGGTGGTCTTCGAAAGCGCGCGGCAGCTGCGCGACGGCGGTGCGGGGCTGCATATCTGGAGCAACGGCATGCTGGCACTGGACGCGCTCGGCGTCGCCGAGGAAGTGCTGCGGATCGCGCCGGTGCAGACCGTCTGCCAATTCCGCACCGCGCGCGGCGAGCGCATCGGCTCCTGGCCGGTGGGCGAGTTCGCCGCCAAGTACGGCAGGCCGACAGTCGCGATCGGGCGCTCGGACCTGCACCGGATCCTCATGCGCGCCTTGACCGATACCGAGATCCGCACCGGCGCCGAGGTGACCGGGTTCGATCAGGACGGCGACGGCGTGATGGTGCGCTTCGCCGACGGCGGCAGCGAACGCGGCGAGCTGCTCATCGGCGCCGACGGCGTGCACTCCGCGGTGCGGCGAGCTCTCGTCGGCGATCAGCCGCCGCGCTACACCGGCTACATCGCCTGGCGCGGCGCGGCGAGCGTCGGCCCCGAGATCGTCGCGCCGGGTACGTTCTGCGCGTTTTTCGGCCCGGGAACCCGGTTCACCTACTATGACGTCGCCCCTGGCCGGACGTACTGGATGAGCGTCGCGAACGGAGCGCCGCACGGTGTGGACCACGGCGATGTGATCGGCAAGCTCGTAGAGCGTCATCGTGGCTGGCCCGAACCCGTCGCCCAGCTGCTCACCGCGACACCGGCCGAACAGGTCCTGCGCCATGACGTCATCGACCGGGCACCCATCCGCCGCTGGGGCCGGGGCCGGGTGAGCCTGCTCGGCGACGCGGCGCATCCGATCACCTTCAATATCGGCCAGGGCGCCTGCCAGGCGATCGAGGACGCGCTGATCCTGGCCGAGCATCTCGACGGCGCCGCCGACCCGATCGCCGCACTGCGTTCCTATGAGCGCGAACGCATTCCACGCACCGCCCGCATGCAGCGGATGGCGTGGCGGATCGGGCGGATGGGTGCCTGGGAGAACCCGGCCGCCATCTGGCTCAGGGAGCGATTCATGAAGGCGTCCTGGGATCGTTTCGCCTTCCGCGCGGCGGAGCAGGAGCAAGTCGCGTACGCCACCCGCTATCGCGCCGACATCGACCGGTCCACTCGAACGAACCGACAGGAGCTGACATGACCGACAGCGTCCAGCAGGACAACCACTTCTTTTCCGCCTGGGCCAACAGCTGGTGGGACAACGACTCCATGATGAACCCACTGAAGTCGTTCAACCCCCTCCGGTTCGCCTACTTCGATCGGTACATGCCCTCCGGGTGGGCGGGTGTGCGCATTCTCGATGTCGGTTGCGGCGGCGGCTACACGACCGAATTCTTGTACGGGCGCGGCGCGAAGGTCTCCGGGGTGGACGTCTCACCCAAACTGGTGGAGGCGGCGACCAGGCACGCCGCGGAGACGGGCAAGGAGATCGAGTACAAGGTGGGGGCGGCCGAAGCGCTGCCCTTCGACGACGCCACCTTCGACGTGGTGACCTGCGTGGACGTGCTCGAGCACGTCAAGAGCCCGGCCGATTCGGTGCGCGAGATCCACCGGGTGCTGAAGCCGGGTGGAATCTTCCTCTACGACACCATCAATCGGACGATGCGCTCGGGCGTGATGATGATCTGGCTGCCGGAGCGGGTGCTCGGCATCGTGCCCAAGGGCGCCCACGACTGGGCGGATTTCATCACCCCGCAGGAGATGGACAACTACCTGCGGGCGACCGGATTCACCCCGATCGGCGCTCCCAAGGGCATCGCCATTCGCGGACAGAACAAGGACGGAAGCCTCAAAGCTAAGCTGACCTCCGACACGTCGGCGCTGTATCTCGGCGTGGCACGGAAGTAGTAGCCCGCAGAGCTGGTCGAGTCCGGAGCCCATGGCCGAGCCATGGGCTCCGTCGCCGTTTCCGTGGCGGTCAGCGCTGCCAGCCGTGCGCCAGTTCGGCCGCGGCAGGCGGGTTCTCGGTCCACGGATCGCGTCCGTGCACCTCGGTCAATGTCGTGCGCAGCCAGGTGTCGACCGCGGCCGTCGAACTCGCGAGTGCGCGCAGCGACCGCGCCGGATCGGGCGATTCCATGTGATAGATGGCCACATCGCCGTCCGGGCCGGACCGGCACCACGCCAGTTCCCGCGAGATCTCGGCCGCCTGACGCGCGGCGCGGTACTCCTCGCCGCGCTGTTCGTTCAGCTCCTTGTGCACCTGCCGCCACTGGTCGAGCCGGCCGGGCAGGATCGGCAGGGTGCGGACCGACGGCACGTCGACGGCGCGGACCCGGGCGCGGCTGCGCGGTCCCATCTTCCCGACTCCGAGCTGGGCCAGGATGCTGGTGTCCACCCCGATGCCCCAGCGTTCGGCGATCAGCCCGTCCTGAAGCCGCCACACCACAACGCCTTTGGCGCTGATCTGCTTGCCGGTCGGTGCCAGTCCGAGGAACTCGCCTCGGTGCGTGCCGCGCCAGGTGTTGTGGATGACGACATGGTCGGCGTGGGCGCTCATGTCCTCGATCGTCACCTTCAGATCGGGGAATCCGCCGCGCAATCCGGCGATGGTGTACTTGACGCCCGCCAGCCCCTCCGGTGCTCCGGGCAACGGCTGGTGGTCGATCATGTCCTCGCGATAGATCTCGTCCACCACCGAGAAGTCGCCCTGGTTGACGAACTCGTCGAAAACCCTTCGGATGATTGCCTTGTTGGCCTCTGCGGACACCACTCACACTCCTTGGTCATCGCGTGACAGACCGGCGAGCCCGGTCCCTGGCTGCAGCCAAGTGTCTCGATCAGACCCAGCACGGCCCTTGAACAGAACTGGTGCGAGTCTTGCGGGCCGGCGCGGACTCGGCCGGTCGGCCGAGTCCGCGGCGTGGGTGCGGTGTGACCGCGCGATCAGCCGAGGCTGAAGGGCTGGCCCCACAGGCGTAGTTCGGAACGCCCGGTCTTGGTGGTGACTTCGACGCCGACGAAAGCCCGGGCCTGGGCGTAGCCGGCGCAGCCGTCGAGACCGAGGGTGGAATCGGCCCAGGTGACCGAGGCCTGCTGCTCCTTGAAGCTGTAGCCGCGCAGGTAGCTCTTTTCGCCGTAGGCGTCGGGGCCTTCCAGGTCGAGCAGCCAGAACGTTTCGGCCTGGCCGGGACCGAGGGTGAGGTTGGCCCCGGAGGTGACGCCGCCGCTGCCCTTGCCTTCCCAGGTGGTCGCGCCGTTGGCGCCGCCGGTGCCGGTGCCGCCGCTGATGTCGACCTGGCAGCCGACCACGTAGCCGGGGTAGATCTTCGAGTACTGGTGCGAGCCGTGGATCTGCACTTCGGCGCGCCCGGATGCCCAGACATTGCGGTGCAGCGGTGTCGAGCCCATCGACGGGCTGATGTTGACCGACTCGTTGGTGAGCCGGATGGTGACGGCGGTGCCGTCGGGCAGGGTCTGGGTGATCTCACCGCCGGGCAGCGGAATGAAGGTGTCGGCGTTGGCGGCGCCGGTGGAGAACAGGCCGAGGGCGAGGGTGGCGGTCGCCGCGGCAGCGGCCAGGCGGGCGGCGGCCTTCTTCAGGCTGGTCATGATGGGGTTGCCTTTCAGGGCTGTGATCGGTTGCGCGAGAACGGGTCAGCGGATTCAGCCGATGCTGAACGGCTGGCCGTACAGGGTGGTCTTGGAGTAGTTCGTGCCGATGATCTCGACGACGGTGTAGGCGCGCGCCTGCGCGTACCCGCCGCAGCCCTGGATCTGGAGTTCCACGTCCTTGTAGCTGACGTGGTAGGTGCCCTTCTCGACGATGTCGAAGCCCTCGACGCCGACGAACTTCACCTCGCCGGGCCCGATCTTCACGCCGACCGTGCCGCTGGCGTTCACCCCGGTGGTGGTGATGCCGCCGGACACGCCCGCGGAGATGGCGTTGTCGGCAATGCTGACCTGGCAGCCGACGATGTAGCCGGTGTTGATCCTGGAGGCGCCGTGGGTCGAGGAGTTGTTGGTGCCGGGGGCGCCGCTACCGCCGACGAAGGGCTTCGGGTCGCCCTTGGGGGTGGCGGCGACGTCGGCGATCACGGTGCCGCTCACCCAGGCGACGCGGCCCGCGCCGTTGGCCGCCATCGACGGCGAGATCAACGCGCTCTCCGCGACCCGCTTGATGGTGACGTCCGGTCCGGCCTTCTCGCCGTCGGGCAGCGGAACGAAGGTGTCCGCGGTGGCCGTGCCGCTCGCGAGACCGAGAGCGGCCGTGGCCAGCGCGGAGGCAGCAAGGATTTTTCGCATCGTTGGGTGATTCCTCATCAGCAGGGGGTGAGTCGGAGGCGCTCGTAGGAAACTCTCGGCGACCGCGAGCGGGACTCGTATCGGACAGGGGCAAGACCTATCACGCCTGGGAACACCGATTGGCCTCGTACAGCGTACAAATGAGGGAAGGGTCACAGTATGTGCGTGAATCCTCGTGGTATGCAGCGAAGTTCGCTAACGATAGAAGGTCGGCCTGATTCGGCCGGTGTGATCCGCGCAGGCCGAGTGCTGGCTCGTCGAGGTGTATCGGTTGATGAATCAACCCTGTTCATAGGGCTTTTCGCGGCCGATAGCGCATTCCAGCGACTTCCCTGCAAAGGCTGTCTGTGCCATGGTGGTTCGCGGCGGCGAGCGCGCGAAGTGGCCACTCGGCTGCCATGCCGAGGGGTCGGCCGTGCGTCCAGGGGGTTCGTAGGGAAGTCCGGACAAATGCGTCATATGTAGGTTAGGCTAACCTCCGAAATCAGGTAGTTACGTTACCTAAACACCGTCCGACCTGCTGAAATCACTGGAGAACGACACCCCGATGGACAGTGCCCTACCCGCACCGGAGTGCGGTGCCAGTCGCGGAGATGGCCGATGACCCATCTGCCGGCCGGCACGCAGCGATCGACGCGCTCTTGGCGGTGGCCGGGATGGTTGCTCGCGGTGGCCGCACTGCTCGTCGCCTGCCTGCTCGGCCTGGTCGTCGGCGCCAAAGCCATTCCGGTACAGGATGTCTGGTCGGCGTTATGGAGTGCGCAGAGTTCCCCTGACGCCCTGATCGTCACCGACTACCGGCTGCCGCGCACACTGCTCGGCCTGCTCGCCGGGCTCGCACTCGGTGTCGCCGGCTGTCTGATGCAGGGGCTGACCCGCAATCCGCTGGCCGATCCCGGCCTGCTCGGGATCAACGCGGGCGCGGCCTTCGCCATTGCCATGGCGGTGGCGTTCCTCGGGGTCGAGCAGATCACCGCCTACGTCTGGTTCGGGTTCGCCGGTGCGGCCCTCGTATCGCTCGTGGTGTATCGCTTGGGCACCGCGGGCAGGCAGGGCGCGGATCCGGTGCGGCTCACCTTGGCCGGCGTCGCGGTGACGGCGGTGCTGTCCGGGATCACCAAGGGCCTGATCCTGTTGAACGCGAACGCTGTCGATCAGATGCGTGACTGGGATGCCGGTTCGCTCACCGGACGCGGTTTCGACGTGATCGCGGGCGCCGCGCCGTTCATCCTGATCGGTTCGATCGCCGCCGTAGTCGCGGCCAGATCCCTGAACGCGGTCGCGCTCGGTGACGACCTGGCCCGCTCGCTCGGCGTCCGCGTCGGCCGCACCCGGCTGCTCACCGTGCTGGCGTTGACCCTGCTGTGCGGCGCGGCCACCGCGGCCGTCGGCCCGATCACCTTCGTCGGGCTGGCGGTACCGCATGTGGCGCGCTGGATCGTCGGACCCGATCAACGCTGGATCGTCGCGTATTCGATGGTGCTCGCACCGATCCTGCTGATCGGAGCGGATGTACTCGGCCGGGTGGTGTTGTGGCCGGACGAGGTACCCGCCGGACTGGTGGTGGCGTTCCTCGGTGCGCCCGCGCTGATCTGGCTGGCCCGGCGGGCCAGGGAGACGGCGGCATGAGCGCGCGGATCGACTTCGGCCGCGCGACGGTGCGGGTCCGTGCGCGGGCCGCCGGATTCACCGCCATGATCGGCGTCCGGACCGTGATCGTCTGCCTGGCGCTGGTGGCGCTGGCGCTGCTGATCGCGGTGCTGGCCCTCGGCAGCGGCGACGCACCGATTCCGCCGGACCGGGTGCTGCGCGCGATCTTCGTCGGCGATCAGCGGTTCGACCGTCTCGTGGTGTGGCAGTGGCGGTTTCCCCGGGTGCTGCTGGCGCTGGTGCTCGGCGCCGCGCTCGGGGTGAGCGGTGCGATCCTGCAATCGGTGACCAGGAATCCGCTGGGCAGCCCCGATATCGTCGGCTTCGGTACCGGCGCCTACACCGGCGCGCTGATCGTCATGCTGGTGCTCGGCGGCGGTGAGTTCCGGACCGCTGCCGGTGCGCTGGTGGGCGGGCTGGCCGCGGCGGTCGCGATTCAGCTGCTGGCGCTGCGGCACAACGTCAGCGGTTTCCGGTTGATCCTGGTCGGTATCGGGGTGAGCGCCATGCTGGCCTCGATCAACGCCTGGTTGATCCTGCGCGCCGATCTGCTGTCGGCGATGGGTGCCGCCGCGTGGGGGATGGGCTCGCTGAGCGGGCTCACCTGGGGGCAGGTCATGCCCGCGATGGCGCTGCTGACGGTATTGAGCCTGGCGGTGATTCCGCTCGCCGCCCGCCTGCGGATGCTGGAACTCGGTGACGACCTGGCCAGCGCCGTCGGTATCCCGGTGCGCCGGACCAGGCTGCAGCTGATCTTTCTCAGCGTGGCGCTGACCGCGGTGGCCACGGCCGTCACCGGCCCGATCGCGTTCATCGCACTGGCCGCGCCCCAATTGGCGCGCAGGCTGGCGCGCACGCCGTCCACCGCGCTCGTTCCGGCCGCCGCGATGGGCGCATTGCTGCTGATCACCTCGGACTGGCTCGCGCAGCGGCTGTTCGCGCCGACCACCCTGCCGGTGGGCGTGGTGACCGTCTCGATCGGCGGGCTGTATCTGGCGTATGTGCTGGTCGCCGAGGCGAGAAGGAGCTAGGGGAGCGACGATGAAGGACACCTCAGAGCAGGCGCAGTCACATCCGGCCCGGCTGCGCGCGGACCGGCTGCGGCTCGGCTATCGCGGCCGCACGATCAGCGAGGACCTGTCCGCCGACATCCCCGACGGATCGTTCACCGTGATCATCGGCCCGAACGCCTGCGGCAAATCCACGCTGCTGCGTGCCCTGGCCCGGTTGCTGGCGCCGGAATCGGGGACGGTGCTGCTCGACGGCAAAGCGATCAGCAGCTTCCCGGCCAAAGAAGTGGCGCGGCGGATCGGGCTACTGCCGCAGACCTCCACGGCGCCCGACGGCATCCGGGTCGCCGACCTGGTCGCGCGCGGGCGCTATCCGCATCAGTCGCTGTTGCGGCAGTGGTCGCAGGCCGATGCGGAGGCGGTGGCCACCGCGATGGCGGCCACCGGTGTGACCGAGTTGTCCGCGCGTTCGGTGGACGAACTCTCCGGCGGCCAGCGTCAGCGGGTGTGGATCGCGATGGTGCTGGCGCAGGACACCCCGGTGATTCTGCTCGATGAGCCCACCACGTATCTCGATATCGCGCACCAGATCCAGCTGCTCGATCTGTGCCGCACGCTGAACCGCGAATCCGGGCGGACCGTGGTCGCGGTGCTGCACGACCTCAATCACGCGTTCCGCTATGCCGACCATCTCATCGCCATGCGAGACGGGCAGATCAGAGCTGCTGGTCCGCCGGGGGAGATCGTGACCGCCGACCTGGTGCGTTCGGTATTCGATCTCGGTTGCCGGGTGATCGAGGATCCCGAAACCGGAGCGCCCCTGGTCATTCCGCTGGCGGAGAACGCCGTCACGGTGCGCTGACGTAGCTCCCCACCGGGAACTAAAGATAGGCTAACCTAAGCAAACTGCTCTGATGGTCGAGTGTCGAGGTGTTACCTGGCACGGAAATGTGTTGAGGGTGAAGGGAGTTGCCGGTGAAGGGCGAGGACGGAGCGGCTCTGCTGCCGCTGACCGGGCCGCAGCTGGGAATCTGGAACGCCCAGCGCTTCGATCCCGAATCCGGGCGTTACCTGGTCGGCGAGGTCCTCGAGATCACCGGGGCGACCCCGATCGACGTCGAGCTGCTGGCAGAGGCCATTCGGCGCACCGTCGACGAGGCCGAGAACATGCGACTGCGGTTCTGCGAAACACCGGATGGGCCGAGGCAATTCGTCAGCGGGGCGCACGCTGAACTGCGTCCGGTTATCGACCTGCGCGCCGTCGCCGACCCGCTCGGGCTCGCTCATGAAGCCGTCGCGCTGGAACGTCATCGGGCCGCCGAGCACTGTCGCGCCATGGTGGACCGTCAGCTCTACATCTACACCCTGATCCGCGTCACCGACTGCCAGGTCTGGTGCGTGCAGCTCTATCACCACCTGATCGTCGACGGCTACAGTGCGGCGCTGCTCTCACGACGCGTCGCCGCGCACTACACCGCGCTGCGGCGGGGCAAAGACGCGCCTAAGCCGACCTTCGGCACCATCGCCGATCTGGTCGCGGAGGAACGGGCCTACCGCGACAGCGACTCCTTCGAGCGGGATCGGCGGTTCTGGCGTGATCAGCTCACGCCGTGGCCGGATCTGGATGGACGTGGTCGTCACGTGGGTGGCGCGGTCGAGCGCACGCTGCGTGCGGAGGCCGTACTGTCCGCGCAGACCCTCGCGACGTTGCGCGACAGCGCCGAAAGCTACGGCATCACCTGGGCGGATGCGCTGGTCGCCGGCTATGCGGCATTCCTCAACCGCCAGCTCGGCACCTCCGATGTGGTGGTGTCCATGTTGCTGATGGGCCGGGTCGGCCGCGCCGCACTCACCACACCGGCGATGGCGGTCAATGTGCTGCCTTTGCGGCTGCGGGTGAGTTCCGGCGACCGGCTGGGCGAGCTGGGGCCGCGGGTCGCGGAAACCTTGCGTGAAGTGCGTGCCCATCAGCGCTACAGCGGCGACGACCTGGCCCGCGACTTCCATGGCTTCGGGGCCGGTGAGCTGCTGCACGGTGTCGGTATCAACCTCAAGGTTTTCGACTTCGCGCTCGACTTCGACGGCGCCAAGGGTGTGCTGCGCAACGTGGCGGGCGGGCCGCCCGAGGACCTCGGGTTGACGGTGACGCCGCTGCCCGACGGCACCGTGCTGCTCGGATTCGAATCCGATGCGCGCACCAACGATCCAGCGACCGTGCGCGGGCGGGTGGACGGATTGGTGCGGGTGATCGAGGCGTTCATCGGCAGCGATAAACCGCCGGTCGGTGCGCTCGAGGTGATCGACCGCGCCACGCGGGGGGAGTTACTCGCGGCGCGCTCCGGGCCGTCCTTGCCGTCACGTGTCGAAACGGTTCCGGCGGCTCTGGATCGGTTGGTCGCGCGGACACCGAGGAGCGGTGTGCCCGCTGTCGACGGAAAAGTGTGGACGGCAGCGGAATTCGCCGCGACCGTGAACCGGCTGGCCCGCTACCTTCGCGATCGGGGTGTCGGCCCGGATTCGGTGGTCGGTGTCGCGTTGCCGCGGACCGCGCAGTTCGTGGTGTCGATCTTCGCGATCTGGCGTGCCGGTGGCGTGTATCTGCCGCTCGATCCGGAGCATCCGGTGAGCCGGCTGCGGGCGACGATCGAGGATGCCGCACCGGTGCTGGTGCTCGTCGCCGGCGAACTCGCCGGCGAGCTGGGGGAGCCCGCCGTCGCGCTGGAAGACGCCGCGGTGCGGGCCGAGATCGACGCCTTCGACTCGGCGCCGCTCACCACCGCCGGACCCCGGCTCGATCAGGGCGCGTATCTGATCTACACCTCCGGTTCCACCGGACGACCCAAGGGCGTGCTGGTGGACCACGACGCCCTCGCGCACCTACTGGCAGCTCACCGTCGGGGCTTGTTCGCCACACCCACCCCGGACCGGCCGCTGCGTGTCGCTCATACGACGTCGTTCGCCTTCGACGCTTCCCTGGATCCGCTGCTGTGGCTGCTGGATGGACACTGTGTGCACCTGTACGACAGTGTGATCCGGCGTGACCCGGATGCGTTGGTGCGGGCGTTCCGGCGCGACGGCATCGACATCGTCGACGGCACGCCCACGTTGATCGCGGCCCTGCTCGAGCACGGGCTCGCCGGCACTCGGCCCCACCTGGTCGCGCTCGGTGGCGAGGCCTGCCCGCCGCAGCTGTGGCGAGACCTACAGCGGTCGGACATTCCCGCGATGAATCTCTACGGCCCGACCGAAGCGACGGTCGACGCCATCGCCACTGCGGTGCGTGGGGCGCAACCACACATCGGTCTTCCCCTGCCAGGGGTCCGGGTTTATCTGCTGGACAACGCTTTACAGGTGGTCGCGGACAACCAGATCGGCGAGTTGTACCTCTCCGGCCCGCAACTGGCCCGCGGCTACCGCGAACAGCCGGCGACCACCGCGCACCGTTTCGTCGCGGACCCGTACGGTCCGCCGGGAGCGCGCATGTACCGCACCGGCGACCGGGCGCGGTGGGTGCCCGGCCGCGGATACGAATACGCCGGCCGGGTCGACGCCCAGGTCAAGATACGCGGGCATCGGGTCGAGCTCGGTGAAATCGAGGCGGCGCTGAACACGCTTCCGCAGGTACGCGCGGCGGCTGCCGATACCCGGACCGTCGGCGAACGTGCGACGCTCATCGGGTACGTCGTCGGCGAATCCGGCGGCGACGCCATCGATTCCGCACAGCTGCGTCATCGCCTCGCCGATCTGCTCCCGGACCATATGGTGCCCTCGCGCATCGTTGTGCTCACCGAGCTGCCGACCACAGTGAACGGGAAAATCGATCGGGCCGCGTTGCCGGAGCCCGCGTCCGAATCGGCTGGTCGGCCACCGTCGACGGAGGCCGAGCGTGCGCTGTGTGAGGTCGTCTCGGCGGCGCTCGGCCACGACGGGGTGAGCATGGATGACGACTTCTTCGGCGTGGGTGGCGACAGCATCACCGCTATCACCGTCAGTACCAGGTTGCGCGAACGTGGTCTCGTACTCGCGCCGCAGGAACTGCTGAGCCGCAGAGGATTCGGTGAGTTGGCTCTGGCCGCCGAACACGTCGTCGCCCGGGCACCCGAACGTTCGACATCGCGACGCCCACTGGTCGAGCTGCCGCAGACCGAGTTGGACGCTTTGACCGCGCGCTACGGTCCGATTGCCGACGTGCTGCCCTTGTCGCCGTTGCAGGAAGGGCTGCTGTACCACGCGCTGCGCGACGGCGCCGATGACGTCTACACCATGACCGCGCGATTCGATCTCGCCGGGCCATTGGATCCGGCCCAACTGGCCGTCGCGGTGCGGGCCATGCTGAACCGGCACCCGAACCTCGGTGCCGCCTTCTGCTACGAGTTCGACCAGCCGGTGCAGGTGGTGCCGGCATCTCCCCGGCTGGACTGGCGGGTGGAAGACCTGCGCGCGGACGCAGACCCTGAACTCTTGGCCGACGAACTCGAGCGTGACGCGGGCGCGACGCCCTTCGACATCAGCGAGCCGCCGCTGCTGCGGATCCTCGTCATCCGGCTGACCGATACCGCCTCCCGCCTGATCCTCACCGCCCACCACCTGCTGGCCGACGGCTGGTCGATCCCCATCATGCTGCGCGAGACGCTCGCGCTGTACCACGGGGACGAGCCGGCGCGCGGTGGATACTACGGGGACTACCTTGCCTGGCTGGCTGATCGTGATCTCGATGCCGCGCTGAATCATTGGGGTGAATACCTGACGGGCGTGGAATGGCCCTCGCTGGTCGGCGAGATGATCGCCGCGGGGCAGCACCAGGCATGGGCGCAGCTCGGCAGCGAGTCGAGGTTGCCGGGCTCCGTCGAGGGTGAGCCTGGCTCTGCCGCAACCGAGCATGCCTCCGCATCGCCGCGCGCTGCGGCGATCGGGCTGTCGGTTCCGTTGCCGGAATCCGCTGCCGAAGCGCTGGAGTCGGTCGGCCGCGAACGCGGCGTCACCATGAACACGCTGTTGCAGGGTGCATGGTCGGTGGTGCTTGCCGAATTCCTCGGGCACACCGACGTCGTGTTCGGCACCGTCGTCTCTGGCCGACCCGCCGAACTCGTCGGCGTGGAATCCACGGTCGGCCTGTTCAGCAATACGGTGCCCGCGCGCCTGCGGGTCGAGACCGACCGCCCACTGCTCGAGCAACTGCCGCAATTCCAGCGCACCGCACTCGAATTGCGAGAGATCGGCTTCCTCGGGCTCGCCACCGTGGAGCGCGCCATCGGCCGCGGGCGTCTGTTCGACACACTGGTGGTTTTCGAGAACTTCCCCAAGACCGGCCTGCGCCAGCCGGATTCGCATCAACTGCGGGTCGCGGACGTCGCAGTGCACAGCCTCACCCACTACCCGGTGACGGTGACGGCGTTACCGGGCGATCGGTTCCGGCTGATGCTGCACCACGATCCGGCGACCGTGCCCGAAGCGCTGGCGGGGCACCTGGCCCAGCGGTTGGCCGATGTGCTGGCCGGGCTGGTCGCCGATCCGGCCAGGGTGGTCGGGGCGTTGTTCGGGCGTACTGCCGTGGCAGCGGATCGCGTCGACATCGGGAACGCGGGGGCGGTCCCCGCCGGTGCGGGTGTTGCTGTCCTGGACGCAGCACCGGGCGCCGCGTCGTCTGCTGGTTTCTCGGAGATCGGTGCGCCGCGACGCGAAGCGGCTGCTGGAAGCGGCGGCACCACGCTCGTCGATTGGAAGGTGCCGGATATCGATCCGCAGGCGCCCGCCATCACCCTTGAGGGCACTACGCTGACCTACGCCGAGTTCGAGGCTCGTTCGAATCGCTTGGCGCGCTGGCTGATCGCCTACGGCATCGGCCCGGAGACAGTGGTTGCGGTGGCCATGGCACGTGATCTGGATTCCGTCATTGCCGCGCATGCGATCTGCCGGGCCGGCGGGGTGTATCTGCCGATCGACCTCTCCCAACCGGCGCGGCGGGTGGATCTGATTCTGGCGACCGCGCGGCCGGCGCTCGTGCTCAGCACCGCGCGGGCCGGGTTCGGCACCGACCGCGCGGTGGTCGTCGCCGTCGACGAGCTCGATACCAGCGCATTCGGCGATGGTGCCGTCACCGACGACGACCGTCGCGCACCGCTGCGTCCGGACAACTCCGCCTACCTGCTGTTCACCTCCGGCTCCACCGGCGTGCCCAAGGGAGTGACGGTCTCGCACGCCGCCATCGTCAACACCTTCGAATGGTTGCGGCGCCATCAGGGTGTCGGTGCGCACGACACCGTCCTGTACCGGACTCCACCGACGTTCGACGCCTCGCTGCTCGAGCTGTTCCTGCCGCTGCTGGTTGGCGCGCGCATCGTGCTCACCCGCCCGGATGGCCACCGCGATCCCTACTACCAGGCGCAACTGATGCGCGACGAGCGGGTGACGGTCATGCAGATGACCACCTCGATGCTCACCGTGCTCGCCGAAGAAGCCGATCTGTCCGGGTGCACCGACCTGCGGTGCGTGGTGACCGGCGGCGAGGCGCTACCACCCGCCACCGCCCATCGCATGCGGGCGCTGACGGGCACACAGGTCTACAACCTGTACGGCCCCACCGAGGCCGCGGTCTGCATCACCTTCCACGAGACCACCGACGCCGACACGACGTCGGTGCCGATCGGCCGCCCCGCCGAAGGTTCGGGCGTGCGTGTGCTCGACGACCGGCTGCGACCCGTCCGCGTCGGTGCCGTCGGCGAGCTCTACCTCACCGGCATCCAGTTGGCGCGCGGTTACTTCGCCCGCCCCGACCTGACCGCCGCCGCGTTCGTCGCGGACCCCGGCGGCCACGGCGATCGCCTGTACCGCACCGGTGACCTGGTGAAATGGACCGCCGACGGCGAACTCGACTACGTGGGCCGCGCCGACAGCCAGGTGAAGCTGCGCGGGCAGCGCATCGAACTCGGCGAAATCGAATCGGCGCTGCTCGGCTGCGATGACGTCGCCCAAGCCGTGGTGCTGCTGCGCGAAGACCGGCCCGGCGATCAACGGCTGGTGGGGTACCTGATCGCCAAGGGCGGTGCGGTGATCGACACCGGCCGGGTGCTCGAACAGGTGCGCACCGCCCTGCCCGCCCACATGGTTCCCGCGGCCTTGGTCGTCCTCGCCGAGATCCCGCGTACCACCAGCGAAAAGATCGACCGCAAGGCGCTGCCCGCGCCGGATGAGCAGGCGAGTACGACCGGGCCGATCGCCGGTGCCGGGTCGCCGGGCGCCGAGCAGACCTCCGTGCGTGACCAGGCGGGCCCGAACGGCGCCCCAGCCGACACGCGAGAAGGTGGCGCCTTGTCGCTCGATCGGGGATCGCACAGCGGCGCAGGCAATCAGGGTGACCGCATCCACGCCCGCGCAGACGAGGCAGCCCCGGGCGGTCCGCCCGTGCCGGAATCGCCGAACCTGGTGCGCACGGTGCTCGACGCCATGTCGGCGGTGCTGTCGTCCCCCGGGCTCCAGCCCGACGACGATTTCTTCGCCGCCGGCGGCCACTCCCTGACCGCCGTGCGCTTGACCGGGCGGCTGCGGCGAGCGGGCTTGGCAGTGGTCCTCGACGATGTCTTCGCGGCCCCGACTGCCCGCTCGCTCGCCCGAGCGATCACCACCGCCGCGGCCTCGTCCAGCACTGCCACCGCGTTGCCGGCCCCGGACATCGCCGCCGCGCATTCCGCCGCAGTCTCGCCGGACGCGGTGAGCGCCATCCCGCGCGCAACCAGGGCGTCGTCAGCCGCGCACGCACCCGCGCAGGAGACCAGCACCCTGTCCGACGAAGTCGTGTCGTCGAGCGCGAGGACGTCTCCGCCAGAGACGGCGCCCGACGCCCTCGCCATGTACGGCCGCCGCCTCGACCACGTCCTGGATCTGCGTCCGACGGGCTCGGCCGCACCGATCTTCTGCGTGCACCCGGTCGGCGGCACGGCGTGGCAGTTCGCACCGCTGGCCCGGTTGCTGCGCGCGGACCGGCCGTTGGTCGGGCTGCAAGCACCGACGTTGAGCGGACACGACATCGGCGCCCGGACCCTCGACGAGCTGGCCGCGCATTATCTGGAGACGATGCGCCGCATCCAACCGCACGGCCCGTACCGGCTGCTCGGGTATTCGCTCGGCGGCAATATCGTGCACGCCATCGCCGCGGCGATGGAGGCGGCGGGGGAGGACGTCGCGTTCGCCGGCCTGATCGACTCCCATCCGCTGGCGAACCTCGCCGAACAGGCCACCCGCTCGCTGGCCTACCCGGCCGAACTCGACCGGTTGCTGCCCGAACTACCCGACGACGCACCCGAACTCGCCGACGCCATCCGCGCAGCCGCGAGGTCGCTGCTCGCGCTGGTTCCCGCCTCGACCACACCGCGATACCGCGGTCCGATGGCCCTCTACGCCGCCGACCCGGGCATCGACTCCGCCCGAACCGACGCCCAGCTCGCCGGTTGGCGGGCCGCGGGGGCGCGGCTCACGGTGCGGCGGCTGCCGTACTCGCACTTCGACATCGTCTCGCCGCAGGGCTGGACCGAGGTCGCCGCGCTGCTCGACGCCGACCCGGCGTTGCGCCACTGAACTTCCCCACCACGAGAAAGAAGAGAGCAACCCACCCATGTTCGTCATCCGATCGACCGCGCGGTTACGCGCCGCCGTAGCCTTGCTGATCCTCGCCCTCACCGCGCTCGTCGCGGGCTGCGGCGCCGACTCCGACGCCACCGAATCCGCGGGCACCCGCGAGGTGCAGACCGAACGCGGCCCCGTCCAGGTGCCCGCTGATCCGCAGCGCATCGTCGTCCTCAACGGCGCGCTGGCCGGCTATCTCTACGACCTCGAGGCGCCGGTCGCGGCCGCCGATCCCCGGTTGCTCGGCGTCAACACCCGCACCGGCGGGTTCCCGGCGGCCTGGGCCGAGGACGCGAAAGCGCAAGGCACCGTGGAACTCCCGATCGGCGACAACATCAACCTGGAGTTCATCGCCAACCAGCGGCCGGATCTGATCATCGGCGGCGGGCAGGGCTTCCCGGCCCAGCAGTCCATCAACGCCTACGACCAGCTCTCGGCCATCGCGCCGACCGTGCTGGTGCCCGCGACCACCACCGACTGGGCCGATCAGCTGCGGTTGGTGGCCGAGGTGGTCGGCCGCCCCGACAAGGTCGACGGCCTGATCACCGCCTACCAGGACAAAGTGGCGAAGGTGAAGGAGTCGGTCAAGGCGCCCGCGGGCGCGGTCGCGTTCGTGCAGTCGGTGAAGAGCCAGGAGCCCACGCTGTTCCTGCCGTCGGCGGCGCTGCCCCGGCTGCTGGCCGAGGTCGGTTTCACCATCGACGACAAGGTCGCGGAGAAGGCGGGTAACCCGGCCAAGCCGGAGGCCGCCGACTGGTTCCACTTCAGCCCCGAGCTGCTGAGCACCGTCGTCGACGCGCCGGTGGTGTTCGTGGTGTCGCTGTCCGGCGGCCGCAACGCGGCTCAGCTGGCCGAGGATCCGCTGTACGCGCAGCTGCCCGCGTTCAAGACCGGCAACGTCTTCGAGTTGCCCGCCGCCAGCGCGCGTCCCGATTACCGCAGTGTCATGGACACCCTCGACCTGATCGCGGAGCGCTTCAAGTGACAGCGGTCTCCGGACTGCTGATCGACATCTCGCCGTTGCGGTCGAGCCGGCCCTTCCGGGCCGCGTTCGCCGCACGGCTGGTGTCGGTGCTCGGTATCGGATTGCTGATGGTGGCCCTGCCGGTGCAGGTCTATCAGCTGTCCGGTTCGACGTTGCACGTCGCCGGAGTCACCACCGTGACCGCGATCGCGCTGTTCACCGGCAGCCTGGCCGGTGGCGTGATCGCCGACCGGTTCGATCGCCGCACCGTGATCCAGTGGTCGCGCACCGCCGCCGGCGCGGGGTTCCTCGCGTTGGGCGCCAATGCGCTGCTGCCGGATCCGCAGCTGGCCGTCATCTATGCCGCCGCCGCCCTGGACGGGGCGGCCGGCGGCGTCAGTGGCACCGCCATGATGGCGCTGGTTCCGGTGCTGGTCGGGCGGGAGAAGGTCGCCGCCGCCGGTGCGTTGACCGCGCTCACCTCCGATCTCGGCACCATGATCACCCCGGCACTCGCGGGCATTCTCATCGCGCAGACCGGTGTCGCCCCGGCGTTCTTCATCGCCGCGGGCGCCACCGCCGCGACCGTCGGTTTGATTCGTGCGATCGGCCCGGCGCCGCCGCCCGCGCGCGACGCGCAATATCCGTTGCGGGAGCTGACGATCGGGATCGGTTTCGCGATGAGCCACCGCGTGATCCGCGCGGCCCTGCTGACCGGCCTCATCGCCATGCTGGTCAGCGGGCCACTGGTGCTGTTGCCCGCCTTTGCCGATGTCGAGTTGGGCGCCGGGCCGACGACCTTGGGCCTGCTCTACGCCGCACCCGGCGCAGGCGCGGTGATCGGCTCGCTGACCAGCGGTTGGATCGGCCGCAGCCGCAATCCCGGCCGGGATCTGATCGCCGCCATGGCGGTGATGCCGCTCGGCGTCATCGCGGCCGGGCTGTCCCCGCATGCTGCCGGAGTGTTCCTCGGTCTGGCCGGTTTCGGTGTGGCCAGGGCGGTGAACATGGTGCTGCGCTACACCGTGCTCCAGCAGCATGCGCCGGAGGAGTTGCGTGGCCGGATCTCTGGGCTGCTCATGGTGCAGGCCGTCACCGGAACCGCCATCGGGTCGATGGTGGCGGGCGTGGCCGGTCAATTGTTCGCGCCCGCTGCGGCATTGGTGGTCTACGGCGTGGCGGTGCTGGTGCTCACCGCGCTGACCGCCGCCCTGTCGAGACCGTTGTACGAGAAGAAGGAGCAGTAATGGTGGATCGCGCCGCCTATGCCGAACGCATCACCGAGGTGCTGGCGGGAGATCACGGCGAGAAGGTGGGCTATCCGATCGGGCTGTGTGAGGTCGAGGTGCTGCGCAGCGAACCGGTGGGCGCAGGACTGCTTCGCCTCACCTTCGGTGGCGCCGACCTGGCCGGATTCCACAGCTATGTGCCGGACGAGCATGTGCGCCTGGTCTTTCCCGGTGACGACGGCGTACTACGGCTGCCGCGCCGCGACGGGCTGTCGCTGGAATGGGGCAGTCCGCGCCCGGTGTCGCGGGAGTACACGGTGCGCCGCTACGACCGCGAAGCCCTGGAACTCGACATCGACTTCGCGCTGCACCCCGGCGGCCTCGCCTCGGACTGGGCGCGGGCGGCGAGGCCGGGCACCCGCATCCACATCGCGGGCCCGCCGGGCGGTGTCGTCGTCCCGCGCAGCTACGACAAGTATCTGCTCGCCGGTGACATCACCGCGCTGCCCGCGATCGCGCGGTGGCTGGAGTGGTTGCCGCGCACCGCCTCCGGGTGGGTGTTCGTCGAGGTCACCGGACCGGAACAGGAGATCGCGCTGAACGCCCCGGCGGGGGTGCGGGTGCGCTGGGTGCATCGCGGCGATCTCGCCCCCGGCCACGGTGACGCCCTCGAACAGGCCGTGCGCACGGTGACCGTCGCGCCCGGTGAACGGGTGTACGTGTGGCTGGCCGCCGAGGCCGGTGCGCTGCGCCCGCTGCGGCGCTGGGTGCGCACCGAACTGGGCGTCGACCCGAAGGACTATCTGATCGCCGGCTACTGGAAACGCGGCGTGGCCGATTTCGACCGAGAGGAATGAGCTCCATGAGCGACGAACAGACCATCCCCGCCCAGCAGCGCTTCGTCGTCGACGATATCGCCGCCGCGCTCGGGATCTCCGCCGATGAACTGGCGATCGATACCAATCTCCTGGACGCGGGGCTGGATTCAGTGCGGATCATGTCCCTGGTGGAGAAGTGGCGCGCCGCCGGACACGACCAGATCGACTTCGCCACGCTGGCCTCCGACCCGGTGCTCGGCTCCTGGCTGGACGCCCTGTCATGAGCGGTGGCGCGGCACCGGCCGCGCCACCGGCTCGCTCATGCGGTGCGCGTGCCCGCGGCCAGCAACCGGCGCAGTTCACGCCTGCTGGTCTTGCCGACCCCGGTCTCCGGGAACTGCTCGACGATCACCACCGCGTCGGGCATCTTCCAGGCCGCCACGCCGCGCTCCCGGACGAAGGTGCGCACCGCGGTCAGCGTCGGCCGCTCGGCGTCGTCGACGGGTTGGACGAAGGCGCAGATACGCTGGCCGAGCACAGGATCCGGCGTGCCGATGATCACCGCGTCCCGTACCGCGGGATGCTCGAGCAGGTGGGCCTCGAGTTCCTCGGCCGAGACCTTCTCCCCGCCGCGATTGACCCAGTCGCCGGCGCGGCCCTTGACGACGATATTGCCGTCGGGTCGCACGCTCACGACATCGCCGGTGCGGTACCAGCCATCGGGGGTGAAACTGCGGGCATCGGCGTCCGGGTTGTCGTAGTAGCCGCGAATCGTATAGGGCCCCTGGGTGATCAGGTTGCCGTCGGCGCCAGGCGGGACCGGGCTGCCGTCATCGTCGACCACCGCGATCCGGTCGTGTTCCGACATCGGCCGGCCCTGGGTGGCGATGACCACGTCCAGCGGGTCGTCGAGGCGGGTGTAGCAGACCAGGCCCTCGGCCATCCCGAACACCTGCTGCAGGGTGACGCCGAGCGCCGGGCCGATCCGCCGGGCCAGCTCCTCCTGGCAGCGCGCACCACCGACCTGCACCACTCGCAGGCTGGACAGATCAGGGGTAGCGCCGGCTTCGGCCCGCTCCACCCACAGCCGCGCCAGCGGCGGCACCAGCCCGGTGATGGTGACGCCGAACCGTTCGATCGCGGCGAAGGCCGTAGCGGGTGTGGGATCGGGCGTCATGGCGACGGTGCCGCCGGCCCACAGCGCGCCGAGAATGCCCGGCGAGCTCATGGGGAAGTTGTGTGCCACCGGGAGGGCCGCCAAATATACGGTGTCGCTGTCGAGTTCACAGATCTCGGCGCTGCGGCGCACGCTGTAGAGGTAGTCGTCGTGGGTTCGGGGGATGAGCTTCGGTATGCCGGTGCTGCCGCCGGACAGCTGGAGGAACGCCACGTCCGACGGGTCCGGTGCGGGCAGCTCGCCCGGCTCGTCCCGGAACTCCGCCAGCGCGCGGGCGTGTTCGGGAAGGACCGCATCGTCCTCGCCCACGATGAGCACATGCTCGAC
This sequence comes from Nocardia cyriacigeorgica NBRC 100375, assembly GCF_000308555.1. GTDB lineage: Bacteria > Actinomycetota > Actinomycetes > Mycobacteriales > Mycobacteriaceae > Nocardia > Nocardia cyriacigeorgica. The sequence continues at coordinate 6,469 of NZ_BAFY01000218.1, read as the reverse complement.
GGAGTCGACCTCGGCGCGGATCGAATCGGCCAGCGCCGCATGGTCGAAACGCTGGTGCTGCGCGCAGGTGATCACGGCCTTCGCCGCGGCCGCCGTCGCGATGGGTGTCAACTCGGCCGCGCGGTGGGCGGGCAGGCAGAACACCGGCAGTGCGCCGAGCCGGAACAGCGCGAAGATCACCTCCACGAACTCCGCGCGGTTGGGCAACTGCACCAGAACCCGGTCCTGACGACCGATTCCGAGCCGAGCCAGGCCGGTGGCCAGGCCGCGCGAGCGTCGGTCGAGTTCACGGTAGGTCCACCGGTGAGTGTCGTCGATGACGGCGAGCGCGTCGGGGGACGTGGCGGCGCGGGCGGACAGCATATCGCCGAAGGTTTCACCCGCCCAGAGCTTCTGCTCGCGGTACCGGTGCGCGTCGGCTTCCGGCCATGGTGTGAAGCCGGGCAGAACGTTGGACGGCATTGCGGGCCACCTCTTTTCAGTGAATCGGAGTGTTCGGATGCCCCGCTCAGGAGGCGTTGCGAGCGCAAGCTCCCCACATTCTTATCAGGTTAGGCTAACCTCATGTTCATGAACGTTTCGGGACAGCGAGTGGTCGTCGTCACCGGGGCCGCGGCCGGAATCGGCGCGGCGACAGCGCAGCGATTCGCCTCCGAGTCCCACACCCTCGCACTCTGGGACCGCGATCCGCGCGTCCACCGGATCGCCGGGGAAATCGCCGCTACCGCAGCATGTTCGGTGATCGCGACCGAAGTCGATCTGACCGACGCGACAGCGGTCGACGCCGCGTTCGACGCGCTCGTCACCGAATACGGCGCCCCCGATGTGGTCGCGCACGCCGCGGGAATCATGCGAGCGGGCAGCGCCTTGGAGATCACCGCGCAGGAATGGCACACCAGCCTGGCCGTCAACGCCACCGCCACCATGCTCGTCACCCAGCGTGCCGCGCGTGAAATGGTCGCAGCCGGAAGGGGTTCGATCGTGGTGGTGTCGTCCAATGCGGCCGCCGCGCCGCGCGTGGGTATGGCCGCCTACTGTGCGTCGAAGGCCGCCGCCACCGCCTTCACCCGCGCGCTCGCCCTCCAGGTCGCCCCGCACGGCGTCCGGGTGAACCTGGTCTCACCGGGCTCCACCGACACCGCCATGCTGCGCGGCCTCTACGCAGACGACGATCGTCCCCTCGACGCCACCGCCCGCACCGCGCTGCTCGACGGCGACGCGCACGCCTACCGCCTCGGTATCCCCTTGCGCCGCATCGCCACCGCCGACGATATCGCCGCGGCCGTGCGGTTCCTCGCTTCCGCGGATGCCCGCCACATCACCATGCACGACCTGCGGGTGGACGGCGGCGCCACGCTCGACATGTGAAATCACCGGGCCCCGTGCCCTGCCGTCAGCACCGATACGACCAACCGGAGAGATGTCATGCCCATACCCCCGATCGCGCCCTACGACCTACCCACCGCGGACGAGGTCGCACCGAACGAGGTGGCCTGGACCGTCACACCGGAGCGCAGCGCCCTGCTGATCCACGATATGCAGCAGTATTTCCTGTCCGCCTACGACGTCACGCGGGATCCGGCCCGCACCCTGCTCGTCAATATCGCGCGGCTGCGCGATCGCTGCCACGAACTCGGCGTCCCGGTCATCTACACCATGCAGCCGGGCAACCAGCATCCCTCGCGCCGCGGCATCCTCGCCGACTTCTGGGGCACCGGCATGTCGCACGGTCCCGACACCGAAGTCGTGCCCGAGCTACGCCCGCACGCCAGCGATATCCAGGTCACCAAATGGCGATATTCGGCCTTCCAGCGCACCGATCTGCGCGAACTGCTCGGCTATTACAACCGGGACCAGCTGATGATCACCGGCGTCTACACCCATATGGGGTGCATGCTCAGCGCGGCGGAGGCGTTCATGAGCGATGTGCGCCCGTTCCTTGCCCTGGACGCCACCGCCGATTTCAGCCGCGACGAACACCTGATGGCGTTGAACTACACCGCGCGCCGCTGCGGCGCCGTACTGAGCACCGCTGATCTGCTCGAACAGCTCAGCGAGGTACCGGCCCGGGCCGGCTGAGCCGAGCCCGCCGCCGCGGCCGCGCCGGTAGTATCGGGGCACATGGCCAGTGCCGGCCACCCACCCCTCGGCCGGTGCAGCCAACGGGAGAGCCGGTGATGAGCACACGCGAGATTCCCAGCTGGCGGCGGTTACCGGGCAGCGTACGGCTGCTGGTGATCACCGTGGCGATGCTCGTCGTGCTGCTGCTGGTCGTGCCCCGGCTGATCGGGGTCTACATCGGTTGGTTGTGGTTCGGCGAGGTCGGCTATCGCGAGGTTTGGCGCACCGTCCTGGTCACCAGGGTGGTGATGTTCTTCGTCGTCGGATTGTTCGTCGGCGGTGTGGTGTTCGCGGCGATGTGGCAGGCCTACCGTTACCGGCCGTTGCTGATCGCCGACGACGAACGGGAGGACTATCTGCTGCCCTACCGCAGCGTGCTGCTGCGCAAGCCGCTGTGGTTCGGGCTGGGGATCGCGGGCGCGCTCGCGCTGATCTGCGGGCTGATCGGCCAGTCGCGCTGGACCACGGTGCAGCTGTTCCTGCGCGGCGGCGCCTTCGGTATCGACGACCCCGAGTTCGGGCACGATATCGGCTTCTTCGTCTTCGATCTGCCGTTCTACCGGCTCGTGGTGAGCTGGCTGTTCGCCACCGTCGTGCTCGCTTTTCTGGCCGCTCTCGCCGCGCACTATCTGCTCGGCGGCATCAGAGTGACCGGCAAATTCCCCGGTCTCACCACCGCGGCCCGGGCGCAGCTGGCGGTGCTGGCCGGTTCGTTCATCCTGCTGAAGGCCGTCGCCTACTGGCTCGACCGGTACGCGCTGCTGTCGAGCCACAGCCGCGAACCCACCTTCGCCGGTGCCGGCTACACCGACATCAACGCGGTGCTGCCGGCCCGGCTGATCATGTTCGCCATCGCGATCATCTGTGCCGTAGCCGTCTTCTCCGCGGTGGTGGTGCGCGATCTGCGTATCCCGGCGATGGCGGCCGCGCTGCTGCTGCTGTCGTCGATTCTGGTGGGCGGGGTGTGGCCGCTGGCGGTCGAACAGCTCTCGGTCCGGCCCAATGCCGCCGACAAGGAACGCGTCTACATCGAACGCAATATCGCCGCCACCCGGCAGGCCTACGGAATCGGCAGCGACCGTGTGGACTATCAGCCGTACCCGGGGATCGGGACGACACCGCCACCCCAGGTCCCCGCCGACGCCACCACCATCGCCAACGTGCGTCTGCTCGACCCGAACGTGCTGTCACGGACCTTCACCCAGCAGCAGCAGTTGAAGAATTTCTACAGCTTCCCGGACAAACTGGACCTCGACCGTTACCGCATCGACGGGCAGTTGCGCGATTACGTGGTCGCGGCCAGGGAACTGACGCCCAGCGCGCTCAGCGCCAATCAGCGGCACTGGGTCAACCGGCACACCGTCTACACCCACGGCAACGGCTTCGTCGCCGCACCGGCCAACCGGGTCAACGCCGCGGTGCGCGACGCGGCAGGCGACGCGGAGAGCAGCAACAGCGGTTATCCCATCTACACCGTCAGCGATATCGCCAGTGCCGCGTCCGGGCAGCAGGTGATCCCGGTGGATCAGCCGCGCATCTATTTCGGCGAAGTGATCGCCGCGGCCGACCCCGACTACGCCATTGTCGGCGGCGGGACCGAACCCCGCGAATACGACACCGACGCCACCAAGTACACCTACGACGGCGCGGGCGGCGTGCCGATCGGGAACTGGGCCGACCGGCTGGCCTTCGCGGTGCACTACGCCGAACGCAACATCATCTTCTCCGATGCGATCGATGCCGATTCCAAGATCATCTTCAATCGCGATCCCCGCCACCGGGTGGAACTGGTCGCGCCCTGGCTCAGCACCGACAACGACCCCTATCCCGCGGTGGTCGACGGGCGGATCGTGTGGATCGTCGACGCCTACACCACCGTCGACGGCTACCCGTACGCCAAGCGCAGCTCGCTCGAGGCGCTGGCACCCGGTAACGAGGCCGAGGACGGGCCGTTCGAGGAGATCTCGTACGTGCGCAATTCGATCAAGGCCACCGTCGACGCCTACGACGGCACGGTGACCCTCTACCAGGTCGACCGCGACGATCCGGTGCTGGCGGCGTGGATGAACGTCTTCCCGGGGACCGTCGAGCCACCGGAGGCGGTCAGCGAGGAACTGCGCGCCCACTTCCGGTACCCGGAGGACCTGTTCGCCATCCAGCGCGAGATGCTGGCCAAGTATCACGTCGACGAACCACGAGAGTTCTTCACCACCAACGCGTTCTGGTCGGTGCCCAGCGACCCGACGGTCGAGACCAACCCACACCAGCCGCCGTTCTACGTGCTGATGGGCGACCCGGAAACCGCCGTTCCGTCGTTCCGGCTGGCGAGTGCGATGGTGGGGTTCAATCGAGAGTTCCTGTCCGCCTACATCTCGGTCGATTGCGATCCGGACGACTACGGCAGATTCACGGTGCTGCAACTGCCCACCGACACCCTCACCCAGGGGCCGCAGCAGATCCAGAACTCGATGATCTCCGATACCAGGGTGGCCTCCGAACGCACCCTGCTGGAGCGTTCCAACCGCATCCAATACGGCAATCTGCTCACGCTGCCGATCGCCCAAGGCGGAGTGCTGTATGTCGAACCGCTGTTCACCGAGCGGATCTCGACCACGCCGAACGGGTCCACGTTCCCGCAGCTGGCCCGGATGCTGGTGAGCTACCGCGATCCCGGCACCGGCGGTGTCCGGGTGGGTTATGCCCCGACCTTGGCCGAGGCGCTCGATCAGGTCTTCGGCCCGGAAACCGGCAACCTCGCCACCGCGCCGGGCGGTGGCCCCGCCGCACCACCGCCGCCGGGCCGGCCGCGCCCCGCACCGCCGCCCGGACCGCCTGTACCGGCCCCCGCGGTGGACGAGGCGACCATCGCCGAACTCAACGCCCAGATCGAGGCCATCCGCGATGCGCTCGACCGTATCCAGCAGCAGGTCGAGGGGCTGCCACGGCCGGGCGGATGAGCCGACGCCGCAGCGGCGGGCCGACGGCGGACAACGACGCCGGATCGGTGCGTCAGGGGTCTTGACTGCCGCCGAATCAGGGCCATACTGGACATATACCGGAACACCGAAGGGTGTGACGCGTTCGAAGGAGACGTCCGGAGAACGGTGGTCACATCGCTTCAAGATCCGGCTAGGCCCCCGGCAAGCCAGTCGAAGTTCGGAGCCATCAGCGACGACTGAGGTTCATGAATTCGATGGAGACTACCGGGGACTGTTCTGTTCAGGGGGTTTCTCGCCGGCACATCGCACGACACTCACGCGCCGATCGCGCGAGCCAGCTGCGGCCACGAATCGTGCAAGTCGGTCTCGAACTGCCCCCACGTGTGCGACCCCGACGCCCGATTGAGGTGCGTCGCGGGAATACCCAGGGAGGCCAACCGGCCCGCGAACGCACCCGTGCAGGCGCTCGCGATGGCCTCGACCGGAGGCATCGGCAACCCGCCCTTATCGATCCCGCCCGGAATACCGGACGCGGCCGACAAGAAGATCGACTTACCCGCGAGGCGATGCGCGTTCAGGAACGCGTCATGGGCCCGCCAGCCGGGACCGCCCGGCATACCCCAGACATTGCCCGGATTGCCGCCACCGCGCAGCACCTGCGCCCCGGCCAGCGACACCCCCACCGGATCGGTCGCCCACGGGCAGCCGCTGTACGCCGCGACGGCGCTGTAGAGCGGCCCGGCCTGGATGGCGAGATCGATGGCGGACGCGCCGCTCATCGACACCCCGGCGATGGCATTGCGGCCGCTGGCACCGAGGCGCGCGTCCATGACGCCGGGCAGCTCATGGGTCAGGTAGGTCTGCCACTTGTTGCGGCCCATCACCGGATCGTCGGCCATCCAATCGGTGTAGAGGCTGTAACCGCCACCGACCGGCATCACGACATTGACGTTCTTGTCCGCGAAGAACTGGGCCACATCGGTGTCGTTCCACCAGGAGATGCCGTCGGAGCCGCCGCCGGCGCCGGTCAGCAGGTACAGCGTCGGCGCACCCGCGCCGGCCGCCCGGATCACCCGGTTGGTGACCACCTTGTCCATCGACGGCGAATACACGTCGATCTGCGAAACACGGGGCGCGATGGGCGATTCGGCCACCACGCGAGAACCCGAAGGAGCGGCCGCCGCGGGGCCGGTGAGAACGACGGAAGCGGCGACGGCACAGAGGGCAGCAGTCCAGAGCTTCGAAGCCTTCACTCTTCCGTTGTACCGTCCCGAGGCCGGCGGCCGCGAGATCTACACGCCACTCGCGCGAGTCCGGGTCACTGCCATTCGCCGCGTTCGAGGTCGAGAATCCGCGGATGCATGAGCGTCGACGGACGTTCGCCGGTATCGCGGCGGTCGGGGGCGAAC
>NZ_BAFY01000219.1 GCF_000308555.1 Nocardia cyriacigeorgica NBRC 100375 | reverse complement strand
AAGGCCGGTGTGGTCGAGGAGGTCTCCGCCGACTACGTCACCGTGATGGCCGACGACGGCACCCGCAAGTCCTACCGGATGCGCAAGTTCGCCCGCTCCAACCAGGGCACCTGCGCCAACCAGCGGCCGATCGTGGACGAGGGCCAGCGGGTCGAGACCGGCCAGGTCCTCGCCGACGGCCCCTGCACCGAGAACGGTGAGATGGCGCTGGGCAAGAACCTGCTCGTGGCGATCATGCCGTGGGAGGGTCACAACTACGAGGACGCGATCATCCTGTCGCAGCGCCTCGTGGAAGACGACGTCCTCACCTCCATCCACATCGAAGAGCACGAGATCGACGCCCGTGACACCAAGCTGGGCGCCGAGGAGATCACCCGGGACATCCCGAACGTCTCCGACGAGGTGCTGGCCGATCTGGACGAGCGCGGCATCGTGCGCATCGGCGCCGAGGTCCGCGACGGCGACATCCTGGTCGGCAAGGTCACCCCGAAGGGTGAGACCGAGCTGACCCCGGAGGAGCGGCTGCTGCGCGCCATCTTCGGTGAGAAGGCCCGCGAGGTCCGCGACACCTCGCTGAAGGTGCCGCACGGTGAGTCCGGCAAGGTCATCGGCATCCGCGTGTTCTCGCGCGATGACGACGACGATCTGCCCCCGGGTGTGAACGAGCTGGTCCGGGTGTACGTGGCGCAGAAGCGCAAGATCCAGGACGGCGACAAGCTGGCCGGCCGCCACGGCAACAAGGGCGTCATCGGCAAGATCCTCCCCACCGAGGACATGCCGTTCCTGCCCGACGGCACCCCGGTCGACATCATCCTGAACACCCACGGTGTGCCGCGTCGTATGAACATCGGCCAGATCTTGGAGACCCACCTCGGGTGGATCGGCAAGGCGGGCTGGCAGGTCGACGTGGCAGGCGACGGCAGCCGTCCGGACTGGGCGAAGGCACTGCCGGAGGAGATGCTGTCCGCGCCGGCCGACTCGAACATCGCCACCCCGGTGTTCGACGGTGCCCGCGAGGAGGAGCTCACCGGTCTGCTCGCCTCGACCCTGCCCAACCGTGACGGTGACCGCATGGTCGACGAGAACGGCAAGGCGACCCTGTTCGACGGCCGCTCCGGCGAGCCGTTCCCGTACCCGGTCGCGGTCGGCTACATGTACATCCTGAAGCTGCACCACCTGGTCGACGACAAGATCCACGCCCGTTCGACCGGCCCGTACTCGATGATCACCCAGCAGCCGCTCGGCGGTAAGGCGCAGTTCGGTGGTCAGCGCTTCGGTGAGATGGAGTGCTGGGCCATGCAGGCCTACGGCGCCGCCTACACCCTGCAGGAGCTGCTGACCATCAAGTCCGACGACGTGGTGGGCCGCGTGAAGGTCTACGAGGCGATCGTCAAGGGCGAGAACATTCCGGAGCCGGGCATTCCGGAATCGTTCAAGGTGCTGCTCAAGGAACTCCAGTCGCTGTGCCTCAATGTCGAGGTGCTGTCCTCCGACGGCGCCGCGATCGAGATGCGCGACGGTGACGATGAGGATCTGGAGCGGGCGGCGGCCAACCTGGGCATCAACCTGTCCAGGAACGAAGCGGCCACCGTCGACGATTTGGCGAACTAGGCGGTCGGCCGGATGCCCTGCTCGGGCATCCGGCCTCCGCGCTCGACTCACTAGTGAACTTTTGCTCGAATTCGACCCGCACAGGGGAAAGGAAGTTACGTGCTAGACGTCAACTTCTTCGATGAACTCCGGATCGGCCTTGCCACTGCCGAAGACATCCGCCGGTGGTCCTACGGTGAGGTGAAGAAGCCGGAGACCATCAACTACCGCACGCTCAAGCCGGAGAAGGATGGCTTGTTCTGCGAGAAGATCTTCGGTCCCACCCGGGACTGGGAGTGCTACTGCGGTAAGTACAAGCGTGTCCGCTTCAAGGGCATCATCTGTGAGCGCTGTGGCGTCGAGGTCACCCGCGCCAAGGTGCGCCGTGAGCGGATGGGCCACATCGAGCTGGCCGCCCCGGTCACTCACATCTGGTATTTCAAGGGTGTGCCCTCGCGGCTGGGTTACCTGCTGGACCTGGCGCCGAAGGATCTGGAAAAGATCATCTACTTCGCCGCCTACGTCATCACCAGCGTCGACGAGGAGCTGCGGCACAACGAGCTGTCGACCCTCGAGGCCGAGATGGAGGTCGAGAAGAAGGCCGTCGCCGATCAGCGCGACGCCGATCTCGAGGCCCGCGCCCAGAAGCTCGAGGCCGATATCGCCGAGCTCGAGGCCGAAGGCGCCAAGTCCGACGTCCGCCGCAAGGTCAAGGACGGCGGCGAGCGCGAGATGAAGCAGATCCGCGACCGCGCCCAGCGTGAGCTGGATCGCCTCGACGAGATCTGGACCACCTTCACCAAGCTGGCCCCCAAGCAGCTCATCGTGGACGAGGTCCTCTACCGCGAGCTGACCGACCGCTACGGCGAGTACTTCACCGGCGCGATGGGCGCGGAGTCCATCCAGAAGCTGATGGAGAACTTCGACATCGAGGCCGAGGCAGAATCGCTGCGCGAGACCATCCGCAGCGGTAAGGGCCAGAAGAAGCTGCGTGCGCTCAAGCGACTCAAGGTCGTCGCGGCGTTCCAGTCCAACGGCAACTCGCCCATGGGCATGGTGCTCGACGCCGTTCCGGTGATCCCGCCGGAGCTGCGGCCGATGGTTCAGCTCGACGGTGGCCGTTTCGCCACCTCCGACCTGAACGACCTGTACCGCCGCGTGATCAACCGCAACAACCGCCTCAAGCGACTGATCGACCTCGGTGCGCCCGAGATCATCGTCAACAACGAGAAGCGGATGCTGCAGGAGTCCGTGGACGCGCTGTTCGACAACGGCCGTCGTGGTCGCCCGGTCACCGGTCCGGGTAACCGCCCGCTGAAGTCGCTGAGCGATCTGCTCAAGGGCAAGCAGGGTCGTTTCCGTCAGAACCTGCTCGGTAAGCGCGTCGACTACTCGGGCCGTTCGGTCATCGTCGTCGGCCCGCAGCTCAAGCTGCACCAGTGCGGTCTGCCGAAGCTGATGGCGCTCGAGCTGTTCAAGCCGTTCGTGATGAAGCGCCTGGTCGACCTGAACCATGCGCAGAACATCAAGTCCGCCAAGCGGATGGTCGAGCGGCAGCGGCCGCAGGTGTGGGATGTCCTCGAAGAGGTCATCGCCGAGCACCCGGTGCTGCTCAACCGTGCGCCCACCCTGCACCGTCTCGGTATCCAGGCCTTCGAGCCGCAGCTGGTGGAAGGCAAGGCCATCCAGCTGCACCCGCTGGTCTGTGAGGCGTTCAACGCCGACTTCGACGGTGACCAGATGGCCGTGCACCTGCCGCTGTCGGCGGAGGCGCAGGCCGAGGCGCGCATCCTGATGCTGTCGTCGAACAACATCCTGTCGCCGGCCTCGGGTCGTCCGCTGGCCATGCCGCGTCTGGACATGGTGACCGGTCTGTACTACCTGACCCGCCTGCAGGAAGGCGCCAAGGGCGAGTACCGGCCCGCCACCAAGGATGCTCCGGAGCAGGGCGTGTACTCCTCGCCGGCCGAGGCGCAGATGGCGGTCGACCGTGGTGAGCTGACCGTGCGTTCGCTGATCAAGGTGCGGCTGACCGACCAGCGTCCGCCCAAGGACGTCGAGGCCGAGCTGTTCCCCGACGGCTGGCGGCGCGGCGATGCGTGGACCACCAAGACCACGCTGGGCCGGGTGCTGTTCAACGAGCTGCTGCCCGCGGACTACGCGTTCATCAACGAGCAGATGCCGAAGAAGCGGCAGGCGACGATCATCAACGATCTCGCCGAGCGTTACCCGATGATCGTGGTCGCGCAGACCGTCGACAAGCTCAAGGACGCCGGTTTCTACTGGGCCACGCGTTCGGGTGTCACCGTCTCCATGTCGGACGTTCTCGTTCCGCCGGAGAAGGCCGAGATCATGGAGCGCTACGAGGCGCAGTCGGATCAGATCGAGAAGAAGTACCAGCGTGGTGCGCTCGATCACCAGGAGCGCAACAACGCCCTGGTCAAGATCTGGCAGGAGGCGACCGAAGAGGTCGGTAAGGCGCTGCGCGCGCACTACCCGGCCGACAACCCGATCATCACGATCGTCGATTCGGGCGCAACGGGTAACTTCACCCAGACTCGTACCCTCGCCGGTATGAAGGGTCTGGTGACCAACCCGAAGGGTGAGTTCATTCCGCGGCCGATCAAGTCCTCCTTCCGTGAGGGCCTGACCGTTCTCGAGTACTTCATCAACACCCACGGTGCCCGTAAGGGTCTGGCCGACACCGCGCTGCGTACCGCCGACTCGGGTTACCTGACCCGTCGTCTGGTGGACGTCTCGCAGGACGTCATCGTGCGCGAGCACGACTGTGGCACCGAGCGCGGCATCGTGGTGCCGATCGCGGAGAGGCAGCCCGACGGCTCGCTGATTCGCGACGCGCACGTCGAAACCTCCACCTACGCCCGCACTTTGGCGCAGGACGCGATCGACGCCGACGGCAACGTCATCATCACGAAGGGTCACGACCTGGGCGACCCGGCCATCGAGGCGCTGCTCGAGGCCGGTATCACCGAGGTGAAGGTCCGCTCCGTGCTGACCTGCACCACCGGCACCGGCGTCTGCGCGACCTGCTACGGCCGTTCCATGGCGACCGGCAAGCTGGTCGACATCGGTGAGGCCGTCGGTATCGTCGCCGCGCAGTCCATCGGTGAGCCCGGTACCCAGCTGACCATGCGTACCTTCCACCAGGGTGGTGTCGCGGGTGATGACATCACCGGTGGTCTGCCGCGTGTTCAGGAGCTGTTCGAGGCTCGTGTGCCCAAGGGCAAGGCGCCCATCGCCGAGGTCTCCGGTCGCGTGCGGCTCGAGGACGACGACCGCTTCTACAAGATCACCATCATCCCCGATGACGGTGGCGAAGAGGTTGTCTACGACAAGCTCTCGAAGCGTCAGCGGCTGCGGGTGTTCAAGCACGACGACGGCACCGAGCGTCTGCTCTCCGATGGTGATCACGTCGAGGTCGGCCAGCAGCTGCTGGAAGGCGCGGCGGATCCGCACGAGGTGCTGCGCGTGATGGGCCCCCGTCAGGTGCAGATCCACCTGGTCCACGAGGTCCAGGAGGTGTACCGCTCGCAGGGTGTGTCGATCCACGACAAGCACATCGAGGTCATCGTGCGTCAGATGCTGCGTCGCGTGACGATCATCGACTCCGGTGCCACCGAGTTCCTGCCCGGTTCGCTCACTGAGCGCGCCGAGTTCGAGGCGGCCAACCGTCGCGTCGTGTCCGAGGGTGGCGAGCCCGCGGCCGGTCGCCCGGTGCTGATGGGTATCACCAAGGCGTCGCTGGCCACCGATTCGTGGCTGTCGGCGGCGTCGTTCCAGGAGACCACTCGAGTGCTGACGGACGCGGCCATCAACTGCCGCTCCGACAAGCTCATCGGCCTCAAGGAGAACGTGATCATCGGTAAGCTGATCCCCGCCGGTACCGGTATCAACCGTTACCGCAACATCCAGGTTCAGCCCACCGAAGAGGCCCGTGCCGCGGCGTACGCGGTGCCGTCCTACGACGACACCTACTACAGCCCGGAGGGCTTCGGCACCACCACCGGTGCCGCGGTCCCGCTGGACGACTACGGTTTCAGCGACTACCGGTAATCGGTAGGTAGGCAACAGCTTTCGGCCCTCGCATCGTTCACGGTGCGGGGGCCGAACGCTTTCTTTCAACCGAAACCGGTTCAGCCAAGGCTTCGTCGACCTGCGCGAGTGGCGAATGCGTCCAGGGCATCGAGGATCTCCCGGGCCTGCCACATGCGGTTGCGGCGCATACCGGTGAACTCGGTGAGGATGCCGGCCTCGACGAGCGGGGAGAGGGCTCGCAGTGCGTTCGAGGCGGTGGTGCCGAGCTCTCGTGCGAGGGTCTCCGTATCGAACACCGGGATGCGTAGTGCCAGATCGGCGACCCGCCAGGACATGGCTTGCGGGCGGACTCTGATCATCGATTCCCATCGCTGCCTGGTGCCGGAGATCTCCGACACCAGTTGGCGGGCATTGGTGATCGCGGCGAATGATGCCTCCGCTACGGCGGTGACGATCGGCGCCAAGTCACCGGCGCGATAGGCGGTCAGTGCGGAGAAATACGCATCGACATCGGTGAGCAGGCCGGCAGCGATCGGGACCGTCACGTTGGGAGTGAGTTCCTTCGCGCGCAGCATCGAGTGGATCAGTGCTCGGCCGGTACGTCCGTTGCCATCGGTGAATGGATGGATCGTTTCGAACTGTGCGTGCGATATGGCTGAGTGCGCAAGAATCGGAATGTCGTCGCGGCGGGTGAAGGCCATGAGGTCGGCCATCGCCTCTGGAACGTGGTCGTGGTGCGGAGGGACGAACGTCGCTCCGTGCGGGCCGTAGTTGTCTCCGCCGATCCAGACCTGCTCGGTCCGCCACTGGCCGGCCGATTCCGAATCGACGGCCGACATCAATGCCGAATGCATGGCGAGCACCAGGTTCTCATCGAGATGGCCGCTGAGGTCGATGGCGGTCTGCATGGCGTGCACGTTGCCGACGATCTCTACGGCATTGCGTTGATCGGTAGCGCCGAGTTCGGCGAGTGCGATCGCCTTCGCGCCTGAGGTGAGGTTTTCGATGCGGGACGACGACGTGGATTCCGATCGCAACAAGATCGCGCCGAAGGGCGCCAGTCGTGCACCGGATTCGGCGTCGAAGCGCGCGATCTCGATCGAAGCTTCGTCGGCGATGGCGAGTATCGCGCTGGGCAGGTGGACCTGCTGTGCGGCGATGCGTGGCACGACCGCAGAGTCGTAGGGGCCGCGGTGGCGCTCCCGCACCCTTCGCGAGACAAGGTCAGAGGGGACCGACGGAACCCAAGTCCGCGCCTCCCAGCCAATCGGCGGCCATGGCGTAACTGATTCCATGGCCCGACCTTACACTCAGTTTCCTCAAAACTGAGTGCAAGGTAGGTGGTGAACGAACTTCAGGGGGTGCGGGTCAGATAGGCGACGGCGGCGTCGATGGCGGGCTGGCCGCCCGAATGGGCGAGGCCGGCGAAGGCGCCGATGGCGGCGCCGACGACGGTGCCGACGGGGACGGTGATGAAGTCGAGGACGAACAGGCCGAGCGGCAGGCCGAGGACGAAGCCGATGGCGCCGCCGATGACCGCGCCGGTGATGATGGCGGGCTTGTGGCGTTCGACTTCGGCGAAGAAGCGTTCCTCGGCGTTGATGTCGCGCAGCGGGGTGGCCGACGTCTCCGAGGGGGCGGGGGTGAGGGTGAGGCTGGTGCCGTCGTCCTCGATCAGTGGGGCCAGGTCGACCTGCTTGTCGCCGAGGCGGATGGCCATGGGGAACGCGGCGACGACGTGGCCGGTGCGATTGGTGAGCGTGACGACGCGGTCGTCCTCGACCAGGTCGAAGCGGCCGCCGTCGATCGTGGTCACCGCGGCGCGCCGATCCTGATCGGCGCTGACCCGGTAGTCGATCTGCTCGACGGTGCCGGACAGATCGAGCTTCGCCTTGTCCGGGGTGGGCTCGGCCGGTGCGAGGCCGGCGCTGACGCCGGTGACGGTCAGCGTGAGCAGTGTCGTCGCGGTAATCCTGGTGAGCCTCATCGTGTCCTTTGCGCTCGCGCCGTCGGCGAAATGTCCGGTTCGGGTTGCGAAGACCATACCGGGACCATGCGGTGCACAGGAACCGAACGCGGTGCTACGCCGTGCTTTCGTGGCGTCACACAAGCGAGCCTGATCCGGAACTTCCCGCCCGGGTATTGACACCGGCGGAATCGATCCGCAACACTGAACTAGATGGTTCAGTATGACTTCCTAGACGCCTCCTTCGGAGCGCTTGCGGACCCCACCCGACGGGGCATCCTCGAGCGCCTCGGACGTGGCCCCGCCACCGTCAGCGAGCTGGCGGAGCGCTTCGCGATGACCCTCACCGGCATCAAGAAGCACATCCACCTGCTCGAAGCAGCGGGGATGGTGGTCACGGAGAAGCGTGGCCGGGTGCGGTACTGCCGGCTCGGCGAGAACGTCTTCGACCGTGAGGTGGCCTGGATGCAGGGCTATCGGCGGATGGTGGAGGCCCGGATGGACCGTCTCGGTGAATTCCTCGAATCAACGGAAACGGAGCAAACCCCATGAGTACAACCACGAACGATGCCGTTATCTCGACGACCTCGGATACCGAGATCCATGTCGAGCGAGTGTTCAACGCGCCGGTGGACCGCGTCTGGGAGGCCTACAGCCGGATCGAGCAGCTGTCGCGCTGGTGGGGCCGTGGCAATCGACTCGATGTCGAGCGTTGGGAGTTCCGCAAGGGTGGGCACTGGCGTTTCGTCGAACACGCCGACGGTGAATCGCACGGATTCGAGGGGCGCTTCCGGGAGATCACCCCGAAGGAGCGGATCGTGCAGTCCTTCGAATGGGACGGCATGCCCGCACATGTCGCCATCGACGCCACCACGTTCGTCGATCTCGGCGACGGCCGCACCAAGGTGGTCACCGACAGCCAGTTCCACACCAGGGAAGAGCGCGACGGCATGCTCCAGTCGGGCATGGAGTCCGGACTCAACGAGAGCTACCGGGCCCTGGATGCCCTGCTGGCCGAATCGGCCTGAGCCACAGCCATTCCCGCGACCCGGCTCCGCGCAGTGGTGCCGGGTCGCCGCGCATGATCAGTGGCCGCCGAACCGTCGCTTGCGCGGTTTGAGCCGGAGCCCGGGCAGCGGCGGGGCCGGGATCCGTTGTTGCGGTGGATGTCCCGCGATATCGGCGAACCGCTCGACGTTGCGATTCTCCCAATCCGCGCGAGCGGCCATGATCTCGTCGTGGCTGCGGCCGACGAAGTTCCACCACATCACCAGATCCTCGCCGAAGGGTTCGCCGCCGATGAGCGCGAAATGCGCGCCCGCGCTGCTGGCGAGAGTGAGCTCGGTGCGTTCGGTGCCGAGGTACAGCAGCGGCCCGGGGCCGAGGTCGGTGCCGGCGATGGTCAGCTCGCCCTCGAGTACCAGCACGGCGTACTCGAACCCGGGCTGAACCGGCAGCCTCACCCGCGCGCCCGCGTCGATATGAGCATCGGCGCCGACCAGCGGGGTGTAGGTGATCGCGGGGGAGGTGACCCCGGCCAAGGTACCGAGCAGGACCGTCGCGCGCAGGCCCGCGACCTCGTAGACCGGCAATTCGCGGTGCTGCTCGAAATGCGGTTCGATCCCCGCGGCCGAACCCGGCAGCGCGATCCACAATTGCAGGCCGTGCCCGGCGGGCGCGCCCGCGACACCGTACTCCGAATGCGCGATACCGCGTCCCGACGTCATCAGGTTCAGCTGACCGGGCTCGATCTCCACATCGGAGCCGACCGAATCGCGATGCCGGATCTTGCCTTCGAACGGCCAGGTGACCGTCTGCAACCCGATATGTGGATGCGGATCGATATCCGGCGGCGCCCCGGTCTTGGTGACGGTGGGCGAACCGAAATGATCGAGGAAACACCAGGCGCCGACCGTCGGCAGGTCGCGCTGCGGCAGCACCCGCTCGACGAACACGCCGCGCACGCCGCCGAGCGGCACCTCACGCGCCGGGTACTGCTCGGCCACCGGACCAGGGCCCGGCGAGGGTTCGCACAGCGCTTCATCCGGATGCGGATCGAGGTCGCTCATGCACGCGCTCCGCTCGGCTTCTCGCTGCGCGGGCGCCCAGACGTCGCCGGTGCCGGCTCGCCGAGCGCTCTCACCGGGTGATCCCCTTACCGACGACATGCGCATCGTATTCGGCATGTTTGTCGAGGTAGGCCTTGATGAACGGGCAGACCGGGTGGATCACGCGTTCGCGTGCGATCACGTCCTCGATGGCCTGATGTGCGAGCACGGTGCCGAGGCCCTTGCCGCCGAACGCGTCATCGATCTCGGTGTGGGTGAACACGGTCTGGTCGCCGCGTTCCTCGTACTCGGTGAAGCCGGCGAGCTCGCCGCCATACCAGATCTCGTAGCGGTGCTTGCTCTCGTTGTGGACGACGTCGGTCGCCACCGTCGAATCGGTCATGCTCCGTCTCTCCTCTCGCGCACCGGGTGTTTGCTCAGTATCGACACGCGGTTGAACGCGCTGATCGTGGTTGCGGCCCAGACGATGACCGCGAGCTGGTCTTCCGAGAATTGCTGGCGAGCGCCAGCGTACTCACGATCGATGCTCGCCTCGTCGGCGAGCGTCGCCGTGGCTTCGGCCAGCCCGAGGGCCGCGCGTTCGGCCGGGCCGAAGAAGTCGCCGCGACGCCAGGACGGCAGCATGGCCAGTTCCTGCGCGCTCGCGCCGGCGGTCAGCGCGGCCCGGTGATGCAGGTCCAGGCAGCTCGCGCAGCCGTTGATCTGGGAAATCCGTACGTTGATCAGTTCGAGGAGGCGGCGGTCGAGCCCGGCGTCGGCGCCGGCGGCGCGCACCGCTGTCGCGAGGTGGACCAGTGCGCGGTACGCGGTGGGCGTCTGCCGGTCGATCCACACGCGTTCCTGGGCGATGTCGGGCTCCATGATCGGATGCTAGCCCGTGCCGCCTCGCGACGCGCGTGCGGATCCGGAACAAGCGGACCGTAGTCCGATCCGGCTGTCGCGGTGCGCAGCCGCGATCGGGATCCGGCCGACCGGTGGCGGCGAGCGGGTCGATCGCGGCTGCGGATTGGATGAGCCGGTTACTCGCGACCGGCCGAGGTGAACGACATATCCGCGTACCTGTCGCCCGCCACCCGGCCCGCGATGGGTTCCAGGCTCGCCAGCTCGTCGGCGGACAACTCCAGGCCAGCCGCCGCGACGTTCTCCTCCAGCCGGGTGCGCTTACGGGTGCCAGGAATCGGAACGACCGAGAGCCCGTGCGCCGCTGCCCGGGAATGCACCCAGGCCAGCGCCACCTGCGCGGCGCTCACTCCGCGGGCTTCGGCGATGGCGTGCACGGGCGCAAGCAGTGCGGCGTTGCGCGCGGCATTGTCACCGGTGAACCGGGGCATCCGGGCGCGGAAATCGCCCTCGCCGAGTTCGTTCGCGGTGCTGAACGAGCCGGTGAGGAAACCGCGGCCGAGCGGGGAATACGGCACGAACGCGACACCGAGCTCGGCGGCGGCGGGAACGGCGGTCTGCTCCACGTCGCGGGAGAACAACGACCACTCCGACTGCACGGCGGCGATCGGATGGATCGCGGTGGCGGCCTTCAATTCCGGGCCGGTGACCTCCGACAGGCCCAGCGACCGAACCTTGCCCGCTCGGACCAATTCGGCCATGGCGCCGACGGTGTCTTCGATCGGGACCTCGGGATCGCGCCGGTGCATGTAATACAGATCGATCACCTCGATACCGAGTCGGCGCAAGCTGGCATCGACCGAGGCGCGGATGTATTCGGGGGAGTTGTCGAACCCGCGGTAGGCGGGGTCATCGGCTTTGCGGATGATGCCGAACTTGGTGGCCAGCACCACGTGCTCGCGGTTGGCCCGGACGAAATCGCTGAGGAACTCCTCGTTGTGGCCGGAACCGTAGACGTCGGCGGTGTCGAACAGGGTGACGCCGAGCTCGAGCGCCCGGTCCAGCGTGGCGCGGGCCTCGGCGAGATCGGTCGCGCCGTAGAACTCGCTCATCCCCATGCAACCCAGGCCCTGTGTGCCGACCTCGATGCCGCTGGTGCCGAGGGTCGTTGTCGCGAGCGTGCCGGTCTGCACGGACTCGCTGCGCGATGCGTCATTCATCGGTTGTCCCTTCGCAATGGATCGACCTGATCGGACGGACCGTCGTCGACCTGCCCTCGTAGAGCTCGATCTTGTAGTCGAGCACGGCGACGGTCCGCTGTAGTTCGGCGATCTTGGCCAAGGTGTCCGCGCGGGTGGCGCGGAACATCTCCAGGCGCTGGGGCAACGTGGCGTCGCCGGCACGCACGAGCTCGGCGTAGCGGACCATGTCCGCCACCGACATACCGGTGGTGCGCAGCCGGCCGATCAGCTCCAGCCAGTCCAGGTCACGGTCGCTGAACCGGCGCTTGCCGGTGTGGTCGCGGCCGATGTAATCCATCAGCCCGATGCGCTCATACCAGCGCAGCGTGTCCCGGCTCAGCCCGCATCGCTCGGCCACTTCACCGATCGAATAGCGCGGCCGTTCCCTTTCGCTGCTGTCAACACCACCCTGACGTGCGGTTTCGCTCACCTGACTGCCCCTCTCGCCGAACGCCGACGACGTTAGTCACCTGGAGTGCACTCCAAGCAAACACGAATCGAGAGGGGCGCGGCAGCGGCAGGCTCAGCTCGGCGGGCCCGCCGCGTAATCCGGCAGTTCCTGAACCGCCCATTTGTTGCCGTCGGGGTCGGAGAAGAAGGTGAACAGGCCCCAGCCGAGGTCCTTCACCGGCGTGGCCTCCACTCCGGCCGCGCGCAATTGCTGATAGGCCTGCTCGGCGCTGTCCACCACCATCTGCATCCCTTCGACGCTGCCTGGCGCCGCCTCGGTGATGCCGCGTCCGATGCAGATCGAACAGCCGGAACCGGGCGGGGTGAGCTGCACGAAACGGATGTCTTCACTGGGCGAATGATCGTGATCGGCGTTGAAACCGATCTTGGTGTAGAAGTCCTTGGCGCGGTCGACGTCGGTCACCGGGATGGCCACGAGTTCGATTTTCCAGTCCATGTGACGAGCATCGCACCGAGCACCGACACGTTGGCCGCTTCCGGCCTACCCTGGAGCCATGCCAGGTAAGGAAATCGACCGCGTCCGGGCCCGTTCGGCCTGGGCCACGGTCAAGGAAAGCCCGGTGATCACCGCCATCGCCGTCGCGCCGTTCGCGCTCGCGCTCGGTGTGGTGTGGTGGTTGTTCGGCGGGTTCGCGGCCTTCGTGCTGCTGGTGCTGCTCGGGGCCGGTGTGGTCTTCGGCGGCAAGCTGCTGCGCTGACAGCCCGGTTCGGCAGCTCGGCAAGGGGTCTCTACGTATTCAGCGCGCCACGTGGAAGCTCACCAGTTCACCGGTGCCCGGATCCACCTGCGACCACGGCCGGTCGAAGTGCAGGACCGCCAGCGCCGAGGTGGGGAACTTGCGGCTGAGTTCGATCGCGGGCTCGCTGTCGCGGTTGCTCGCCAGCTCCCACGCCGTCCATGGCATACCGGGAGCGTGGCCGATCACCAGCAGCGTGGCGACGTCGTCATCGCTGAGCTGGACCAGCTCGATGAGGGTCTGCGGCGAGGCCTCGTAGATGCCGCGTTCGTAGACCACCGGCGCGTTGACGCCGGTCGCGGCCAGCGTTTCGCGGGTGCGGGTCGCGGTCGAACAGCGCACCGCGTCGATGGGCGGCTGGGTCTCGCGCAGCCACTGTCCGGCCAGCCCCGCTTCCCGCTGCCCACGCGGTGCGAGCGGGCGTTCGTGGTCCTCCACGCCGTCGGGATAAGCCGATTTACCGTGCCGCATGAGGATCAGAGTCCGCACCATGGCACTACCGTAAGCCCTCCGGTGCAGAGACTCCTGCCACACTCGAGGCAAACTGAAAGCGGCGTCACAGCACGACGGCCCTCCGGTCACCCCGTGATCCGCACCGTGACGCTGCGCCACCCACACCCGGGGTGGTCATAGCCCGCGCACAGTTTTCGAGGATCTGCACAATATGGCCTACGTAATCACGCAGCGTTGTTGCAATGACGCCAGCTGCGTTTCCGAGTGCCCGGTCGACTGCATCCGACCCACCCCGGACCAGCCGGAGTTCGCGACGACCGAGATGCTCTACATCGACCCCGACACCTGCATCGACTGCGGAGCCTGTGTCGACGCGTGCCCGGTGGAGGCCATCTTCTCCGAAGACGACCTGCCCGCATCGCTGGCCCGATTCCGCGATATCAATGCCGCCTACTTCCAGCGGCATCCGCTGGAGACGAACTTCGATCCGATCGCCGCGCCCACCAGACCACCGAAGGAACTGGGCACGCTACGGGTCGCCGTCGTCGGCGCGGGCCCCGCCGCCTGCTATGCCGCCGACGAGCTCCTGCGTCGCTCCGACGTCGAGGTGGAGATGTTCGACCGGCTGCCGACGCCGTGGGGTCTGGTGCGCGCGGGTGTGGCCCCGGACCACCCGGGCACCAAGGGCGTGTCGAATATGTTCCAATCGGCGTTCCGCCGCGACACGCTCCAGTTCTATCTGAACGTCGAGGTCGGTCAGCACATCACCCACGAGGAGCTGCTCGAACATCACCACGCCGTGGTGTACGCCGTCGGCGCGGCCTCGGACCGGCACATGAACGTCCCGGGCGAGGATTTGCCCGGCAGCCATTCCGCGACCGAGTTCGTGGCCTGGTACAACGGCCATCCCGATTACGCCGACCGGGAGTTCGACCTGTCCGGTGAGCGAGCGGTCATCGTCGGTAACGGCAATGTCGCCCTCGATGTGGCCAGGGTGCTCACCGTCGACCCGGACGAGCTGGCCAAGACCGATATCGCCGACCATGCCCTGGACGCGCTGCGCCGCAGCAATATCCGCGAGGTCGTCGTGCTCGGCAGGCGCGGTCCGCTGCAGGCCGCCTACTCCTCGCCGGAGTTCATGGCGCTCGCGCATCTGAAGGGCGTCGACGTCGTCATCGATCCGGCGGAGCTGGAACTGGATCCGGCCGGCCAGGCCATCCTCGACGATCCGGACGTGGAGCCGTCGCTTGCGCTGAAATACACCCTGGCCAAGGAGTACGCGGCCGCCTCCAGCGATCCGGGCAACAAGCGGATCGTCTTCCGCTACCTGGCCTCGCCCACCGGGCTGACCGGCACCGACCGGGTGGAATCGCTGGAGTACGTGCACAACGAATTGCTCAGCGAGGGCGAGCAGTTGGTGGCCCGCGCGACCGACCGCACCGGCAGTCTGCCTGCCTCGCTGGTGCTGCGCTCCATCGGATACCGCGGTGAACCCGTCGCCGGCCTGCCCTTCGACGAGCGGCGCGCGGTGGTGCCCAACGAGCACGGCCGGGTCATCGGCGAGGACGGCACACCGGTGCCGGGGGTCTACGTCAGCGGCTGGATCAAGCGCGGCCCCCGCGGTGTGATCGGCTCCAACCGGGTCGACGCGGAGGAAACCGTCGAGGGCCTGATCGCCGATTTCATCGCGGGCAAGCTGGCCACCCCGCGTGGCGACCGAGCCGCGCTGCGGGCGCTGGTCCAGCAGCGTCAGCCGGATCTGGTCGACCGCGACGGCTGGCGGGCCATCGATCAGGCCGAGCGCACGGCGGGCAAATCCGCCGGGCGTCCGCGGGTCAAATTCACCACCCGCCCGGACCTGCTCAAGGCCGCCAACAGCTGAGGCGCCGAGACGCACCCGGCCGTGGAGTACGCCGAGAGCGGCCAACGGCCGGGTGCGGCTCGATCAGCTGGGCAGCGGCATGACCCGAACGATGGTCGTGGTGGTGCCGCCGACGACGAACCATAACCGCAGTGTGGGCGCGCCCGCACCGTCACCGGGCTCGTAGCGGCTGCGCACGGTGATGTGCTCGCGCGCCAGCACCGGCGCGACGTATTCGATGACGGCGCGGTGCGGACCAGCCACCAGCTTCGGATAGTCGACCAGGAACTGTTCGACCGCCTGCCAGTAGCAGGCGTTGTTGACGTGGTTGTACTGGTCGATATCGGTGGCGCGGACCGGGAACGGCTGGTCGGTGTCCGATTCGGGAGGGGTGGCGTCGGTGAGCCACGGCCGCCAGCGCAGCCGGTGTTCCTGCGCGGTCTGCGCCAGGTAGGCCAGGCCCTCATCGCTGATCCGGGCCGGGCGGTTGTTGGACTCGCTGATATTGATCCAGAATCCCTCGGTCTCGATGAGACCGCCGTTGTCGCTGGTGATCCGGACCCGCATATTCGTCCAGCGGGTCGACATGGCCGAGCACCAGCGCTCCAGCCGGACCTGGTCCGGCCACATGATCGGCCGGACGACGTCGATGACGGTGCGCCGGACGATCCAGTTCGGATCGGTCCGCTCCAGCAGCGTCTGTTGCAGCTGTTCCCAGGCGATGTCCTGTAGATAGCGGGCGACGCCGTCGAATCGCAGACGGTTGTAGGGATCCACATCGCCGGCTCGTACGGGCCACGCCGAGGCAAAGCCCATGCCCTCCTGGGGAAGCGGGGCGAGTGGCTGATCGAGTGACACTTGTGCTCCTCGCGCTGCACGGTGTGCCGCGTTCTCATGCGGTGCTTCTTGTGAGAAGACTTTACGGGGCGTGCGTCACACCCTCGCGTCGAGCCGCCGGGTCGGGGCGCACCGCCTGCCCGCGAACCGGGGTTCCAGCAACCTTGCCGCGTCCTCCTCGCGCCTAGTAGCCCACGTAGCCCTGGTTCTGGCTCATGGCCACGATGCCGGGCACATTGCTCAGCGATCCGTAGCGTTCGATGGCGTACCTGGAGCCGGCGATGATGTTGTCGACCGGGTTCCAGATGTCGTCGTGGCCTGCCAGCTTGTAGGAGTTGAAGGTGGGGTCGATGGTCTGCATCAGGCCTTTCGACGGGATGCCCGCGGCGGCGTTGCTGTCCCAGAGGTTGATCGCGTTCGGATCACCCCCGGACTCCTTCTCGATGATGGCGGCGATGATCGCGGCATCGGAATCGGAGACGTCGTAACCGTTTTCGCGCAGTACCCGGATGGCTTCCTGGATCCATTGCGCCTGCTCGCCGGTGGGCATCCTGCTCGGCGGGCCGCCGGAGGCCAGTGCGCTCTCCGACCAGCTGCCGCCACCCGAACTCGAACCGCCACCCGAGCTCGAACCGCCGCCGCTGCCGGCTCCACTCCCGCCGCCGGACCCGGAGCCGGAGCCCGACATCAGCGGGCTGCTGTTGCCGCTCTTATCGCTCTGCGGCGCCGAGACCGAGGCCGGAGCGGTGCTCGCAGGGACCGTGGGCGGGGCGACGTTGAGCTTCGGATCGCCCAGCGTCTCGAAGGCCTGATCCAGCTTGACGGCCGCGTTCTCGACCGCGACCCGTGCGCGTTCGGCGGCGTCGGCGGCCGCCTTCAGGGCATTGGCGATATGCCACTGATGCACCGCGGCCAGATACATCTCGGCCAGGCATTCGCCTTCTACGTTTGCCTTGCCCTCGGCGTGTTTACGCAGGTAGTCCATGCGCGCCTGGGCGCTGACGGTGCCGTCGGCGGCGACCTGGAAGCCGGGCATCTCGCCGTTGGGCGTCTGCGCGGCGTCACGCAGTTGCAGCACTTTGTTCTTGGTCTCGGTGAGGTTGCCGACCTCGACGTTCAGTGCCGTCTGCAATTCCAGCAGGGCCGCGCTGACCGCACCCGCCCTGGTCTTCTCGGTGTCCATCCTGGTCTTGGCGGCGGTACCGGCCGGGCCGCTCCACTGCAAGGTCTCGGTGCTGGTGCGTCCGGAGGTGGCCAGGCCGTCGAGCCGGGTGGCCAGGTTGGCAGCATTGGTGGCGGCGGTGCCGAGCTGGTCGGGCTTCCACTGTTCGACGTCGGGAATCGTGAGTGTCACTGCGACAGTCCGATCGTGCGCAGCTTCTGCTCGAAGTCGGCTTCGGTGAGTTCATAGGCGCCCGCGGTATTGCGCAGGCTGTCGGCCACGGTGGTGAGCCGGTCGCTGATGCGCTGTAGGCACTTGCCGGTGGCGTCGACGGCATGCTGCGCGGCGGCGCCGAAAGCGGTACCGGGCAGCGCCCCGACCGCACCGCTGATGTTCGCGTCCTCGGCCGTGCCGAGTCCGGTGACGTTGCCCGCTTCGTCGCCGAGTTGCCCGGCGAAACTGCGCAGCACCTCCGGATCGACGCGGATGGTCGTGCTGCCGTCGTTCTCGCTCACGGACGTCCCCCTTCCCTCCCGATGCACTGCGGGTGAGCTTAACAAAGGCACCGCCGCTGAACAGGGGCTCCGCACAAGCGGATCGGGCGCGCCGATGTGCCGGCCGACGGGGTCGGCGTGGCGGTGTCCGGGTTGGGCACGCACGTTGCGGTCGCGCCGATTATGTTGGGATCCGGCGTCGCCGATGACGACGGCGCGGAGACGAAAGAGGTCGGCACATGCGCGCAGCCCAGGTCAGCAAGCTGGAAGGACCCGAGTCCATCGAGGTCGTCGACATCGCGGAGCCCACGCCGTTCCCCGGCAGTGTGGTGATCGATGTGCACGCCGCTGGGGTCGCGTTTCCCGATGTGCTGATGACGCGCGGGCTGTATCAGATGAAGCCGCCGCTGCCGTTCGTCGTCGGTGGCGAGATCGCCGGTGTGGTGCGCGAGGCCCCCGAGGGCGCGCATGTGCGGGCGGGCGATCGCGTGATCGCGTTGACACTGCTCGGCAATGCCATGGCCGAGGTGGCGGTGGTGCCCGCCGAGATGGTTTTCCGGCTACCCGACAACGTGTCGCTGGAGGCCGGCGCCGGTATCCTGTTCAACGATCTGACCGTGCACTTCTGCCTGCGTAACCGGGGCAGGCTGGCGCCGGGGGAGACGGTGCTCGTGCACGGCGCGGCCGGCGGTATCGGTACCTCGACGCTGCGGATGGCGGCCGCGCTCGGTGCGGGCCGGACGATCGCGGTGGTGAGTACCGAGGAAAAGGCCGAGGTCGCGCGGGCCAACGGCGCCACCGACGTGGTGCTCACCGATGGCTGGCTGGCCGCGGTGAAGGAACTGACCGGCGGGCGCGGGGTCGACATCGTGCTCGACCCCGTCGGCGGCGACCGCTTCACCGACAGCATCCGCTCGCTCGCCTCCGCGGGCCGGCTGCTGGTGGTCGGCTTCACCGCCGGTGAGATCCCCACCGTGAAGGTGAACCGGCTGCTGCTCAAGAACGTCGAGGTGGTCGGCGCGGCCTGGGGTGAATGGGTGATGACCCATCCCGGCTACCTCGCCGAACAGTGGGCCGAGGTGGAGCCGCTGCTGGCCTCGGGCGCGATCACCGCGCCGCAGCCGGTGCTGTTCCCGCTGGAGCGGGCCGCCGACGCGGTCGCCTCGCTGGACAACCGCACGGCCACCGGCAAGGTCGTCGTCACCGTCCGCTGAGGCGGGTGATTGTCGGTACCACGCTCTACTGTGAGCGGATCATGACGCTGACCACCCGGGTCCTGAACCGGACGCTGCTGGCCCGCCAGCACCTGCTCGAGCGCGCCGACCTCTCGGTGCCCGAGATGTGCGATCACCTGGTGGGTTTGCAGGCCCAGGATGTGCCGCCACCGTTCGTCGCCTTGTGGAGTCGCCTCGCCGACTTCGACCCGGCGACGGTCTCGGCCGGGCTGCTAGATCGTTCGCTGGTCCGGATCACCTTGATGCGCGGCACGATTCACCTGGTCACCGCGTCCGACGCGTTGCGCATCGCACCGCTGATCCAACCGGAACTGGAGAAGGTCCCGTTCCGGAAGGGATTCAATTACGGCGCCATGGTCGGACTGGACCCGGACGAGGTGCGCAGGCGCGGGGAAGAAGTGCTCGGCGACGAGCCGATGCCCGCCGCCGAGTTGCGCACCAGGGCCGCCGAACTGTTCCCGGACCGTGACCCGGGCGCGGTGGTGCAGACCTGGCTGTATCAGCTGCCGGTATTGCAGACGCCGCCGCGCGGGATGTGGCGTGACAACAGCCGACCGGTCTGGTCGCGGGTGCAGCCGTGGCTGGGCGCGCCGCTCGACCCGGCCTATCCGGTCGCCGAATTGGTGGTGCGGTACCTGCGTGCCTTCGGCCCGGCGAGCACCATGGATATGCAAACCTGGTCGAAGCTCACCGGGATGAAGGCGGCGGTCGCACAGCTGGGCGACCGGCTGCGCACCTACACCGACGAGCGCGGCCGCACCCTCTACGACCTGGCCGACGCCGAACTGGCCGACCCCGAGCTGCCCGCTCCGGTGCGGCTGCTCGGCTGGTACGACAACGCCCTGCTCTCCCACCAGGATCGCTCGCGCATCGCACCCGACGGCCCGCCGAACACCTCCCGGCTCCTGGCCTCGCCGATCCTGATCGACGGCTTCGTCGCAGGCATGTACAAGGTCTTTCCGGACAAGACCGCCGCCAGGATGCGGATCAGCCCGAACCGCGACTGGTCCGCGCGGGAGAAGGCCGAGGTCGAAGCCGAGGCATCGGCCTTGGCGGCCTTCCTCGAACCGGACCTCGTGCCCCGGCTCGAAATCCTGGATGTGGGTGCCGATCTGCGCCCATGAGGGCGTTATGACCGCGGTCGGTTCCCGCGATAGGCGGGCGCCTTACTCGTTCCCGTCGGCGTCAGCGTGCGCAGCAGTGGCAGCGTGCGCCGTTCCACCACCGTCGACAGCACGATCACGCTGTGTGAACGCACCACCGGCGGCGTCCGGTCGATGCTGAGCAGCACCTCTTGCAGCCCGGTGTGCGAATCCGCACCGATCCGGCACAGCACATCACCGGACCCGGTGGTCGCGTACGCCTCGAGCACACCGGGGATCGCCTCGAGTTCGGCGGCGACGGCGTCGAGCGCGCCCTGCGCGATCTCCAGCGTGACGAAGGCCTGCACCTGGAAACCGGCGGCGGTGACGTCGATCTGCGGGTCGTAGGAGGCGATCACCCCCGCCTCCTCCATCCGGGCGATCCGCGACTGCACCGTGGCCCGCGCGACCCGGGTGCGCCGGGACAGCTCCAGGATCCCCGCCTTCTGGTACTCGTGCATCGCGGTGAGGATCGCGAGATCGAGTTCGTCGAGTTTCGCCGGCGTGCGCGACATGGGCGGCCTCCGTTCGGACACTGCGGTATGCCTCGATGCTAGTCATTCTGCGCAGCATCCGAGGCGTCTTACTAGACCGATCTGCCAGTGTGGATACTCGGAAACCTGCTGGTTGCCTACCGGCGCGCACGGCGATTTCCTAGGTGCATGACTCTCGAGCAGTTGCCGGACGCCCGGCGCGCCGGTGCACCGGCCGACGATGAGCTGCGCACCCTGGTCGGCCTGGTCGATCACGACGTGAGTGTCGATCCGTTCCCGGTGATCGGCTGGGACGCGCTGGTGTGGGTGGTCGGTAACGCGACCCAGACCGCGCATTTCCTGGAATCGGCGTTCGGCATGCGGCTGGAGGCCTATTCCGGTCCGGAGACGGGCAATCGCGATCACAAGGCGTTCGTCTTGCGCAGCGGTGGTGTGCGATTCGTCGTGCAGGGCGCTGTCGATCCGGACAGCCCGCTGATCGCCCACCACGACCGCCACGGCGACGGCGTCGTCGATATCGCCCTCGAAGTACCCGATGTGGACCGGTGCATCGAGTGGGCGCGCAGCCACGGCGCCACCGTGCTGGTCGAACCGCACGACGAGAGCGACGAATTCGGCACCGTCCGCTCGGCCGCCCTCGCCACCTACGGCGAGACCAGGCACACCCTGGTCGACCGTTCCGGCTACCTCGGCCCCTACCTGCCCGGCTATGTCGCCCGGCGCTCGACCTACCAGCCGCGCCCCGGCGCGCCGGTCCGGTTGTTCCAGGCGATCGACCACGTCGTCGGCAATGTGGAGCTGGGCCGGATGGACGAATGGGTCGAGTTCTACCACCGCGTCATGGGTTTCACGAACATGGCCGAATTCGTCGGCGACGATATCGCCACCGAGTATTCGGCGCTGATGAGCAAGGTGGTGGCCAACGGCAATCACCGGGTGAAGTTCCCGCTCAACGAGCCCGCCGTGGGCAAGAAGCGCTCGCAGATCGATGAGTACCTGGAGTTCTATCGCGGCCCCGGCGTCCAGCACATCGCGCTGGCCACCTCCGACATCCTCACCTGCGTGGACAATCTGCGCCGCGAAGGTATCGAGTTCCTGCCGACTCCCGATGCCTACTACGAGGATCCCGAGCTGCGCGCGCGGATCGGCCGGGTTCGAGTTCCGGTGCGGGAGTTGCAATCTCGCGGCATCCTGGTCGACCGCGACGAGGACGGCTATCTCCTGCAGATCTTCTGCCGCCCGCTCACCGACCGGCCGACGGTGTTCTTCGAGCTCATCGAACGCCACGGCTCGCTCGGCTTCGGCAAGGGCAATTTCAAGGCCTTGTTCCAGGCCATCGAGCGCGAACAGGACGCCCGCGGCAATTTGTAGGACGGCCGGACTCGCGACCGGTCGGTAGAGTTCATCGCATGCGTATCCCGTCGGTCCTCGTCTCGGTGGCGGCCCTGACGTTGCTGCTGTCGGCGTGCGGCTCCAGCGAGGAGGGCGACTCGCCGCAGGCTCCGCACCGGCCGCCGCCGAAGGTCGCCACGCTCGGCCCGTTCGTCGGCGAATGCGGCCACGTCACCGATGACGAGGTGCGTCAGGTCGCCGGGATGGCCCAGATCTCGCAGGTGTTCAAGAACTCCACCGGCTGCAACTGGCAGGCCGCGGGCAGCGGATCCACCAGCGTCACCTTCGCCTCCTTCCGCGGCAGCCCGATCGAACGCGAACGCGCCTGGGTCACCACCCAGGGCCGCAACCCGCAGTCGATCGAGGTGGCGGGCAAGACCGGCTTCCAGGCGCTGGAGCCGAGCGGCTCGGTCTGCGACCTCGCGGTGCAGATCGGCGACGACTTCTTCGAATGGTCGATGTCCTACGGGTTGTTCGAGGCCAATGGCGGCAACCCGTGCGACAAGATGCGCAAGCTGGCCGAGCTGACCGTGCAGAGGCTGCAATGAGGGGAGCGGTGATGAGCGGCGGGGGCGCACGCGTGCGCGCGACGATGGCGGTGACGGCGGCCGTCGGCCTGACCCTGGTCCTCGGCGGATGCGGACGCACCGTGGAGGGGTCGGCTCAACCGGCCGGCGCCGCCGAGGCGAGCACGGTGAACACCGATTTCGACAAGCTGCTGCGCGAATGCGATGTGGTCTCCCAGGATCAGATCGCGAAGGTCGTCGACGAGACCGGCTTCGTGCAGCCGTCGTTCTACGGCGCGGTCTGCATGTGGGATCTGGAGGGCGGCGCGA
The DNA here is from genome assembly GCF_000308555.1 of Nocardia cyriacigeorgica NBRC 100375. Lineage (GTDB taxonomy): Bacteria > Actinomycetota > Actinomycetes > Mycobacteriales > Mycobacteriaceae > Nocardia > Nocardia cyriacigeorgica. Next base: position 20,143 of record NZ_BAFY01000219.1, on the reverse strand, counting down.
CCGGCGGCGGCATGGTCACACTGAACTGGTACGAGATCGGCTCGCTCAACAACGAGCGCACCAACAACGACAAGCTCGGCTACACCACGACGACGATCACCGTGCAGGGCCGCAGCGCGCTCGAGACACGGCGGCCCGGCGATCCCGACTCCTGTGGTGTGAGCGCGAGTGCCGCCGACACCGGCATCGTGGGATGGTGGGTGAACTACCGGCCCGGCTCGGCGCATCCCGATCCGTGCGGCGCCGCCAAGAAACTCGTGGAGCTGACCTTGAATCTGGCCAGGTGAGCGCCGCGCGGCCGGCCGCGTGATCGACCCCGCTTTGACCCATGCTCCGGCCGCCGAGTATCGTGGATCGCTGTGCCCGGAAGCATGCGGGCAAGTTCGAGCGCAGAACGTAGGCCAGCGAGAGCGGCTGACAGTTCCAGCGTGCCCTGAATTGGGCCCCTGACCTGCGCGCGACACGCCCGACCTCGGGACGCGAGAAACGTGGCCGGACGTGCGAGTGAATGCTCGATGACACGTATACGACACCGCATTAACCAATAAGGAAAGCCGGTCTATGCCAACCATCAACCAGCTGGTCCGTAAGGGTCGCCGTGACAAGGTCGCCAAGACCAAGACCGCGGCCCTCAAGGGGAGCCCGCAGCGCCGTGGCGTGTGCACGCGTGTGTACACCACGACCCCGAAGAAGCCGAACTCCGCGCTGCGTAAGGTCGCGCGTGTTCGCCTGACCAGCGCGGTCGAGGTCACGGCGTACATCCCGGGTGAAGGCCACAACCTGCAGGAGCACTCGATGGTGCTCGTCCGTGGCGGTCGTGTGAAGGACCTCCCCGGTGTGCGCTACAAGATCATCCGCGGTTCCCTCGACACCCAGGGTGTGAAGAACCGCAAGCAGGCCCGCAGCCGCTACGGCGCCAAGAAGGAGAAGAGCTGATATGCCGCGCAAGGGCCCCGCTCCCAAGCGTCCGTTGATCAATGACCCGGTCTACGGGTCGCCGCTGGTCACCCAGCTGGTCAACAAGATCCTGCTCGACGGCAAGAAGTCGACCGCCGAGCGCATCGTCTACGGTGCACTCGAGCAGGCGCGCGAGAAGACCGGCACCGATCCGGTCGTGACCCTCAAGCGCGCGCTCGACAACGTCAAGCCGTCGCTCGAGGTCAAGCCGCGTCGCGTCGGTGGCGCCACCTACCAGGTGCCGGTCGAGGTCCGTCCCGGCCGTGCCAACACCCTGGCGCTGCGCTGGCTGGTCAACTTCTCCCGCGCGCGTCGGGAGAAGACCATGGTCGAGCGTCTGGCCAACGAGCTGCTCGACGCCAGCAACGGCCTCGGCGCCTCGGTGAAGCGCCGCGAGGACACCCACAAGATGGCCGAGTCCAACCGGGCGTTCGCGCACTACCGCTGGTGACGTCTGCCCGGCCCATCGCTGGTGGGGTCGGCAGGTATCACGGCATGTGAGGTCAAGCCCGGAGGCGGCAGCTGGTCGTCACCACGCAGGGCTCCGAACATGCCCAGTCGATTCGCCCGGGGCGGCACTTCGGTGCCGCTTCCGGCGTTGACATAGAGACGACCTCCCCGGTCGTCCCCGAGAATCCCAACTAGCTGATCGCTAACGAAGCAGAGCGGGGAAGATTTCCGTGGCACAGGACGTGCTCACCGACCTGAACAAGGTCCGCAACATCGGCATCATGGCCCACATCGATGCGGGCAAGACGACGACAACCGAACGAATCCTGTTCTACACCGGTGTGAACTACAAGATCGGTGAGACCCACGACGGTGCCTCGACCACCGACTGGATGGAACAGGAACAGGAACGCGGCATCACCATCACCTCCGCGGCGGTGACGTGTTTCTGGAACCAGAACCAGATCAACATCATCGACACCCCGGGCCACGTGGACTTCACCGTCGAGGTGGAGCGTTCGCTGCGCGTGCTCGACGGCGCCGTCGCCGTCTTCGACGGCAAGGAAGGTGTCGAGCCGCAGTCCGAGCAGGTGTGGCGTCAGGCCGACAAGTACGACGTGCCGCGCATCTGCTTCGTCAACAAGATGGACAAGCTCGGTGCGGACTTCTACTTCACCGTGCAGACCATCAAGGACCGCCTCGGCGCGAAGCCGCTGGTCATCCAGCTGCCGATCGGCGCGGAGGACACCTTCGAGGGCATCGTCGACCTGGTCGAGATGAACGCCAAGGTGTGGACCGGCGAGACCAAGCTCGGTGAGAAGTACGAGGTCCAGGAAATCCCGGCCGACCTGAAGGAGAAGGCCGAGCAGTACCGTCAGGAGCTGCTCGAGACCGTCGCCGAGTCGGACGAGGCGCTGCTGGAGAAGTTCTTCGGTGGCGAAGAGCTCACGATCGATGAGATCAAGGGCGCCATCCGCAAGATGACCGTCAGCTCCGAGCTCTACCCCGTGCTGTGTGGTTCGGCGTTCAAGAACAAGGGCGTGCAGCCCATGCTCGACGCCGTTGTGGACTACCTGCCCTCGCCGCTGGACGTCGAGTCCGTGCAGGGTCACGTCCCAGGCAACGAGGAAGAGGTCATCTCCCGCAAGCCGAGCGCCGACGAGCCGTTCGCGGCCCTGGCGTTCAAGATCGCGGTGCACCCGTTCTTCGGCAAGCTGACCTACATCCGCGTGTACTCCGGCAAGGTCGACTCCGGCGCCCAGGTCATCAACGCGACCAAGGGCAAGAAGGAGCGCCTGGGCAAGCTGTTCCAGATGCACTCCAACAAGGAGAACCCGGTTCCCGTGGTCTCCGCCGGCCACATCTACGCGGTCATCGGCCTCAAGGACACCACCACCGGTGACACCCTGTGCGATCCGAACAACCAGATCGTGCTCGAGTCCATGACCTTCCCGGACCCGGTCATCGAGGTCTCCATCGAGCCCAAGACCAAGTCCGACCAGGAGAAGCTCGGCACCGCCATCCAGAAGCTGTCGGAAGAAGACCCGACCTTCTCGGTGAAGCTGGACCAGGAGACCGGCCAGACCGTCATCGGCGGCATGGGCGAGCTGCACCTGGACATCCTCGTCGACCGGATGAAGCGCGAGTTCAAGGTCGAGGCGAACGTCGGTAAGCCGCAGGTGGCCTACCGCGAGACGATCACCCGTCCGGTCGAGAAGCTCGAATTCACGCACAAGAAGCAGACCGGTGGCTCCGGTCAGTTCGCGAAGGTCATCATCGCGGTCGAGCCGTTCGTCGGCGAGGACGGCGCGACCTACGAGTTCGAGAACAAGGTCACCGGTGGCCGCGTGCCGCGCGAGTACATCCCATCGGTCGACGCCGGTGCGCAGGACGCCATGCAGTACGGTGTGCTCGCCGGTTACCCGCTGGTCAACCTGAAGGTGACTCTGCTCGACGGCGCGTACCATGACGTCGACTCCTCGGAGATGGCGTTCAAGATCGCCGGCTCGCAGGCCCTGAAGGAAGCGGCCAAGAAGGCCGGTCCGGTGATCCTCGAACCGCTCATGGCGGTCGAGGTCATCACGCCCGAGGACTACATGGGCGATGTGATCGGCGACCTGAACTCCCGCCGTGGCCAGATCCAGGCCATGGAGGAACGCAGTGGTGCCCGTGTCGTCAAGGCGCTGGTTCCGCTCTCGGAGATGTTCGGCTACATCGGTGACCTGCGGTCGAAGACCCAGGGCCGGGCGAACTACTCCATGGTGTTCGATTCGTACGCGGAGGTTCCGGCCAACGTGTCGAAGGAGATCATCGCCAAGGCGACCGGCGAGTAGTACGACGGGGCAGGACACCTGTCCTGCCCCATCGGCCGGGCGTCTGCACGACCCCTGTAAGTAAAAACCGCACTGCTGCAACTGCACGCACCAACAAGTCCAGGAGGACACCACAGTGGCGAAGGCGAAGTTCGAGCGGACGAAGCCGCACGTCAACATCGGCACCATCGGTCACGTCGACCACGGCAAGACCACGCTGACTGCAGCGATCACCAAGGTGCTGGCTGACAAGTACCCGGATCTGAACGAGAGCTTCGCTTTCGACCAGATCGACAAGGCGCCTGAGGAGAAGGCTCGTGGTATCACGATCAACATCTCCCACGTCGAGTACCAGACCGAGAAGCGCCACTACGCGCACGTCGACGCCCCGGGTCACGCCGACTACATCAAGAACATGATCACCGGTGCGGCGCAGATGGACGGCGCCATCCTCGTGGTCGCCGCCACCGACGGCCCGATGCCGCAGACCCGCGAGCACGTGCTGCTCGCCCGTCAGGTCGGCGTGCCCTACATCCTGGTCGCGCTGAACAAGTCGGACATGGTCGACGACGAGGAGATCCTCGAGCTCGTCGAGATGGAGGTCCGCGAGCTGCTGGCCTCGCAGGAGTTCGACGAGGACGCCCCCGTCGTCCGCGTCTCCGGCCTGAAGGCGCTCGAGGGCGACCAGAAGTGGGTCGACTCGGTCGTCGAGCTCATGAACGCTGTCGACGAGTCCATCCCGGACCCGGTGCGTGAGACCGACAAGCCGTTCCTGATGCCCGTCGAGGACGTCTTCACCATCACCGGTCGTGGCACCGTCGTCACCGGTCGCGTCGAGCGTGGCGTGATCAACGTGAACGAGGAAGTCGAGATCGTCGGCATCCGCCCGGAGAAGACCAAGACCACGGTCACCGGTATCGAGATGTTCCGCAAGCTGCTCGACCAGGGCCAGGCGGGCGACAACGTCGGTCTGCTGGTTCGTGGCATCAAGCGCGAGGACGTGGAGCGCGGCCAGGTCGTCGTGAAGCCGGGCACCACCACCCCGCACACCGAGTTCGAGGGCCAGGCCTACATCCTGTCCAAGGACGAGGGTGGCCGCCACACCCCGTTCTTCAACAACTACCGTCCGCAGTTCTACTTCCGTACCACTGACGTGACGGGCGTTGTGACCCTGCCCGAGGGCACCGAGATGGTCATGCCCGGTGACAACACCGAGATGTCGGTCAAGCTGATCCAGCCGGTCGCCATGGACGAGGGCCTGCGCTTCGCGATCCGCGAAGGTGGCCGCACCGTCGGCGCCGGTCGCGTCACCAAGATCATCAAGTGATCTGACGTACCAGCCGAAACGGCGCCGCTCCGAAAGGAGCGGCGCCGTTTTGTCTTTCGCGAGATCTTTACGGCCGGCCGGTGCGGCCAGGACTTCTCAGTCCGATTCGCCGGCGGCCTGTAACAGTGCCTGGGCGAACTTCACCATCTGGGTGGAGCCGCCGTACCAGGCGGAGATCACCTCGACCGCGGCGGCGCGGGTGCGGCGGGCGGTTCGCACGACTTCCTCGGGGGAGAGGGTGCCGGATTCGGCCTTGGTGGCCAGGGCGTTGAGTTCGTCGCTGGCCAGCAGTAGTCGCATGATGCGGTGCAGGTCGACGCCGCCGTCGGGGTTCGGCAGGGGGAGTTCGGGTTCGGCGGGGGCCTCGGCTTCGGCGGCGGCGCGGGCCGCGCGGCGTGAGGGGATCGGCTGGCGCGGGGCCGGTGCCGGGGCGGGTTCTTCCGGTTCCGGCGTTGCGGGAGCGGGGGTTTCGGCCGCCGGCGGCGCCGGGGCGGGCGTGCTCGCCGCATTGTCCACGCCGGTCAGTCCGATGCCCTGGGTGGGCTCGGGTTCCGGCGCGGGGGCCGAGCGCCGCGGTTCCGGCATGGGCGGCAACGGAGCCGGGGACCAGTCGAAAGCGGAGGGCTGCGCGGCCGTCCGGGTGGGCAGCGACCCGTTGGTGATCGCCCCGTTGCTGTTCGTGTCCGCTCCCGTCAGCCCGGCAGCCATGGCGACGGCCGGTTCGGCCGGCTCCCGTTCGGTGCGGTGAAAACCCTCCTGGCGCGCGCGAAGTCCATCTCCGAGACCGTTGTAATCGGCATCCATGGGGTCATTCTTACCGCAGTGGATGTTTTTCGGCGGTTTCGGCCAGTCAGCAGTTGCTCGGTGCCGGTTCGCCGCGGAATCGCGCATCCAGCCACGCCACCATGCTCGGCACGCCGAGCACCGCCGCCGACAGATGCTCCGGTGACGCCGTCAGCTCGGCTTGCACCGGTACGCCCGCTGCGCAGTAGCGCCGGTTGGTGGCGACGATGGAGTCGATCGGGATGAGCGGGTCGGTGGGTGAATGCCATTCGAAGATGGGCATATTCGGGATGCCGTCGAAGAGTTCGAGGCTGTTCTCTTCGACGACCGCGCGGGCGTCGGCGTCGTACATGAGCGAGGTGTTGCTGGCGTAATCGCGGACGCTGCGGCCGGCGCCGGTGGCGATGATCTCGTTGGTGCACCCGTTGGCCATCTGGTCGCGGGCCGCCAGACCGGTCGGGTTGAGGTGATCGCTGATCGGGAACCGGTCCGGGTATTCGCGTTCGAGCCCGATGCCCGCCGCCATCACCAGTCCGAATCCCGGATGCGGGTTGAACTGCAACGCTTCCAGCATCCGCACCAGATTCGCCGGCACCCCGCCTGCCGCGGCGCCGGCCAGTTTCAGCTCCGGTGCGTAGGTGGGTGCGAGCGCCGCCGCCCAGGCCGTGGCCATGCCGCCGCCGGAATAGCCGGCCATCGCGACCGGGCTGTGCTGCACCGCGAGCTCCGGAACACGTTGGGCGGCACGGATTCCGTCGAGGGTGATCTGCCCGCCGAGCCGGGCCGCACCGTAGGCGAAGGTCGGGCCGAGGTGATCCGGCAGCGCGATGCTCCAGCCGCGCAGCAGCAGCACATTCAACGCGACCGCCTCGCGCACCTGCAGATTCGGGTCGGCGGTGTAGAGCACCCGCGAGATCGCGCAGCGCGGGCCCAGCCCGTTGATGATGTGCTGGTAGGACAGCAGCGGACCATCCGGCCGATGACCCGGCGGGGTCAAGACCGTGGTGGTGGCCGCGATGGGCAGCCCGCGCGAATTCGTGGAGCGGAATTTGACCAGCGTCAGCGTGGTGCCAGGGAAGGTCAGCAGTGGCGGCAGCCGCCGCACCGCGAGCACGTCACCGGGCTGGTAGGAGGCAAGGTCGGCCGGCTGGGAGTAGAAGGGATCCGGGTCGGCCGCAGGGTAGCGAGGTAACGCCGGGGCGGTAGCCGTCCCGGCCAGCAGAACCGCAGAGGCGCCGACGAGCGCGCCGGTTATCAAACGCTGGATAACCTGCATGGCAGGTATTGCTACCACGCGGCGGCGCCGAGGAGACGCAGCCTCGGTCGTCTCGGCGAGCCATCGATCGAGGTCAACCCAATTGCGTCATGCCCGCCGCGACCACCTGGGCCACGTTGAGGATCTCCTCGGCCGAGGGGAGGGGGACGCCGTCGAGGGCGTGCAGCCGGTCGGTGCTGGCTATGGCGAACATGGCCGAGACCCAGGCGGCGGCGCAGGCGCGCAGGGTGCCGGGGCGGACCGGGGTGGGTGCGCTGGCCTGGAGGACGCGGGCGGTGACGTCGAGGAGTTGATCGCGCAGCTGACGTAGCTGGCGGCGGACGTCGGGGTGGGTGTCGGCCTCGCGCCACATGATCACCCGCAGCACCGAGGAGTGATGGTCGCGAAGATTCAGCGCCGCATCGAGATTGACCAGACTGGCCACCGGATCGCCGGGTGCGACGACGGCGCCGATGTCGTTGATCGGCTGCGGTGGCACACGTTCGGCCATCAGCGCCGACAGAATCGAGTTCTTGGTGGGGAAATAGTAGAAAACCAGCCCCTTGGGCACACCGGCGGTCGCGGCGATGGCCGCCGTCGGGGTGCCGTCGAAACCCTGTGCGGCGAACAGCTTCTCGGCCGCGTCCAGGATGAGTTGACGGGCGTCGCCGTCGGTTTTCGCGCTGCGGCGACGCCCGGCTCGACGGGGTCTGGTCATATCCGTCAGTGATGCGGAGCCATACCGTGCAACCGGCCCGACACCGCCGGCAACGCTGCCACCGCGACCACTACCGTCACGACCCCGACCACCCATGCGGTCCAGGATGCGCCACTGAAGCCGCTGAAGTCCATGACCCACGGGGACAGGAACATCAGCACGCCGAACAGGCCCATCGCGTAATCGGCGGAGGCCATCTCAGCTCGGTACATCTGCGCCAGACCGGTCAGTGCGATGAGCACACCGAGCACGATCAACGACCACATGGCCCGATCGTTGGTCTCCACCCATAGCGGTGAGAGTGCGGCGAAGACGCCCAGCACTACGGCCAGGAAATCTTGCGCACGGCTTTCGGTGAACATAAATGCCTCCTTGCATTTGCTGGTGCGGACAGACCCGAAAATCTGTCCTGACCTCGGTATAGACCTGATTGACCGCCCGGTCGATATAGGAATGGACACGATTGCGTGGCAATCGATGGCACGGTAAAGGTGACTGCCCTCACAACCGCACCGACCAAGCGGACGTTAGGGTGGACTGTCGTCAGTGAGTGGCCGGACGCACGGCCCGGAGGAAGGGATTGCGGGCATGACTGCTGCGCCGATCGTGATCGTGGGGGCCGGTCTGGCCGGCTTGCGCACCGCGGAGGAGTTGCGCCGCGCGGGGTATGAGGGCGAGCTGATCCTGCTCGGCGCCGAATCCCGGCCGCCGTACGATCGTCCGCCGCTGTCCAAGCAGTTCGTGCGCGGCGAAACCGACGACACCACGCTGCGGCCCGCGGAATTCTTCACCGAGAAGAAGATCGATCTGCGCCTGAATCACGAGGCGGTCGGGCTCGACACCGAGGCCCGCCGGGTGCGGCTGGCCGACGGCTCCGTCCTCGACTACAGCGACCTGATCATCGCCACCGGACTGCGCCCGCGCAAACTCCCCGGCCTGCCCGACCTCGACGGTGTGCACGTGCTGCGCGACCACGACGACGCCACCGCCCTGCGCGCCGAGGTCGGCGAGGCCACCACCGCGCTCGTCATCGGCGCCGGCTTCATCGGCTGCGAGGTGGCCGCCAGTTTCCGCGCCTGTGGTGTGCCGGTGGTGCTGGTGGAGCCGCAGCCGACGCCGCTGGCCTCGGTGCTCGGCGAAAAGGTCGGTGCCCTGGTGGCGCGGATGCACCGGGACGAAGGCGTGGATCTGCGCTGCGGTATCGGCGTCGATTCGCTGCTGGCCGACGACGCCGGCCGGGTACGCGGCGCGCTGCTGACCGATGGGTCCGAGGTGGCGGCGGATCTGGTGGTGATCGGGGTCGGATCGCGGCCGGTCACCGAGTGGCTGGCCGAATCCGGTATCGAGCTGGCCGAACCGTCGGCCGGTGGCGGCGTGCTCGCCGACGAGGTCGGGCGTACCTCGGCGCCGGGCGTGTGGGCCGTGGGCGATGTCGCGGCCTGGCTGCACGACGACGGTGCGCGCACCCGCGTCGAGCATTGGACCAATGCGGGTGAGCCGGCGAAACTGCTGGCCTGCGCGCTGCTGGGCGCCGAACCGCCGACCGCGGCGCGGGTGCCCTACTTCTGGAGCGATCAGTACGACGTGAAGATCCAGGCCCTGGGCACGCCGGGGCCCGCTGACGAGATACACATCGTCTCCGACGACGGCCGCAAGTTCCTGGTCTACTACGCCCAGGATGGCACGCTCACCGGCGTGGTCGGCGCCGGGATGACCGCCAAGGTGATGAAGACCAGGGCGAAGATCGCGGCAGGTGCCCCGGTGGCGGAGCTGCTCGACGCGGGCTAATACCTTTAGGGGTGTGATCGTCGCGCTCATCGATTCCGGTCTCGGCTCGCTGCCGACAGCGGCATGGCTGCGCAAGCTGCGGCCGGATGTGGATCTGGTGTTGCAGCTGGATCCCGATGGCGCGCCGTGGGGGCCCAAACCCGAGGACTGGGTGATCGAGCGGGTGGTCGCGACAGCGCGCGCCTCGTTGACGATGGGCGCGGAGGTGATCGTGCTGCCGTGCAATACCGCCAGCGTGACCGCCCTCGACCACGTCCGCGCGGACGTCGGCCCGGACATTCCGGTGATCGGCACCGTGCCCGCGATCAAACCCGCCGCGGCCGCCTGCCGCTCGGTGGCGGTCTGGGCCACCGCGGCTACCACCGCGAGCCGCTATCAAGCCGACCTCATCGCCCGCTTCGGCGGCGAGGCGACCGTCACCGGCGTGGCCTGCCACGGCCTGGCCGATGCGATCGACGCCGGCGATCTGGTGGCCGCCCGCGCGGCGATCGAGGCGGCGGCCGAGCAGACTCCCGACGATGTGGAGGGCGTGGTTCTCGGCTGCACCCACTATCCGCTGGTGGTGGACAGCATCGTGGCCGCGTTGCCGGACGGCGTGCGGCTGTTCGACAGCGCCCAAGCCGTTGCCGCGCAGACGATCCGGCGCATGGATGCCCTGGGCCGGCCGAGCACCGGCAACGGTACGGTGCAGGTGTTCAACAGCGGCCGCCCCGGCGAACTGCCCGCGGCCGCTGCCGCTTTCGAACCCGGACGGGCGCTCGGCGCGACGGATTGACCGTTCGGCAACCGCGACCGGGAGGCCGGCTGATGACCGAGAACCCCACCGCCGAGCAGGTGCGGGCCGCGCTCGCCGAACACGCCGACCCGGCCGATGCCGTGCACCTGCAACGGTTCTTCAAAACCGGGCCGGGCGAGTACGGTGAGGGCGACGTCTTCATCGGCGTGCGCGTTCCCGCCACCCGTTCCGTCGCCAAACGCTTTGCCGCGCTGCCGCTCTCCGAGATCGGCGTGCTGCTCGACAGCCCCGTACACGAGGAGCGGCTGGCGGCTCTGATCATCCTGAACAACCGCTTCGCGAAGGCGTCGAAACCACGCACCTTCGACGAGGCCGCCCGCGCCGAGATGGTGCGGTTCTACCTGGACGCGGTGCGACGCGGCCGGGTGAACAACTGGGATCTGGTCGACGTCTCGGCCGAGCGGATCGTCGGGCCCTGGCTGCTCGACAAACCGCACGATCTGCTGCTCGAGCTGGCCGATTCGGAGGCGTTGTGGGAGCGACGGGTCGCGTTGCTGTCCACGTTCGCCTTCATCAAGGCCGGCGACGCGTCGACCACGTTCGCGGTCGCCGAGCGGCTACTCGGCGACCGGCACGATCTCATCCAGAAAGCGCTCGGCTGGATGCTGCGCGAGGTGGGCAAGCGCGTCGACCGGCAGCTGCTGACCGACTTCCTGGACCGGCATGCGGCGCAGATGGGGCGCACCGCATTGAGTTACGCCACCGAACATCTGGATCCGGAGAGCCGGGCCCGCTACCGCGCGATGCGGTAGCCGGCACTCAGAACTGGATCTTCAGATGATCGGTGACCGGCCGCGCCTGGCAGCCGAGGATGTAGCCGTTTTCGATGTCCTCGGGGTCGAGGATTTCGGCGTTCGCCATTTCGACTTTGCCTTCCAGGACGGTGCAGGCGCAGGAGCCGCATTCGCCTTCCTGGCAGGAGTAGGGGACGTCGAGGCCCTTGGACAGCATGATGTCGACCAGGGTCTGCTTGCGCGGCCAGCGTAGTTCGTGCACCTCGCCGTCGAGTTCCACCTCGACGGTGGCGGCGTCGGCGGCTTCCTCGTCGCTGACCTCCACCGGCGCCTGATCGGCGAACGGGTCACCGGCGAGGGAGTTGAAGACCTCGGCGTGGGTGCGGTTGCGCGGGACGTCGAGTTGGGCCAGCGCGTCGTGCACGCGGTCCATGAACGGGCGCGGGCCGCACATGAAGGCGCGGTAGCCGGTGTAGGGGCGGACCAGGCCGGCGAGTGCGTCGGCGGTGGGCAGGCCTTGCAGCGGTTCCAGCCAGTGGATGACGGTCAGCCGCTGCGGCTCCTTGTCGGCGAGTTCGCGCAGTTCGGCGGCGAAGATCACCGATCCCGGATCGCGGTTGGCGTAGACCAGCACGATCTTGCCGGTGCCGCGGGCCAGTGCCGATTTCAGGATCGACATGACCGGGGTGATGCCGCTGCCCGCGCCGAACAGCAGCAGGTCCTCGTCCAGGTCCTTCGGGGTGAACACGCCCGACGGCGGCAGCACCTCGATCTCGGAGCCCGCGGTGATGTTGTCGCAGAGCCAGTTGGAGCCGTAGCCGCCTTCGGTGCGCTTGACGGTGACCTTGGGCCGGTCGTCGGTGTAGGGCGAGCTGGCCAGCGAATAGCAGCGCGCGACCGAGCCGGTCAGGTCGCTGGGGATACGCAGGGTCAGGAACTGGCCCGGCTGGTACTGGAAGCGTTCGCGCAGCTCCTCGGGCACGTCGAAGACCAGCGAGCAGGTGTCGGCGGTCTCGGCGATGACCGCGGCTACCCGCAGCACGACCGATCGTGAGCCGTGTGGAACTTCGACGGTGGTCATGGCGTCCTCTCGAACGTGTGCGCGGCCGATCCGGTACCGGATGGCAAAACTAGAACGTGTTTCAGTTTTATCGTACGTCGGGATCGGGCTGCTCGACAAGCTGGGCTTCCAGCCCGGCGATCAGCACGCCCATGCCGAAGTCGTACGAATACTTGCCGCGCAGGTCGGGCATGTATTTGGTGGCGCGGGCCACCGCATCGGGCAACGTGACATCGGTCAGCACCGACCGGTCACGCGGGTTCACCCGGCTGCGACCGAACAGGAAGGTGTGGATGGTCGCGTAGGCGGCCAGCACGTTGCGATCGCTGAATCCCGCGTCGAACAGGATCTCCATCACCGCGGCGATGATGTCGAGCTGCTTGCCGAGCATCTGCTCGATCAGCACATCGCCGAGGCCGGGGTGCTTGCGTAGTTTCTCATCGATCTGGTCGATGAGTTCACGCAGCCGCTGCTGCCACGGGCCCGACTCCGGCGGCGGCTTGCGCACACCCGCCAGTGCGGCCGTGGCCACCAGATCGAGTAGCTCCCGCTTATCGGCCACGTAGTAGTACGGGGCCATCGGCGAAACGCCCAGTTCGCGCGATAGTCGGCGCATCGAGAGCTTGTCCACGCCGTCGGCGCGGACCACTCTCAGTGCGGCCTCGACGATCTCTGATTCGGAGAGGGTATTACCGCCCCCGCTGGCCTGCGTTCGCCCGACTCCCATGCCACCTCTACCACCGCGGGCGCGTGGGCCCGTCACGTCCTGTTCAGCTGCTTGCCACCGGAAAGTTTAGAGGGCTCCGGTCCGGCGCTGTCGGTTCGTCAGCCGAAACGGCTTCTTTTTGTCAGTTCATGACGTTATGGTGTGTGAGCGCGGCTACACCTGTGGCCGCGACCACAGTGCCAACAGAGTGGAGGTAGCCATGCCGGATCAGGGGCTCAACGGACCCGCCGACACCGACAACCGCGGCCCGATCGCGGCCGTCGCGCAGCGCTCGGCCGAGGACACACCGCTGGTGGAGGAATCGCTCATCGAAGAGGTCTCCATCGACGGTATGTGCGGCGTCTACTGAGCTGAGAGGAGCGGTGACCATGCTCGATCTCGATACCCGCTGGCAACTGCATCCGCGAGTCGCCCTGCGGCCGGAACCGTTCGGCGCGTTGCTGTATCACTTCGGCACGCGGAAGCTGTCGTTTCTGAAGAACCCCAGGATCGTCGAGATCGTGCGGTCACTGCCCGCTCAGCCGTCGGTCCGCACGGCTATGAGGGCCGCGGGCATCGATGACGCGGCCGCCGCACCGTATGCGAAAGCGCTGGCGCAGCTGGCCGATTCGCAGATGATCGTCGGCGCGCCCGATTCCGCACCGCTGGCCGCGCCGCCAGAGCCGATGACCTTCGCCACCGCCGACGACCGCGCCGTGCGGCTGGTGGATCGCTTCGAATCCGGCCTGGCCGCACCGATCTGCCTGACCTGGGAACTCACCTACGCGTGCAACCTGTCCTGCGTGCACTGCCTGTCGTCGTCGGGGCGGCGCGATCCGCGCGAACTGAGCACCGAACAGTGCAAGGCGCTCATCGACGAGTTCCAGCGCATGCAGATCTTCTACGTCAATATCGGCGGCGGCGAACCGACGGTGCGCCCGGACTTCTGGGAGCTGGTCGACTACGCCACCGCGCACCAGGTCGGAGTCAAGTTCTCCACCAACGGTGTTCGGATCACGCCGGAGGTCGCCGCGCGGCTGGCCGCCAGTGACTATGTGGACGTGCAGATCTCGCTCGACGGCGCCGACGCCGCGGTCAACGACGCGGTGCGCGGGCCGGGGTCCTACGACATGGCCATCCGGGCGCTGGAAAACCTTGCCGCGGCGGGGTTCAAGGACGCCAAGCTGTCGGTGGTGGCGACCCGGCACAATATCGCCCAGCTCGACCAGTTCCGGGAGATCGCCGATCGCTACGGCGCCACGTTGCGATTGACGCGGTTGCGTCCGTCCGGCCGTGGCGCCGACGTGTGGGACGAGCTGCACCCGCTGCCCGAACAGCAGCGCGAGCTCTACGAATGGCTGCTGCGCAATGGCGAGGGGGTGCTCACCGGCGACTCGTTCTTCCACCTCTCGGCCTTCGGCGAGGCGCTGCCCGGGTTGAACATGTGCGGGGCCGGCCGGGTGGTGTGCCTGGTCGACCCGGTGGGTGACGTCTACGCCTGCCCGTTCGCGATTCACGACCGCTTCCACGCCGGAAACGTGGTGTCCGACGGTGGTTTCGCGAGCGTGTGGCGCGAATCGGAGCTGTTCGGGCAGTTGCGCGAACTCTCCGGCGGCGGCGCCTGCTCGTCGTGTGCGCATTACGATGCGTGCCGCGGTGGCTGCATGGCGGCGAAGTTCTTCACCGGCCTGCCCGCCGACGGACCGGACCCGGAGTGCGTGCAGGGCTACGGTGCGGCGGCGCTCGCCGACGCCGGCCGGGTGGTGCCGCGGTCGTCGGTGGATCATTCGCGGCGCAGTGCCCCGCGGCGTTCCGGTGGCCGCAAATCCGGGCCCGTTCCGCTCACCTTGACCACGCCGCCGCGGCGGCCCTCGCGGGCTTGTGACGAAAGCCCGCTGGGGTAGCCGCGCGGCGTTAGCCGGAATCGGTGCGCGGGTCCCGCGGGGCTCGCGCGCCGACCGCGCGGTACGCGATTGCCATTCGGTTGCCGTCGAAGCGAAGACTCGCCCAGCGATCCTTCAGCAACGCAGATCCTGTCGGTTACCGGGCCTACCACGCGAAATACTCCGGAACTGGTTGCGTGTTTCGCGACTGTTGATGTCAGCCGAGCGAACTCCGTCTAACATGCCAGGAATGCGCCATGATCGCCTTCCCGACGGATTCGGGGTGCGGATCGATCCACGGGTACGCGCATACTCCGGGGGACGCATCCTGATCGGAGGAACACCCGCGAGGTTGCTGCGCCTTGCCCCGGAAGCCGCCGAAATGATCGGCGACGGGTACCTCGAGGTCAACGGCCCGAAGTCCGCCGTCGTTGCCAGGCGGCTGCTCGATTCCGGGGTGGCCAACCCGCGCCCGCGGCTGTTGCCCTCACCCGAGGACGTCACCGTCATCGTGCCGCTGCACAACAATGCCGAGGGTCTGGTCCGGCTGCTGGCCGCGCTGCGCGGGCACAACGTCATCGTCGTCGACGACGGCTCCGATCAGCCGGTGCGGGTGCCGCCGGTGGCCGACGGCCGCTGCCAGGTCAGCGTGCTGCGCCACGAGCGCGCCCTGGGCCCGGCGGCGGCGCGCAATGCCGGATTGCGGGCGGCGGCAACCGAGTTCGTGGCGTTCCTGGATTCGGATGTGGTGCCGCGCAGCGGCTGGCTCGAGGTGATGCTCGGCCATTTCAGCGATCCGGAGGTCGCGCTGGTGGCGCCGCGGATCGTCGCGCTGGACCCGGAGTCCAACGCGCTGGCCCGCTACGAACACACCCGGTCCTCGCTGGATCTGGGCCGGCGCGAATCGGCGGTGCAGTCGCGCGGGATGGTGTCGTACGTGCCGAGCGCGGCGCTGCTGGTGCGGCGCGGAGCGCTGCTGGCCGAGGGCGGGTTCGACGAGTCGATGCACGTCGCCGAGGACGTCGACCTGTGCTGGCGGCTGGAGCGGGCCGGCTGGCGGCTGCGCTACGAGCCGGCCGCGCACGTCGCCCACGATCACCGGGTCTCGTTCCGGGCCTGGTTCAACCGGAAGATGTTCTACGGCACCGGCGCCGCCCCGCTGGGCGCCCGGCACGCGGGCATGGTCTCGCCGCTGTCGGTGCCGTCGTGGACCATGCTGGCGGCGGTGCTGTTCGGCACGCTCACCCGGTGGGGTTTCGTCGGCGGCGTGCTCACGCTGGTGGCCGCGCTGGGCCGATTGCGCCGCGTGTTCGGCGAACTCGACAATCCCACCCGGATCGCCGCGATCTACCTGGCCCGCGGATTCTTCGCCGGACTCTGGAGGCTGGCCTCGGCGATGTGCAGGCACTATTGGCCGGTCACCGTGATCGCCATGGTGGCCTCGCGCCGGATCCGGCGCATCGCGGTGACGATGGCGCTGGCCGACGGCCTGGCCGACTGGTTCACCCACCGCGACGCCGGCGGGCTCGACCCGTTGCGCTACATCGCCTTCCGCCGCATCGACGACCTCGCCTACGGCACCGGCCTGTGGCTGGGCGCGTGGCGGGCGCGCAGTATCGAAGCGCTCAAGCCCACCGCACCGCCGCGCTGAGCGTCGGCGGCACCGGATGGCTGACACGCTGATCGTCGGCGGTGGCAGCGCGGGCTGTGTGCTCGCCGCCCGGCTGAGCGCCGATCCGGATCATCGGGTGCGGGTGCTGGAGGCGGGGCCGATGTGGTCGGCGCCCGAGGCGTTTCCGCCCGGCTTGCGCGATGCCACCGTGCTGCCCCTCGGCGATCAGGCGCTGCTGTGGCACTACCCGATCCAGTTGACCGCGACCACCACCGGCCCCACCGTGCGCGGCCGGGTGATCGGCGGGTCGGGCTCGGTCAACGGCTGCTATTTCGTGCGCGCGCCCGCCGCCGATTTCGCCGCGTGGCACCGTGAGATCGGCACGGACGGCTGGACTTACGACGAGCTGCTCGCGCCGATGCGCCGTCTGGAACACGATCACGACTTCGGCGCACAACCCGGGCACGGCGCCGACGGGCCCATCCCGGTGCGTCGCCCGGCCATCCTGACCCCGCTCACCGAGGCGTTCGTCGCGGCGGCCGCGGCGTCCGGGTTCGGCGAGATCCCGGACTTGAACGCCCCCGACGTGCCGGACACCGGCTTCGGCCCGGTGCCCGCCAATGTCGAGCACCGCGACGGCACGACCGTGCGCGTCGGCAGCGCACAGGCTTATCTGCTGCCCGCGCTCGGCCGGCCAAACCTCACCGTGTCGGCCGAAACGACTGCCTTGCGGATCCGGTTCCGCGGCAGCAGGGCGATCGGCGTGGAATGCCTGCGCGCGGGCGTCGCCGAGTTCATCGCGGCCGATCGGATCGTGCTGTGCGCGGGCGCGATCGAATCGGCCGCGCTGCTGCTGCGTTCGGGCATCGGCGATCCGGCCCGGCTGCGCGCGCTCGGCATTGCCGTGGTGCAGGCGTTGCCGGTCGGTGCATGGTGCACCGACCATCCCGAGATCGGCATCGACTACCGGCACGACGCGCCCGAGCGCCGCAGCCCGGTGCTCGAATACGTGCTCGAGCTGGGCGATATCGAAATGCGGCCGTACACCATGGCTTTCCGGCCCGGATTCCGCCAGTTCGCGCTCGCCTTGATGCGCCCGCACGGCAGCGGTGAGCTGCGGCTGCGCTCGGCCGATCCGGCGGACCCGCCGTGGATCGATCAGCGCTACCTGGAACAGCGGCTGGACCGGGACCGGCTGCGCGCGGCCGTGCGATTGTCGGCGCAGATCCTGGACGCGATGGCGGCGGTTCCGGGCGAGCCGATTCCGGACACGGTCTCCGACGCATGGCTGACCGCGCACCTGGCCACCTCGCAACATCTGTCGGGCACCTGCCGGATGGGCGCCGCGTCCGACGAACGCGCCGTGGTGGATGCCCGCTGCCGGGTGCACGGCATCGACGGTCTGGCGGTGGCCGACCTGTCCATAGCCCCGGTGCCGCTGGGCCGCGGACCGCAGGCGACGGCGGTGCTGATCGGCGAGCGCGCCGCCGAACTGCTGACCGGCTGACCGGGCGGCCGCGGCTGCTACGTGGCTCACACTCACGGGACGGGCGTGACGTATGTGACCTGGCGGACAAACCTGATCATCCGCCGGTCGTTGCCGGTACCCGCCGGTACAGTTTGTCGTAGGTGAAAGGCAAATGGTCAGCAATCTTGCGGGTGGTCGCCCCTCGCGGCATGGAGTAGAACCCGGCACGCAGCTCGGTGCACTGGAAGCTTATGCCGCTCAAGCGCATGGATATCTCGCTGCCGGTGGTGAACGGCTGTCCCGGCTCGCCGGTCTGTTGCGCCCCGCGGTGCTCGAATCGTGGTTGCGCAGTGTTCGCGGTGGGATCGATCCGATGGACGTCGTCGACGGCCGCGGGCTGCGCGGCGCCGATCTGCAGCGCTACCGCGACGCCCATCCGATGGCCGCCCTGATGCCGTTGATCGACAAGCTGCTCGTCGAGGACGCCGCCCGGACCGGGCTGATCGTGGTGGTGGCCGACCAGTTCGGCCGGGTGCTGTCGGTGCATGGTGACGCCGAGCGCATCAGTGCCGCCGCCGAGATCGGCGTGCGCGCCGGTGACGACCTGAGCGAGCGCCGCATCGGCACCAATGCCGTCGGCATGGTCGTGCGCACCGGACGCGCCGCCTGGATCCACGGCCCCGAACATTTCCTGCACCGCCTGCATCAGCTCACCGGCGCCGCCGCCCCCGTGCACGATCCGGACGGCCGGCTCGTCGGCGTGCTGATGATCGCCGGTGGTGTCCGGGTGGCCCGGCCGGAGATCCTGGCCCTGGTGAAGGCGGCGGCCACGGCGGCGGAAATGGATCTGCTGCTGACGGCCATGCGCGCCGACCGGCACGCACCGGCCGGGGCGCGCGAACGACTGGAGGCCGCACCGGACCGCGGCCGGCTCGGGCTGGACGTGCTCGGTCTCGGCCAGCCGCAGCTGAGTATCGCCGGTAAGCGGGTGCCGCTGTCGCAACGTCATGCCGAGATCCTGCTGCTGCTCACCGAGCACCCCGAAGGGCTCGGCGCCGACCATCTCGCCCTGCTGCTCGACGACACCGACCTGGACAACGGCACCATCCGCGCGGCCATGTCCCGGCTGCGCACGGTGGTCGGCCCCGAGGTGTTCGGTTCCCGGCCGTACCGGCTGCGGGTGCCGGTGGCCACCGATATCGATTTCCTGCGCGCGGCGCTGGACTCCGGCGACGTGGACGCGGCCTTGCGGTTGTACGCCGGACCGGTGCTGCCGCGCTCGAACGCGCCGGGCATCGTCGATCTGCGCGATGAGCTGCGGGTCCGGCTGCGGACCTCGGTGCTGGATTCGCGGGATCCAGCGGCGCTGCGACGCTGGACCGCCACGGCCGAGGGGCGCGACGACGCCGCGGCGTGGGTCGCCTATCGAGCCACCGTCGATCGCGATTCGCCGCTGTTCGCCCAGATCGAGGCCAAGATCCGGGTGCTGGATCGGCGGCTGGGCGCGGATGCAACGCAGATGCAACGTTTCGGCTCATAGTCTGCCCATCTGAAAGTGCGATAGCTCACATGCGCGAGGGTCAGCTGCTCGCGGGTGGAAAGCTGCCCGGATCCGGTCGCACCTGGGGGTATCTGGACGTTCGTCCGGCTTTTTTAGAGCAATTAGTTCCTTTTTATTTAGACCTGGCCTAGTGTTCGCAATACGTGGATGACATCCATGTGACGTAGCTGACATACCGCCGTTATCGAATCCGTGACGGCAGTCAAGTTGGAGGAAAGATCACTAGCTAGGCATTTCGTTCCCGTCCCGGAAATCCGGCCCTGAAGAGCCGGCTCCGGACGGCACGGCGGTGGCCCCCGGTCACCGATTCCAGTTCACGCACATCTGACGAACCACGCGACCGCCCCATCCGAGCGGCGCGTGTGATTCGCCGACACCTCATGCGGTAGCCGCCGGCGCCCGGGACTCCGACCCCGATGCGCAGGCTTATTCGTGCTGCCCAAAAGCATTCGGCCAGCCGTTAATTCGCCATTCGAGGAGGCTCTGGTGCACGGTACGGAGTTGGGTGGACCCAGCGCACGGAAGCAGGAATCGCTGCATACCGAGGCGCGATCATCCGCGCCGGCCCGGTTCCCGCTCGCACCCGCGCAGCTCGGGGTCTGGTACGCCCAGCTCCTCGATCCGCAGGTGCCGATCAACGTGGCGCAGTACGTGGACGTGCGTGGTGCGGTGGACGCCGAACTGCTGCAAGAGGTTTCGGTCGAGGCAGCGCGTGAGTACGAATCGGTGCTGG
>NZ_BAFY01000220.1 GCF_000308555.1 Nocardia cyriacigeorgica NBRC 100375 | reverse complement strand
CCCCATCCTGTTCCTGCGGATGGCCGACCGGTTGAAGGCGGGCGCGAAGCTGATCGTGGTGGATCCGCGGCGCACCGATACCGCCGCCCGCGCCGACCTGTTTTTGCAGATCGCCCCCGGCACCGACCTGGCCCTGCTCAACGGACTGCTGCATCTGCTGGTCGAGGCAGGCGATATCGATGCCGAATTCATCGCCGAGCACACCGAGGGCTGGGCGGCGATG
Organism: Nocardia cyriacigeorgica NBRC 100375; assembly: GCF_000308555.1. Taxonomy (GTDB): domain Bacteria; phylum Actinomycetota; class Actinomycetes; order Mycobacteriales; family Mycobacteriaceae; genus Nocardia; species Nocardia cyriacigeorgica. The sequence goes on along the minus strand of NZ_BAFY01000220.1, from coordinate 49,938 downwards.
CCGGAATTCCTCGCCGATTACACCCCCGACCGGGTCGCCGAGATCACCGGATTGCCCGTCGAGGATCTGCGCACTGCGGCCCGCTGGATCGGCGAGGCCGGCGAGTGGATGAGCCTGTGGACGATGGGCCTCAACCAATCCACGCACGGCACCTGGAACACCAACGCCCTGATCAACCTGCATCTGGCCACCGGCGCGATCTGCCGTCCCGGCAGCGGGCCGTTCTCGCTGACCGGTCAGCCCAACGCCATGGGCGGCCGGGAAATGGGGTACATGGGTCCCGGCCTGCCCGGCCAGCGCAGCGTGCTGAACCCCGCCGACCGGGCCTACGTGGAGACGGCGTGGGGCCTCGACCCCGGCACCATTCGCGCCGAGGCCGGGCCCGGGACCATCGACATGTTCCGCGGCCTGTCCGCGGGCACCATCAAGGCGGCCTGGATCATCTGCACCAATCCGGTGGCGACGGTGGCCAATCGGAAGACCGTCATCGCCGGTCTGGAAGCAGCCGAACTGGTGATCGCGCAGGATGCCTACCTCGACACCGCCACCAACGCTTACGCCGATCTGCTGCTACCCGCCACACTGTGGGCCGAGGCCGACGCGGTGATGGTGAATTCCGAACGCAACGTCACCCTGTTGCAGAGCTCGGTGGCGCCGGCGGGTGACGCGCGCCCGGATTGGCAGCTGATCGCGCAGGTCGCCACCGCCATGGGTTTCCCCGGCTTCGACTTCGCTTCCAGCGCGGAGGTTTTCGCCGAGATACGGCGGTTCGCGAACCCGGCGACCGGCTATGACCTGCGCGGGATGAGTTATGAGCGGTTGCGCGAAGGGCCGATGCAGTGGCCGTGCGCCGACCCCGAGCAGCGTCGTAATCCGATCCGCTACGTAAACGACGGCGTGAGCCAGACCGAGTTCGTCGACGCCGACGGGCACCGTCCGCGATTGGCATTCCCCACCCCCAGCCGTCGCGCGGTGTTCTGGCCGCGCCCGCATCTGCTGCCCGAGGAGATGCCCGACGACGACTACCCGTTCCTGCTCAATACCGGCCGCCTGCAACATCAGTGGCATTCGATGACCAAGACCGGCCGCATCGACAAGCTCAACCAACTCAACGGCGAACCGTTCGTGGAAATCCACCCCGACGATGCCCGCGCCCTCGAACTCGCCCCCGGCGATCATCTCGAGGTCACCTCGCGCCGCGGCCGGGCGGTGCTGCCCGCCCGGATCAGCGACCGGGTGCGCCCGGGCGACTGTTTCGCGCCCTTCCACTGGAACGACGAACAGGGGGAGTACCTGACCATCAATGCCGTCACCAATGACGCCGTCGACGCGGATTCGCTGCAACCGGAGTTCAAGGCCTGTGCGGTCGCGTTGCGGCGCGTCGCTCCGGTGGCGCGCCCGGTCCAGCAGCCGCCGATCGCGCAACCGCGGAACGGAACCCATCCGCTGGCGGCGATGCTCGGACTCGATGCGACCGCCACGCCGACGTTGAGCGAGACCGAACGGATCTACCTCGGCGGCTATCTGGCCGCGCTGCACTCGTTGCCGGTCACCGGCCAGCCGGTATTGCCCGCGTCGGCGCCGCTGTCGCCGCAGAGCAGACTGTGGGTGGATGGGTTGCTGGCAGGCATGTACTCCCGTGGGGGCGCGGGTGATACAGCCGTTTCCGAGGCGGTCGCCGAACAGCGCGTGGTGACCGTGCTCTGGGCGTCGCAAACCGGTAATGCCGAAGAGTTCGCCGCGACGGCGGCGCACCGCCTCACCGAATCCGGGCTCAGCCCGCGGCTGCTCGACATGGACTCCTGCGACATCGGCGCCCTCACCGGTGACGTGCTGGTCATCAGCAGCACCTTCGGCGACGGCGGACCGCCTGACAACGGCAGCGATTTCTGGCAGCGGCTCGACGACAGTCCCGTCCGGTTCACCGGCATGCGCTACGCCGTATTCGCACTGGGTGATTCCTCCTACGACGACTTCTGCGGGCACGGCCGCAAACTGGACCAGAGGTTCGCCGAAGGTGGTGCCACTCGGCTACTTCCGCGCGTCGATTGCGAACCGGACTTCGTCGACACCGGCCAGGCCTGGCTGGACGACGTCATCGCGCTACTCACCGGGAACGGCGGCGGTGCTGAGGGCTCCGGTCCCGCCTCGGCCGATTCGGCGGGCGTCCTGGGTCCCGGTGCGTCCGGTGGTTCCGGCGGGCTCGGTGTTTCCGGCGGGCTCGGTGTTTCCGGTGGGACCGCCGCCGCCGTACTCGAGCGCACCATCACCGCGCCCGCTCCACAGCCCGCGCGTCGTGCCCCGGTGCCGTTCACCCGCAATGCGCCCTTGCGCGCACCGCTGATTCGCAACGAGGTTCTGTCCAGCGCCGATTCGTCGAAAGAGGTGCGCAGGTTCGGATTCGATCTGCGTGATCTGGACGTGAGCTATGAGGTCGGCGATTCGCTCGGCGTCTGGCCGACGAACTGTTCCTCGCTGGTCCAGGAATGGCTGGACGCGACCGGCCTGGACGGGCAGCGCACCGTTGAGGTGGATTCGACCGAGCTGCCGCTGGCCGAGGCGCTGCGCACCCGCTACGACATCACCAAGATCTCGCACGATCTGCTGGAATTCGTCGCCGACCGCAATCCGGACCAGCGTTTGGCCAAACTGCTGCGCCGGGACAACCGCAATGAGCTGGCCCGCTATCTGTGGGACCGGCAAGCCGTCGACGTGCTGCGCGATTTCCCGGTACGCGCGGACCTGGTCGAATGGCTCGGCGCGCTGAAAAAGTTGCAGCCGCGCCAGTATTCGATTTCGTCGAGCCCGCTGGTGAGCCCGGATCAGGTGGAGCTGACCGTCGGCGTCGTCCGTTACGGCGACCCGGCCGCCGCGGGTTCGGCGGCCCGGCGCGGCGGGGTCTGCTCGACCTTCCTCGCCGACCGCGCCGACACCGCCGAGATCCCGATCTTCCTGCAGCGCGCCCCGCATTTCCGTCCGCCGCTGGACCCGAGCGTGCCGATGATCATGGTCGGCCCCGGCACCGGCATCGCACCATTCCGCGGCTTCCTGCACGAACGCCGCGCCCTCGGCGCCACCGGCCGCAACTGGCTGTTCTTCGGCGACCAGCACGCCGCGCAGAACTTCTACTACCGCACCGAACTCGAGGACATGTTCCGCACCGGGCACCTGTCCCGGCTCGACCTCGCCTTCTCCCGCGACCAGCGGGAACGGATCTACGTGCAGCACCGGATGATCGAGCACGGCGCCGAACTGTGGTCCTGGCTGCGCGAGGGCGCCCACCTCTACGTCTGCGGTGACGCCGCCCGCATGGCCAAGGACGTCGACGACACCCTGCTCAAGCTCGCCCGGATCCACGGCAAGCTCGACGAGGACGGGGCCCTGGCGTTCAAGAAGCAGCTGGTCGCCGAGAAGCGCTACATGCGCGACGTGTACTGACCGTCCGGCGGCGTCCACGGCGTTTACCGCGGTAAACACCCGGCGAGCCTTCTCGCACCGCCGTACCTCGCGCCGAGCGGCACACCGAGCGAGGGGACCACGCGATGGGACCCTCCGCCGTGTGCCTCTCGACGGCACGGGTGGTTGCGGGCGACGGCGCGGGCGATTCACACCGCGGGTGGGTTGAGGCGGGTGAAGTCGGGCAGGCGGTAGTACGGGTAGTAGGGGTAGGGCGGGGTGACGGCGCTCGCCTTGTCGAGGCGGGCGATCTGGTCGGGGGTGAGCCGCCAGCCGATGGCGCCGAGGTTCTGGCGCAGCTGCTCCTCGTTGCGGGCGCCGACGATGACGGTGGACACCGTCGGCCGGGTGAGCAACCAGTTCAAGGCGATCTGCGGGACGGATTTGCCGGTCTCGGCGGCGATTCCGTCGAGCACGTCGACCACGTCGTAGAGCAGTTCGTCGTTCACCGGCGGGCCCGCTTCGGCGGTCTGATGCAACCGGCTGCCCGCCGGAAGTGGTTGTCCGCGACGGATCTTCCCGGTCAGCCTGCCCCAGCCCAGCGGGCTCCACACCACCGCGCCCACGCCTTCCTCGCGACCGAGCGGCATCAGCTCCCATTCGTAGTCGCGGCCGACCAGCGAGTAGTAGACCTGGTGCGCGACATAGCGGGTCAGGCCGTGGCGGTCGGCGGCGGCCAGCGATTTCATCAGCTGCCAGCCGGCGAAGTTCGAGGCGCCGAGGTAGCGGATCTTGCCCGCGCGCACCAGATCGTCGAGCGCGCGCAGCACCTCGTCGATCGGTGTGTGGGCATCGAACGCGTGCAGCTGGAACAGGTCGATGTGGTCGACGCCGAGCCGTCGCAGCGAGGCTTCGACGGCCCCGATCAGCCGGGAGCGGCCCGACCCGGCGTCGAAGGGGCCGGGCCCGGTGGGCAGGCTCGCCTTGGTCGACAGCAGCAGCTGATCGCGCCGGCCGCGGATAGCGGCGCCGAGGACTTCCTCGGAGGCGCCGTCGGAATAGACGTCGGCCGTGTCGAACATGGTGACGCCCGCCTCCAGGCTGATATCGACCATCCGGCGTGCCTGCTCGACGTCGGTGTCGCCCCACGCGCTGAACAGTTCGCCGCGCCCGCCGAAGGTGCCCGCGCCGAAGCTCAGTGCGGGAACGACCAGCCCCGGGGCACCCAACCGCCGGTACTCCATGATGACTCCTAAAGGGTCTATAGTTCCGTTAACAACTCAGAACGTACACCCCTTCGGCGATAAATGAAACTGGAGTCCCGTTATGACTGAAGAACCGCTGGTCCCGGGGTCGGTCCGGCCCGGTGGTCGCACCGCCCGAGTGCGCACGGCCGTCCTGGAGGTTGCCGGTGATCTGCTCGCCGAACACGGTTTCGCGCGGCTCGATCTGGCGGAGGTCGCGGCCCGCGCCGAAGTCGGCAAGACCACCGTCTACCGGCGCTGGCGCACCCCGACCGGACTCATCGCCGACCTGCTGGTGGACATGGCCGAAACGTCCGTCTCGCGCGCCGACACCGGTTCCCTGCTCGGCGATCTGACCGCCAACGCCCGCCTGATCGCGAAGACCCTCACCGACCCACGCCAGGGCAGGCTGTTCCAGGCCGTCATCGCCGCCGCCACCTGCGACGAAACCACCGCCGCCGCGCTGCGCCGCTTCTACGACGTCCGGCTCACCGAATGGGCGCCTTGCGTGACCGATGCCATCGAGCGCGGCGAAGCACCGCCCGGCACCGATCCGCGCGCTGTGTTCACCGCCGTGGCGGGCCCGCTGTACTACCGGCTGCTCGCCAGCGGCGATCCGATCGATGATTTCGCTGCTCATAGCGCCGCGGAATCGGCGGCCGAGACAGCACGGCGGGGCGGGTTCGTCCGCGATCCCGAGTCTGCGCAATAGCGCTGGGAAACAAGGCATTTCGCGTCTCGGTCGCAGTGATCGCCATCGGCTGACCCGAAGACTCCGGTCCGCGAACTCAGAACAAGCCGCGCAGGGCGAGAAAACGAAGCCCGCCGACCGCCGCCATGACGGCGAGCACCAGGCCCGCTCGGGTGAGTTCGTCGAGGGCGGGTGCCACGAACTCGATCACAGCGAGCGCTGCGGTGCTGGTCAGCAGCCCGATCAGCGCCAACCCGCCGCCCTGCCACTGCGCCGTGAGCCAACTGACCCGGTCGGCCGCACGGAAGGTGATCCGGCGGTGCAGTTCGTTCGCGATCATCGTGCTCACGATCGACCCGGCGGCATTGGCGGTCATTGAGCCCAGCCCGGTGCAGGCCAGGAACAGCAGCAGGTAGCTGATGTTGCTTGCGCCGCCGACCAGAGCGAAGCGGAGCAGCTGGGCACAGGGGTGGGCACCGAGCAGGGCTTGCCGGATACGGACGTTGTACCGCCGCCCTCGGCGCGCACCTGCGGATTCAAGGCGCCCCCACGCGGCCCTGGCATTCCCATCGATGCGGGTCATCGGGGCACGGAGGGGACTGGCGGCGAGGGCGGTGCTGTTCACGAGAAGAACGGTCGCCGCCCCGGCTGACGCCGACCTGACGGCCGACTGACACAGCACTGGCATGAGAGCTGCGGCCGGCGTCCGCGTGCCGGTCAGGCCGGCGTCAGCGCGCGTATCAGGCCGGTGTCAGGTCGGCATCAGTCCGCCCGGCGACGGTAGTTCCCATGAACAGCACAGCAATCGCGGCCTCCGGGTTGCAGAAGTCTTACGGGGACAAGAAGGTCCTCGACGGAATCGACCTGAATGTCGGTACGGGCACCATCTTCGCCCTGCTCGGTCCCAACGGGGCGGGCAAGACGACGACGGTCAACGTCTTGACCACCCTGCTGAAATCCGACGGCGGCACCGCCAGCGTGGCGGGCCACGACCTCGTCACCGAGACCAAGGCGGTGCGCACGGCCATCGGCGTCACCGGACAGTTCGCGGCCGTCGACGGCCTGCTGACCGGGGCGGAGAACCTGCGCCTGATGGCCGATCTGCACCGGCTGCGCGGCAAGGACGGCAAACGGGTGATCTCCGAGCTGCTCGAGCGCTTCGACCTGGTCGAGTCGGCGAACAAGCCGGCCGCCAGCTACTCCGGCGGCATGCGCCGCAAGCTCGACCTGGCGATGACGCTGGTCACCAAGCCCGAGATCATCTTCCTCGACGAGCCGACCACCGGCCTGGATCCGCGCAGCAGGCGCACCATGTGGGAGATCGTGCGGAAGCTGACCGATGAGGGCGTCACCATCTTCCTCACCACCCAGTACCTCGAGGAAGCCGATCAGCTGGCCGACCGGATCGCGGTGCTCGATCAGGGCCGCATCGTCGCCGAAGGCACCGCGGAGGAACTGAAGCGCCGCGTACCCGGCGGCCACATCCGGCTCCGGTTCGCCGACGTCGCGCAACTGACGACGGCAGCCCAGATCCTGCCCGAAGGCACCGCCGACCGGGACGCGCTCACCCTCGACGTCCCCGGCGACGGCGACTCGGCATCCTTGCGCGCCCTGCTGGACCGGCTCGCCGCGCACACCATCGAGGCCGCGCAGGTCTCCATCCACACCCCCGATCTCGACGACGTTTTCCTTGCCCTGACCGGGCACGCCACCACGGAGGCCGAAGCACGATGAGTACCCAGTCCGCTACCAGCAGCCTGTCCGCCGCCCTGTACGACTCGTCGGTGATGTTGCGCCGCAACTTCACCCACATCACCCGCTCGCCCGTCACCATCTTCAACGCGGCGTTGATGCCGGTGATGATGATGCTGATCTTCGTCTACGTCTTCGGCGACGCGTTCGACGTCGGCGAGGACTACATCGACTACGCCGTGCCCGGCATGCTGATGCTGGCCATCAGCTACGGCTTGTCCGGCACCGCCGTCGCGGTGAGTTCCGATATGACCAACGGTGTCATCAACCGGTTCCGGGTCATGGACGTCTCCCGTGGCGCCGTCCTCACCGGCCATGTGGCGGCCAGTCTGGTGACCAATGTGGTCGCCATCGTCTCCGTCCTCGCCGTCGGCTTCGCGCTCGGATTCCGTTCCCCGGCAACGCTTGTGCAATGGCTCGGCGCCCTCGGTGTCCTGCTGGCCACCGCCTTTGCCGCCGCCTGGCTCACCGTCGCCCTCGGCATGGCCGCCAAGACCCCGGAGGCCGCGGGCATGTCGGTGGTCCCGCTGATCATGCTGCCCTTCCTGAGCAGCGCCATCGTCCCCGCCGACAAGATGGGCCCCGGCGTGCGCCAGTTCGCCGAATACCAGCCCTTCACCCCGATCATCGAATCCGTCCGCGGCTTCCTGACCGGCACACCGTCGGCCGGTTACACCCTCGCCGCTCTCGCCTGGTGCGCAGGCTTCGCCATCATCGGCTACCTGTGGTCCCGCGCCACCTTCACCAAGCGCGCGTGAACCAGCGAGCCCGAACTGCCCAGCCCATCGCCTCGATGACCTCCGGTCACCGAGGCGATGCTGCGTCGTCCACTCGACCAAGGCTGCAAGCCAGCAATATTCGACCAAGACGGGTGTGTGCTGAAGTCGACGGTGATGACCGATATCTACAGCGTCATCCCACTCGCGCCATCAGTGTCCGAGGGCCTGGGCGACCAGCTCGTGCGGGTCGGCCTTCGCGCCCTCCCGGGTTGCTTGGTCGAATGCTGTGTCGCCTAGGTGGTTTCGAGCCTTCTGTTCGATTCTGGCGGCGTCGGGATGGGAGTGGTCGGGGAGGCCGCGGACGGTGCTGGCGGCGGCGAGTAGGCGGGTGGCCTGGTCGTACTGGTCGTCGCGCACGGCGAGGTCGGCGATGCCGATGAGGACGTGAGCGGTCAAGAGGGCGTGGCCCGCCGCGGAGGCCGCTTGGTATGCCGCATCGCAGTGGGTTGCCGCTTCGGTGCGGTCGTCGGTGAGGTAGGCGAGCAGGATGTGCACCGTCGCAGCGACATTCGGTTGCTCGGCGTCGGCGGCGAGCAGGGCACGGGCGAGGTCGATCTGCTGGTGCGCCAGTGCGCGATCGTCGCCGAGGCGGGCAAGTTCCGCACGCGCCAGCGCGACTTCGGCCAGCGCGGTGGGCCAGCCGTTCTGGTCGGCGCAGCGTTGCGCTTCGGCGAGGGCGGCCGCGCTCGCGTCCGGATCGCCGAGCACCCAGTGCAGGAGCGCTTGGCGAGCGCGCATCGCCACCACGTCCTCGAGCGCGCCGACCTCGGTGACCACCGCGATCGCCTCATCGAAAAGCTCGACGGCGCGGAGCAATTCGCCACGCTGCGCGGTCCGATTGGCCAGTTCGGTGAGCGCGAACGACATGCCCCAGCGTTCGCCGAGCGCGCGGAATTCGGTCAGCGCCTGCGCGAGATATTCGTCGGCCTCCTGCCCCTGGTGACCGAGCACCGTCCGTAGCTTGCCGAGTTGCAACCGGGCCAGCGCACGCACCCAGGGTTCCTCGTCGTCCAGCAGCGATTCGAAAGCGGGCAGGTATTCGTCCGGGCCCTGCAACATCCGGTCGAGGGCCGCGGTGAACCGCAGCGCCGGATGGCCGCCCTGCACGTCGCGGCCGAAGCGATGGGCCTTGCGGATCCATTCCGCGATCTGCTGCTCGTCATTGCGGCCCGACGACACGAAATGCACGACCAGTCCGTACACCATGGCCCTGGTCTCGTCATCGACCTCGCCGGGGAGTTCGGCGGCCGCGATCACCAGCTCGGTGCCCTCACCCTTGTGCCCGCCCAGCCACCAGTACCAGCCCGCCGCCGCTGCCAGCGCCATCGCCGCGGGCGTGTCTTCACTCGCTAGCGCACCACGCATGGCCGCGGCGATGTTGTCGTGCTCGGCCTCGAGTACCGCCAGCCATTCCAGCTGCTCGGCGCGGCGCAGGTGTGGTTCGGCGGTGGCCGCGAGGCCGGTGAAGTAGGTCAGGTGGGCGCGGCGGGCGGCCTCGGCGTCGCCGGATTCGGCCAGTCGGTCGGCGGCGTACTGCTTGATCGTTTCCAGCATGCGGAAGCGCAGGCCGTCGTCGGTGGTGATCAGCAGTGATTTCTCGGTCAGCGACGTCAGCAGCTCGAGCACCTGCCATTGTTCGACCGTGCTGCCGTCGGCACACACCTGTTCCGCCGCTTCCAGACTCGCCCCGCCGGCGAACACCGCGAGCCTGGCCAACACGAGCCGCTCGGCGTCGCTGAGCAGCTCCCAACTCCAATCCACCACCGCGCGCAGCGTCCGGTGCTGGCGGATCGCGGTGCGGCTGCCGCCGGTGAGCAGCCGGAACCGGTCGTCGAGGCGGTGCGCGAGCTGATCGAGGGACATGGTGCGCAAGCGCGCCGCCGCCAGCTCGATGGCCAGCGGAATGCCGTCGAGCGCACGGCAGATCCGCGCCATGGTCGCCAGGGTGGCCGGATCGGTGCCGAGGTCTTGGCGGACCGCGCTCGCCCGGTCCCGCAGCAGCGCGACGGCGGGGGAGTCCGCGATCACGGCGGCATCGGCGGTCGCGGCGGGCAAGGCCAGCGGCTCCACCTGCCACAGCGCCTCGCCGGTGATACCGAGGGGTTCCCGGCTCGTCGCCAGAATCCGCAGCCGAGTGCATTCGCCGAGCACCCGGTGCGCAAATGCGGCCGCGGCCTCGATGACGTGCTCGCAGTTGTCCAGGATCAACAGGGTTTCGCGGTCGCGGATCGCCGCGACCAGCCGCTCCATCGGCTCGGCATTCGGCGCGCTACCCAGCAGCGCGTCCCTCAGCCCGAAGGCCGCGAGCGCGGCCTGCGCCAGATCGCCGCTGCCGTCGACGCCGGCCAGCTCCACCAACCAGGCGCCGTCGGGTAGATCGCCGAGCATGGTGCGCGCGGTCTCCACGGCAAGGCGGGTCTTGCCCGATCCGCCGGGACCGGTGACGGTCGTGAGCCGGTGCGCCGCGATGAGTTCGCGCACCGCGGCGATATCGGTGAGTTTGCCGACGTAGCTGGTGAGTTCGGCGCGCAGATTCGTGGTGCGCTCCTGCGGCCGCGCCCCCACCTCCCCGCGCAGCAGCGCCACATGCAAGGCGGACAGTTCCGGTGATGGGTCCACACCGAGTTCATCGGCAAGGGTTTCCCGGGTGCGCTGGAACACCGCCAGCGCTTCCGGTCCTCGCCCCGCGGCGGCCAGTGCCCGCATGAGCGAGCCGGCCAGTCGCTCCCGCACCGGATGCTGAGCGACCAGATCGGTCAGCTCGGTGACCAGTTCCGCGCCACGACCCAGCCGGATCTCGGCCTCGTACAGATCCTCCATGGCCGACAGTCGCAAGCCGTCGTACCTGGTGACGACCGCGGCGACATCGTCGCTGTCGCCGAGATCCTGCATCGCCGCCCCGCGCCAGAGTTCCACGGCTTCCCGCAACAGCCGGGCCTGATGCGCGTCATCGCCGCCGCGCGCCTGGTCGAGCAGCTGATCGAAGCGCACCGCGTCGACCGCACCCGGCTCGACCGTTAGCCGGTACCCACCGGCCTGGACATCGATCGCACCCTCCGGTAGCACTCGGCGCAACCGGGAAACCAACGCCTGCAAGGCATTCGCTGCGTCGGCGGGCGGCTGCTCGCCCCAGATCCAATCGACCAGCTTCGTCTTGGACACCGCGCGTCCCGGCTCGAGCGCCAGGGCGATCAGCAATGCGCGCAAACGGGCGCCCGGTATCGCTATCAATCCACCGTCGTCGGTCCGGATTTCCAGCGGGCCGAGCATCTTGATCTGCACCGGCTCATTCTGCCCGCGGCGTCAACGGGGCGCGCGGCTGTCCGTCGCGGGGGCGGGCGCCCGCCGGCCGGGAAAGTCATGCCGGACAGGCCGGATTCAGTGTGATCGCGCGTGCTCTCGAGCGGTCGAGGCGAGGTATCGCGGCGGGCGAAACCCTGTTCGGAGTAGGTCGGCTCGGTGCCGAGCACGCCGGCGCGGCATGTCAGGCGAGGCATCAGCTCGGTGTCAGGTGCGTATCAGCCGGTCCCGCGACAGTGGTCGCATCACAGCAACAGCAACAGCGACCGCCGCGAGCAGGCAGCGGGAGCACGACCTCGAGGAGAACGCCATGTACACCTTCCAGACCCCGCAGCCGATCGCCGTCACCGTCGACGTGCTGGCGGCCGACGTCACCGTCATCGCCTCCGAGCGCAGCGACAGCACCGTGGTGGTCCGCCCGGCCGACGAGTCCAGGAAGGCCGACGTGCGCGCCGCCGAGCAGACCACCGTCGAATTCGCCGGCGGCGTGCTGAGCGTGCGCACCCCGAAGACCTGGCGCACCCACACCCCGTTCGGCGGCAACGCCGCGATCACGGTGACCATCGAGGTGCCCACCGGCTCGGAGCTGACCAGCACCACCGGTGTCGGGCGGGTCGTCGGCGCGGGCGAGCTCGGCCACTGCGAGCTGACGGTGTCGCTCGGCGACATCATCGTCGAGCGCCCGCAGGGATCGGTGACCGCGAAGACCGCCAAAGGCGACATCCACATCGGCGCGGCAGTGCGCGGTGACCTGCGGTTGGAGACCTCGGTCGGCGCGCTCGAGGTGGGCATCCACCCGGGCAGCGCGGTTCGGCTGGAGACCGAAGTCGCCCGCGGCAATGTGCAGAACTCGCTCGCCCCGGTCGGCGCCGACGCCGCGGATACCGTGCGGGTGTTCGCGCGGAACTCCCTCGGCAACATCGTCATCCGGCACGCCGCCGCCGCATAGGCCGAGCCGTGCTGGAACTGCATGTGGACCGGGAGCGGTGCATCGGCGCAGGTATGTGCGTGCTCACCGCTCCCGCCGTCTTCGACCAGGACCCCGACGACGGCCGGGTGCTGCCGGCTCGACCTCCCGCCGCGGCGGACGAGCCTGCGGTGCGCGAGGCCGCCCTGCTGTGCCCATCCGCGGCCATCACCGTCCGCGACCAGACCTGATTCCGCTCTCCGACAAGGAAATACGATGACCGAGACAGTTCCCTACGGCCTGCCCCTGCAACGCGATGCCGGCCCGTTCGATCCGCCGAGTGCGATCACCCGGCTGCGCGAGACCCGCCCGGTCAGCCCGCTCCGGTTCCCCGACGGCCACGACGGCTGGCTGGTGACCGGCTACGAAGCGGTGCGCGCACTGATGGCCGACACCAGGTTCAGCTCACGCCAAGACCTCGGCATCGTGCATGTGCCCTACGAGACGCCCGGCATGCCCGCCGCCACCGAGCCGTCGCCGCAGATGCCCGGCGTGTTCGTGGCCATGGATCCGCCGGATCACACCAGGTTGCGGCGCAAGCTCATCGGCGCGTTTACCGTCCGCCGGATGCGGGCGCTGGAAGATCGCATCGCCGAGATCGTCGAGCAGCAGCTCGACGCCATGGCGCGGCTCGCCCCGCCGGTCGATCTGGTCGCGGAGTTCGCGCTGCCGGTGCCGTCACTGGTGATCTGCGAAATGCTCGGCGTGCCCTACGAGGACCGGGCGAACTTCCAGGTGAATTCGGCCAAGTTCCTGGTCAAGGATCAGACGCTGGAGGAGAAGATGGGCGCGTTCGGCGCCATGCACGGCTATCTCGCCGAACTGGTCGCCCGCAAACGCGCCGAGCCCGGCGAAGACATCCTGTCCGACCTGGCCCGCGACGAGGACCTGGGCCTCGACGAGCTGACCGGCATCGCCTTCCTGCTTTTGCTCGCCGGTCACGAGACCACCGCCAACATGCTGGCCCTCGGCACCTTCGCCCTGCTCGAGCACCCCGACCAGCTGGCGCAACTGCACGCCGACCCCGAGCTGATCCCCGACGCCGTCGAGGAACTGCTGCGCTACCTGTCGGTGGCCGACATCTTCTACCGCTATGCCACCGAAGACATCGAACTCTGCGGCGAAACCATCCCCGCCGGCTCCACCGTCGTCATCTCGCTACTGGCCGCCAACCGCGATCCGCGTCGCTTCGACGACCCCGACCGCCTCGACATTCACCGCAAGGCCCGCGGCCACACCAGCTTCGGTCACGGCATCCACCAGTGCCTCGGCCAACAACTGGCCCGCATCGAAATGCGCGCCGGTTTCGCCGGCCTCCTCCGCCGTTTCCCGACCCTCACCCTCGCCATCCCGCCCGAGCAGGTGAAACTCCGCACCGACATGAACATCTACGGCGTCCACGAACTCCCGGTGACCTGGACGCTCGGGTGACGGCACCTGCCGCGAGCCCGGCGCGAGCGGGCTTACGCCGAGCGCGGTACCCGGAATTCGGTGCCGCTCACCTCGGCGTAATGGCCCATCAGTTCGGTGCAGATGGCGGGCCAGGTGCGGTGCAGGACGGATTTGCGGGCGGCGCCGGCGAAGCGGGTGCGCAGGGTGGGGTCGCGGAGGGCGGCTACGGCGCTGGGGAGTAGTTCGGTGAAGCGGTCCACCGGCAGCAGGTAGCCGTTGCGGCAATGGGCGATGAGGTCGCGGGGGCCGCCTGCGTCGGGGCCGATGACGGGGACGCCGGAGGCCAGGGCTTCCTGGACGCCCTGGCAGAAGGTTTCGTGCTCGCCGGCGTGCACCATCACGTCGAGGCTCGCGTAGGCCTGGGCGAGCTCGTCGCCGCCGAGTTCGCCGGTGAAGACGGCGCCGGGCAGCAGGCGGGTCAGGCGGGGTCGTTCGGGGCCGTCGCCGACGATCACCAGCTGGATGTCCGGATCGTGGGCGAGCGGCGCGAGCCTTTCGACATGCTTCTCCGGCGCCAGTCGTCCGACGAAACCGACGAGCAATTTCTCCGAACCGCTCAGCCACGATTCCCGCAGCGCCGTCCGCCGTGCCGACGGCGTGAACCGCGCGATATCCACCCCGCGCCCCCATCGATGCACCCGTGGAATGCCGTGCCGGGCCAGGTCGGCGGCCGCCGCGGATGACGGTGCCAGCGTACGGGCCGCACCCTCGTGGATCCGCCGCGTCCACGCCCAGGCCGCGCGACTGGTCAGCCCCAGCCCGTAACTCTTCGCGAACCCGGCGACATCGGTCTGATACACCGCCACCGCGGGCAGATCCAGCCGCAACGCCGCGCCCAGCCCGCCGGCGCCGAGCAGGAACGGCGAGGCCAAGTGCACCACATCGGCGTCGAAATCCGCGATCGCCCGCACCATCCCCGGCTGCGGCAGGCCGACGGGCAGCGAACTGATCTTCGGCACCATCACCGCGGGCACGCGATACACCGGGAAGCGCCCGTGGAATCGCGGCGCCGGTGGCTCGCCGCGCACCGTATCCGGCGCGATGATCAGCGCGTCGTGCCCGTGCTGGTCCAGATGGTCGAGAACCCGGAGCACGGAATTGACGACACCGTTCATATTCGGCAGGAAAGACTCCGACACGATGGCTACGCGCACGTCTCCAGTGTCGGTGACCGCGCCGTCGCCCCAGTCACACCGACGTGACTGCCATGCGAAGTTCCGGCGAACAGCTCCCGGACCCGCTCAGACCTCCGCGGTCGCCACCACGACGGGCTTGCGTTCGTTTCGCCGCAGAATCCACAGCGTGGGCAGCGCGAGCGCCCAGGTCACCGCTATCACCGACAGTGCGGGCGGTATCGCCACTCGAACATCGCGCCCGGCGACGCGCACCAGGTCGGGGTCGGCCCGGTTGTATTCGACGTTGATGTGCTCACCTTTGGTGAGGTTGGTCGGATAGAGCACCCCGACCTTCGGATTGTGCGTCACACCGTCGGGAGTCACATATTTCACCGCCGAGCGCAGCCGGCCCGCCGAGATCACCTCACCGGTGGTGCGGCCCATATCCGAACTGATCAGGTAGTCGTTGCGCCAGGCCGCCAGCACCAGCAGCCCCATCAGCACACTGACCACGATCGCGGCGGTGAGCACCGCGATCCGCGCCCGCCGCAGGCGTACCGGGCGCCCTTCCGGCTGACTGGTTTCCGACACCGCCACAGGTTACTGGCAGGCCGCCCCGCATGCCCGCCCACCATGCGTACGCCGATGCCGGGCCGGGCGGGCCGGGGTCGGCTACCGTGACGCCATGTCCCGAAAATTCAGCTTCACGGTGCCCTACACCGTTCCGGTGGAGGACCTGCACCGGGCACTCACCGGCGACGAGCTGTGGCAGGCCCGCTTCGCCGGCGCCGAGACCGCCACCCTCGATCTGGCCCATCCCGGCGGCGATGGCACCATCCGGCTCGCGATGAGCGAGAAGATCCGTCCCGACAAGATTCCCGGCATCGTCCGCAAGGTGCTCAAGAGCGATCTGGTGGTCTCCCGCACCGACACCTGGCAGCCGCTGACCGGCGAGATCGCCAAGGGCAGCTTCGAGGGCACGTCCAAGGGCGTCAACTCGGAGATGTCGGGCACCTATGAACTGCGCCCCACCGCCGAGGGCAGCGAAATCGAGGTCGTCGGCACGGTGAAGGTGAAGGTTCCGCTGGTCGGTGGGGCCATCGAGCCGCTGGCCGAGCAGCTGCATCACCGCGTCCTCGACAGCGAACGCAAGTTCATCGAGAAGTGGTTCGCCGGGCAGGCCTCGGCCTGATCCGCGAGGTGGATGCACACCGGGCGTGGCGTGCATCCACATCCGGCGACTACTGAGCGAAATCGCTCGGGTCGTAATCCTTCTTCTCTACCAGCACCAGCCAGTTACCGGAGTTGTCGCGCATCACCGCTTCGACGCCATAGGGGCGATCCGAGGGCGGCTGCACGAACTCCACGCCCTTGGCCGACAGTTCCTCGTAGGCCTTCTGACAGTCGTCGGTGGCCAGGCCCAGTGCGCCGTGCGTGCCGTTGGCGAGCGCGCGACGGGTGGCTTCGGCGAGGTTCTCATCCAGCGGCGGGCCCGGCACCATCAGTGTCACTTCCAGCTCGCGGTGATCGGGGTGGGCGATGGTGAGCCAGCGGAAACCACTGTCGCCCATGGTCACATCGGCGGTCTCGACGAAACCGAGTTTGTCGATGTACCACTGCTTGGCCGCGTCCATATCGGTCACATACACCGTGACCAGCGAAATGTTCTTGATCGGAGTCATGAGCTCAGGCTAGGGCGGCCGACCTGGCATCGGCTTCTCCGAAATTGCTCGGTGTGGTTCGCCGTCACAGGCCGCTGTCGGGCCGCGGTGCGCGATCGGACAAACCGTGCATGAACACGTAACAGCCCGGGATCCGCGGCGCGCCATCGGCGGCGAACTTCGCCTGATACGCCGACGGCGACATTCCCACGAGTTCGGTGAACTTCCGGGAGAACGATCCGAGGCTGGTGTAGCCGACGAGCATGCACGCCTCGGTCACGGTGACATTCGTGGCGCGCAGCAGGTCCTGCGCCCGCTCGATGCGCCGCTCGGCCAGATACACCGCGGGCGTCTTGCCATAGGTCGCGGCGAAACAGCGCAGGAAGTGGTACTTCGACACACCCGCCGCGGCGGCCAGGCCGTCCAGGTCCAGCGGCTGGGCGTAGTCGCGGTCGGCGAGATCCCGTGCCCGCCGCAGATGCGGGAGCAGGTCTTCGGGCACCGGTCGCGGCGTCACGGCAGCGGCTAACAGAACGGCGGACGCTCGTCGAAACGCCGCGACACCCGCCCGGCCATCCGCCAGGCCCGCGCCACCAGATCCACGTCCTCGTCGGTGACCAGATTGCCCATCACCCGAACGGCGGTGCGCTGCAAGAACTTCGACCGCATCACCGGCGGCCCGCCCAGCGGCACCATCCGCGGATGGGTGGCAAGGCCCGCGATTCGGCGCGCGACCGAATAGGTGCGGCCGTAGCGGGCCCGCAGCAGCTCCGGCCACACAGTGCTCAGATCGGGTTCGTCGAGCAGGTCGGCGAGCATGTGCCCGCCTTCGAGCCCGTAATCGATGCCCTCGCCGTTGAGTGGGTTCACGCAACCGGCGGCGTCACCGACCAGCACCCAGTTGCGCCCGGCGATATTCGACACCGCGCCGCCCATCGGCAGCAGCGCCGACGCCACCGCCCGCAGTGACCCGCTGAACTGCCATTCCTCCCGCCGCAATGCGGTGTAGTGCTCCAGCAGCGGCTTCAACGCGATATGCGAGGGACGGCGCTCGGTCGCCAGCGAACCGACCCCGATATTGACCTCGCCATTGGCCAGCGGGAACACCCAGCCATAGCCCGGCACCAGCGAACCGTTCGCGTCCCGCAATTCCAGATGCGAGGTGATCCACTGGTCGGCCGAGCGCTCCGAGCTGATGTAGGCGCGAGCGGCCACACCGTAGGCGTACTGGCGATGCCACTCGCGGCCGAGGATCTTGCCGACCGGCGAACGCACACCGTCGGCGACGACGAGGGTCCGGCAGCTGATCGACCGCGTGCCTGTCCCGGTACGTACGGTCACGCCGGTGACCCGCTCACCGTCTCTGGTGACGTCGACGACCTTGGCGCCCTCCAGCATTCCGGCCCCCGACTTCACCGCGGTCTCGCGCAGCTTGTCGTCGAGTTCGGTGCGCGGAACCGCACTTCCGTAGGTGGGGAACGATCCACCCGGCCAGGGCAGCAGTTCCTCGCGTCCGAAGCCGGTCATCCGCAGGCCGTGGTTGACGGTGTGCGCGCGTACCCAGTCGCCGAGCCCGAGATGCTCCAATTCGGCGGTGGCGCGCGGGGTCAGGCCGTCGCCGCAGGTCTTGTCGCGCGGGAAAACCGCCGAATCGACCAGCAGCACATCGCGGCCGGCCCGCGCGGCCCAGGTCGCGGCGGCCGAGCCGGCCGGTCCCGCGCCGACCACGAGGACATCGGCGTGCGCGGGGACCGCGCCGTGTGTCTGCTCGTCACCGCCCGCTGGTGTGACATCCGGTGCACCCATGGACCCATACTCGCAGCGCGCCGGCATCGGTGTCGACGCCGGTGCCGTGTGACATGCGGCGGGCCGGCGAACTCCACCGCCGACGCACCGCCGGGCTCGACGTCCGCCGCCGCGTCCGGTATGCGAAGGTGTGCGGTGCGCCCCAGCGGATATTGCCGGGAGTGACGGTGTTCATGGGGTTATCTACCGTGGACACGCTAGGTTCTTTGACCGTGGGTCGGACGCATCGCTGGGAGAAGAAATGAGCACATCTGCTGTGAGCGACGAGAGCACGGTAGTGGCAGGGGTGGATCTCGGCGATTCCGAACTCGCCGCCACGGTGCGTACCGGCCTGGCCGACGTCGAGAAGCTGCTGATCGAAGAGCTGTCCGACGGCGCGTCCTTCCTTCAGGAAGCGGCCCTGCACCTGGCCAAGGCAGGCGGCAAGCGGTTCCGTCCACTGTTCACCATCCTCACCGGCCAGCTCGGCCCGCGCCCGACCGACCCGGACCTGATCACCGCGGGCACCGTCGTCGAACTGGTGCATCTGGCCACCCTGTATCACGACGACGTGATGGACGAGGCGACCATGCGCCGCGGTGCGCCGAGCGTGAATTCGCGCTGGGGCAACAGCATCGCGATCCTCGCCGGTGACTACCTGTTCGCGCACGCGTCCCGGCTGGTGTCGACCCTCGGCCCGGACGCGGTGCGGATCATCGCCGAAACCTTCGCCGAATTGGTCACCGGTCAGATGCGCGAGACCATGGGCGCGGCCGAGGCCAAGGATCCGGTCGCGCATTACCTGCGCGTGGTGTGGGAGAAAACCGGTTCGCTGATCGCGGCCGCCGGTCGATTCGGCGGCACCTTCTCCGGCGCCCACACCGAGCACGTCGAGCGGCTGGCCCGCCTCGGTGACGCCGTCGGCACCGCCTTCCAGATCTCCGACGACATCATCGACATCTCCTCCGAATCGGCCCAGTCCGGCAAGACTCCCGGCACCGACCTGCGTGAAGGTGTGCACACCCTGCCGGTGCTCTACGCCCTGCGCGATGAAGGCGCCGACGGCGACCGGCTGCGCACCCTGCTCGCGCGCCCGCTGGAAACCGACGCCGAGGTCGATGAGGCCCTCGAGCTGCTCGGCCGCTCGCCCGGCATGACCCAGGCCAAGCAGAAGCTCCAGGAATACGCCGACCTCGCCTACGCCGAACTCTCGGCGCTGCCGCCGGGTCCCGCCAACGACGCACTGGTGCGGCTGGTGCGATACACCATCGAACGGGTGGGCTAGTTCCTCGCCGCGGCGGGGCGGAACTCCGCCGCCGCCGCGATCGTTGCCATTCTGTAGCACTCGCACAGCTGGATTACATGAAGATCAGTAGCAGTCGAGGAGCGTTGTGCGCCGCCGGGCGGCGCGGAAATCCATACAGGACGGGGGAGCGGCGAGGAGACGTATGCACGGGCATGGGTATGCGAACGGGATCAAGACTTTCGGGTTGATGGTCGGCCTTTCCGCGCTGATCGTGTTCGCCGGGGCGATGTTCCGCAGCCCGACGATCCTGGTCATCGCGATCCTGCTGGCCGTCGGCATGAATGCCTACGCCTACTTCAACAGCGACAAGCTCGCCTTGAAGGCCATGCACGCCCAGCCGATCAGCGAGCTGGAGGCGCCGGTGATCTATCGGATCGTGCGCGAGCTCGCCACCGCCGCCCGCCAGCCCATGCCGCGGCTCTACATCAGCCCGACCAACGCCCCCAACGCCTTTGCCACCGGCCGCAATCCGCGCCACGCGGCGGTCTGCTGCACCAGCGGCATCCTGCAGATTCTCGATGAACGCGAGCTGCGCGCCGTGCTCGGTCATGAGCTTTCGCACGTCTACAACCGCGACATTCTCATCTCCTCGGTCGCGGGCGCGCTGGCCGCCGTCATCTCCGGTCTGGCCAACCTGGCCTTCTTCGCCACCGCCTTCGGCGGCAACCGCGAGGGCGGCCCCAACATCATCGGCGTGATCTTGGTCTCGCTGCTCGGGCCGATCGCTGCCACCCTGATCAAGCTGGCCGTATCGCGGTCACGCGAGTACCAGGCCGATCAATCCGGCGCCGAACTCACCGGTGATCCACTCGCCTTGGCCTCGGCCCTGCGCAAGCTGGAACGCGGCGTCCAGGCCGCCCCGCTGCCCCCGGAACCGCAGCTCACCGCCCAGTCCCACCTGATGATCGCCAATCCGTTCCGTCCGGGCGAGCGCGCCGCCCGCTGGTTCTCCACGCACCCGCCGATGGCCGACCGCATCGCCCGCCTCGAAGAGCTGGCCGGCCGCCCGCGGAGCTGAGCGATCTCAGTCGTCCTCGCCGCCCAACGCCTCTTCGTAGGCCCGCAGGGTGTCGACGAACAGACGGCGCTGCTCGGCGGTGAGCGGTTCGAGCACCTGTCGCCACGCCCGCGCGCTACCGCCGAGCCAAGCGTTCACCGACCGCTCATGGGCCGGTGCGATCGCGACGATGGTGCGTCGGCGGTCCTGCTCGTCCGGCCGCCGTTCCAGCACGCCCTGACGGCTCAGATCCCCGACCATCAGGCTGACCGTGGTCGGCGCCACCTCGAGATGCGCGGCCAGGGTGTTCACCGTCATCGGGCCCTCGAACACCAGATTCGCCAGTAGCGACAGATGCCGCGGCGCGAGCGCGAAGGACTGTAGATCCTCCGGGATCCGCAGCTTCTTCGCCCGGCCGACCACGCGCGGCATCAGCAACAGCAGACTGCGGATGCCTTCGTCCACACCTATTCCCGGCGTAGCCGGTTCGGCCATTGACATCCCGGACACCTCCGAAATAACCTTTGCTTACAAAATGGATTTGCTTGCAAAGCAAATAGGGTTTCGACTCTTCGCCAAGGTTAGTACGCGACCGGGAGGACCGGACATGAGTGAGGGCAACGCGCAGCCGCCGTCGGTGGCTGCGATGAACGCGGCAGTGATCGCCGAGTTCCGGGCGAACGGCGGAAAGGTCGGTGGCGTATTCGCCGGGGCTTCGCTGATCCTGCTGACCAGCACCGGGGCCAGATCCGGTCGAGCGCATACGACGCCTGTCGTCTATCACGCCGAGGATGATCGACTGCTGATCTTCGGTAGCAACGCGGGCGGCGATCGTGATCCCGCGTGGGCGCACAATCTGCGTGCGAACCCGAAAGTGGTGGTCGAGATCGCTGCCGCGAACGGCCTCGAACGGTACGGCGCCATCGCCACCGAGCTGACCGGTACGAAGCGCGATAGTGAATACGCCGCCCAGTGCGAGCGCGATCCGGCCTTCGCCGCCTACCAGGAGGCGACCGACCGGGTGATTCCGGTATTCGCCCTTCGGCGTTCGCGGGAAACCTCGCTCGCGCGTCGCGGGGTGATCGCCGGCGCCGTCGCGCTGACCGGCGCAGCAGGGCTGTTCATCGCCACTCGTGGTCTCCGGGCGGGCTCGGCGGAGATTCCGGGCGCGGCTGCCACGCCTGCTCCCACCGGCGGCCCGGCCGCGCGGTCCACCGCGATCAGTGACCACTTGAAGCAGGTGCACGGACAACTTCGCCGCGACCTGGACGCGGTGCGGGCCGGCCTCGCGCGGCATCTGGAGGATCCGGCCTCTGCTGCCCTCCCGGAGTTGCCTCAGGACTTGCGCACCCACTGTGTGGCGTTCTGCGGGGCGCTGCACGAACACCACATCAACGAAGACGGCGTGTTTCCCGTACTCGCCCAGCAGTTCCCCGAGCTGGCGCCGGTGCTGGACCGGCTCGCCCGTGAACATACGGAGGTGGCGCGGGTCATCACCGAACTGCAGGCGCTGCTCGCCGAGGCGCCGGATGGGCGCCCCGCGCGATTGCGCGCCGAGTTCGACCGGCTGGCCACCGAGTTGGAGACGCACTTCGACTACGAGGAAACCACCCTGACGGGCTCACTGAACGTCATGGATACCAGCGCGCTACCGCCCCGGCGTCCGGGGCGGTGAACTCGGCTACCGGTAGTTCACGAACTGCAGGGCGATGCCGAAGTCCTCGCCCTTGAGTAGCGAGATCACGGCCTGCAGGTCGTCGCGCTTCTTGCTGCTGACGCGTAGTTCGTCGCCCTGGATCTGGGCCTTGACGCCCTTGGGACCCTCGTCGCGGATCTTTTTGGAGATCTTCTTCGCGTGCTCGGCGTCGATGCCCTGCACCAGCGAACCGGTGATCTTGTAGGTCTTGCCGGACACCACCGGCTCGCCGGCGTCGAACGCCTTGAGCGAGATATCGCGGCGGATCAGCTTCTCCTTGAACACCTCGAGTGCGGCCTTGACCCGCTCCTCGGCCTCGGCACTGATCACGATCTTGTCCTCACCGGACCATTCGATGGCCGCACCGGTGCCGCGGAAGTCGTAGCGGGTGTTCAGCTCCTTCTCCGCCTGATGCAACGCGTTGTCGACCTCCTGGCGATCGACCTTGCTGACGACATCGAAAGACGAATCGGCCACACTGCGCTCCTGTCCTGACGGTCCGGCGTTCGAGGTCGCGCCGGATGGTTCGCCGCACCCACCTAGTTCTACCCGGCCGAACGAGATTAGTCCCCGGACGCGGTCTGTGTCGCCGCCGGCACGGACGGGCCGGTCTCACCATGCCGCTGTACAGCCGGTTTGCAATCCGGGTGTGGGTTCGTTGTATTCTGCTCTGCGCGCCGAGAAGCGCGACGGCAGGTTGCCCGAGCGGCCAATGGGAGCAGACTGTAAATCTGTCGGTGAAAGCCTACGTAGGTTCGAATCCTACACCTGCCACCGAGAACCCCCGCGGATCGAAATGATCCGCGGGGGTTCTTCCGTTTCCGGGCCGGATGGGTGCGTGGCCGCTGGCCCATTCCGGCTCGTGAGATCGGAAATACCTGCTCTGACCAGCCGGTTTGGTGCAGAGACGGGTGAGTGTGTAACCTCGTTCAAGACTTCGAAGCGCCGGGGTCACGGAAAGTCGGGTCACGGTGCGTAAGAGGTCATGCCCCCTTAGCTCAGTCGGCAGAGCGTTTCCATGGTAAGGAAAAGGTCAACGGTTCGATTCCGTTAGGGGGCTCGCCGGATTGCCGGTGGTGACCGACTCGGCATCGCTCCCCGCTCGGAGGGGCTGGGCACGGCACCGTAAGGCAATGCGACCCGTGGCGGTGTAGCTCAGTCGGTAGAGCAAACGACTCATAATCGTTGTGTCGCCGGTTCAAGTCCGGCCATCGCTACCACAACCGATCAAGCCCAGTTCCGGAAAGAAGGCATATCGTGGCCGCGAAGTCCACCGATGTCCGGCCAAAGATCACCTTGGCCTGCGAGCAGTGCAAGCACCGCAACTACATCACCAAGAAGAACCGGCGTAACGACCCGGACCGCTTGGAGCTGAAGAAGTTCTGCCCGAACTGCGGCACGCACCGGGCGCACCGCGAGTCCCGCTGAGCCAACCACGCGTGTAGCTACCGCGTGAATCGGCGCCGGGACTTCGCTTCCGGCACCAGCCGGAACACAACCGCCGTGAAACAAGCATCGGGCCGGACCTCGCGTCCGGCCCGACTGCGTTTCCACGGTGCATCTGGCCAGCGGTGGTCAACGCTCCACCGACTCCCCGTGCGGGGTCAGATAGGTACATTCCTCCCGTGACAATGAACACCGGTACAGACGAAGCGGTCGCGACGGGCGAAAGTTTCGACCCCGCCGAACACGCGGCAGCCATGGTCGGTCACCACTACCGCGTCGACGACTACTACGAGGTCGGCCGCGAAAAGGTCCGCGAATACGCCCGCGCCGTGCAGGACTACCACCCGGTGCACTGGGAGGAAGACGTCGCGCAGGAGTACGGCTACGACGGCCTGCTCGCGCCGCTGACCTTCATCTCCCTGGTCGGCATCCTGGCCCAGCGCAAGCTGTTCGAAGAGGTCGTCACCGGCTACGACCTGAGCCAGATCATGCAGACCGACCAGATCCTGGAATTCCACCGGCCGATCAAGGTCGGCGACCAGCTGACCTGCGACGTGTACCTGCACTCGTTCCGGCAGGCCTTCGGCGGCGACATCATCGTCACCAAGAACATCGTCACCGATCAGCGCGACGAACTGGTGCTCACCACCTACACCACGCTCATCGGCCGCAGCGGCGGCGATATCGACCCGAACCTGGCGGGCGCGGTCCGCAACGTGCTCATGCACGGCCTCGGCGAAGAGACCCCGCAGCATCACCCGCGCACGATGCCGACCTCGGCCCCCGCGCCGGTGCCGACCGTGCCCGACGTCACGCCGAGCAAGCACGCCATCGCCTTCGACTCGATCAGCGCCGGCGACGAGCTGCCTCCGCGCACCGTCCGGCTCACCCGCGGCGACCTGGTGAACTACGCGGGCGTCTCCGGCGACGCCAACCCCATCCACTGGAGTGACGAAGTCGTCAAACTCGTCGGCCTGGACAACGTCGTCGCGCACGGCATGCTGACCATGGGCCTCGGCGGCGGGTTCGTCACCTCCTGGCTGGGCGATCCCGGCGCGGTCAAGGAGTACAACGTTCGCTTCACCAGCCCGGTCTACGTGGGTGTGGACGAACCGGCCGAGGTCGAGTTCACCGGCAAGGTGAAGTCGGTCGATCCCGAGACCAAGACCGCGGTCGTCGCCATCGTCGCGAAGTCGGCCGGTCGCAAGATCTTCGGGCGCGCGACCGCCACCGTCCAGCTGTCCTGACCTGGTTCGTGGGGGCCGGATTGGCTAATGCCACCGGTCTTCACGTACACTCGGGTTTCTGGGGTCACCAGCCGATGCGCGCTGCTCTGCAAGGCTGGTTCCAGGCGGCCCGGAGCGCAGCTCCGGAATCTCCGCTGACGGGGCCGGCAACTGCCGGAGCGGCGCGCGTGTTGTGTGACACCAGCGAACAACTGAATACAGCACATGTGGCTGGGCATCAGCACCACCGTCCAGCCGAAGGGGCGTAGCTCAATTGGCAGAGCAGCGGTCTCCAAAACCGCAGGTTGCAGGTTCAAGTCCTGTCGCCCCTGCCCTGGATGCCAGCGATGAGAGAGGGTTCTGACGTGAGCGACGAGCGGGACACTCGCGACGACGGCGATGGCACCGCCGCAGCGAGTCGGCCGAGCGGCAAGCGGTCCGCCCGGCGGGCCCGCACCGGTTCGTCGTCCTCGTCGGCCGATAACGGCGCGGTCGCCACGATCGACCGACCGCGCAAGGCAGCCAAGACCTCCGATCGGGCCGAACGCAAGAAGTCGGGAAATCCGTTCAAGCGTTTGATCAAGTTCCTGCGTGAGGTGATCGCGGAACTGCGCAAGGTGATCTGGCCCAACCGGAAGCAGATGGTCACCTATACGAGCGTTGTTCTGGTGTTCGTGGTCTTCATGGTCGCGTTCATCAGCGGGTTGGATGTGGCGTTCGTCAAGGGTGTCGACTGGCTGTTCGGCTAGTAGTACGACGCCGACGCCGGCAGCCGATCCCGGGGGCGGGCTGGAGTGTTCCGCCATGCCCGGCCCGGCACGCAGAGGATTTACGTGACGACACAGGAAGCGAGTGCCCCAGTGAGCACCCCGGAGAACGACACAAACGACGAGTTCCCGGTCGACGACGCGGTGGCCGAGTCGGCCGCCGGCTCCGTCGAGGAATCCGCCGACGAGTCCGTGGCCGTCGACGAATCCGCGCCCGCTGACGAGGCCGCCGCTGCCGAACAGGCCCCCATCGACGAGGCCCCGGCCGATCCGGTGGAGGAGATGAAGGCCGCGCTGCGTCGCGCGCCCGGCGAGTGGTACGTCATCCACTCCTACGCGGGCTACGAGAACAAGGTCAAGGCCAACCTCGAGACCCGCGTGCAGAACCTCGACCTCGAGGACTACATCTTCCAGGTGGAAGTGCCCACCGAAGAGGTCACCGAGATCAAGAACGGCCAGCGCAAGAACGTCAACCGCAAGGTGCTGCCCGGCTACATCCTGGTCCGGATGGAACTGAACGACGAGTCCTGGGGCGCGGTGCGCAACACCCCCGGCGTCACCGGTTTCGTCGGCGCGACCTCCCGGCCTTCGCCGCTGACCATCAACGATGTGGTGAAGTTCCTGGTGCCCGCCTCGCAGCAGAAGAAGGCACCGGCCGCCGCTGCCGCTGCCGCCTCCGCCACTCAGGAAGCCGCCACCGAGGCCGTCGCCAAGCCGGTCATCGAGGTCGATTTCGAGGTCGGCGAGTCGGTCACCGTCATGGACGGCCCGTTCGCGACGCTGCCCGCCAGCATTTCCGAGGTCAACGCCGAACAACAGAAGCTCAAGGTGCTGGTGTCGATCTTCGGCCGCGAAACCCCCGTCGAACTGGCATTCACCCAGGTCGCGAAGATCTGATCGTGGGGCGGTCCGCCCGCCCCACTCGATCAGCCGCGCGGGCGATCCCGGTAAGGTGTCAGGGTTCGCGCGAGAATCGGGGAGTTCACCGGACTCATCGCGCGGTGCCGGGTGCGCCCGGCTGCGGGTGTAGACCCGCGCAAGGCTTACGGCAACCGTAAGGAACCGAAACCAAGGAAGAAAGATGCCCCCCAAGAAGAAGAAGCTCGCCGGGATCATCAAGCTGCAGATCCAGGCCGGCCAGGCGAACCCGGCCCCTCCGGTCGGCCCCGCGCTCGGCCAGCACGGCGTCAACATCATGGAGTTCTGCAAGGCGTACAACGCCGCGACCGAGTCGCAGCGTGGCAACGTCATTCCGGTCGAGATCTCGGTGTACGAGGACCGGACCTTCGACTTCAAGCTGAAGACCCCGCCCGCCGCCAAGCTGCTGCTCAAGGCCGCAGGCGTGCAGAAGGGTTCGGCGGAGCCGCACCGCAACAAGGTCGCCACCGTGACCATGGACCAGGTGCGCGAGATCGCCAAGACCAAGCAGGAAGACCTGAACGCCAACGACATCGAGCAGGCCGCGAAGATCATCGCCGGTACCGCTCGCTCGATGGGCATCACGGTCGAGGGCTGAGCGTCAGCGCCGGAGGCGGCAGCGCAGCGTAACCACGCAGGCGTAGCGAAGCCCTCGATCAGGCACTGGGGCTGATAGCTCTACTGCACCGGGTGGGAGGGCCGGCCAGGCCCGATCAACCACTTCTGAACCACAGCTAAGGACAGAGAAAACATGGCAAAACGAAGCAAGGCGTACCTCGCCGCGGCCGAGAAGGTCGATCGCACCAAGCTCTACTCCCCGCTGGCCGCCGCGCGGCTGGCCAAGGAGACCGCCACCACCAAGACCGACGCGACCGTCGAGGTCGCCGTTCGCCTCGGTGTGGATCCCCGTAAGGCCGACCAGATGGTCCGCGGCACCGTCAACCTGCCGCACGGCACCGGTAAGACCGCCCGCGTCATCGTGTTCGCGGCCGGCGAGAAGGCCGCCGAGGCCGAGGCCGCCGGTGCGGACGCCGTCGGCGCCGAGGATCTGATCGAGCGGATCCAGGGCGGCTGGCTGGACTTCGACGCCGCGATCGCCACCCCGGACCAGATGGCCAAGGTCGGCCGCATCGCGCGTGTCCTCGGCCCGCGTGGTCTGATGCCGAACCCGAAGACGGGCACGGTCACCACCGACGTGACCAAGGCCGTCAACGACATCAAGGGCGGCAAGATCAACTTCCGCGTCGACAAGCAGGCCAACCTGCACTTCGTCATCGGCAAGGCGTCCTTCGACGATGCCAAGCTGGTGGAGAACTACGGCGCCGCGCTGGACGAGATCCTGCGTGTGAAGCCCTCGACCGCCAAGGGCCGCTACGTCAAGAAGGTGACGGTCTCGACGAACACCGGACCGGGCATCCCGGTGGACCCGAACCGCACCCGCAACCTCCTCGACGAGGACGCGTAAGCAGCACCTGAGCACCAGCCGAAACGGCGGGAACGCGATCTGCGTTCCCGCCGTTTCGGCGTTCGCGGCCCACAACGCCCCGGCGCGGCAGCACGCGGGGGGCGCCGACCGGTTCTGCGTTTGCGGGAATGCTGAGAGACAATGGGGGTGTGAGTGACGGACTCAGCACAAGGCTCAGACATCGGCTCGGTGCGCCGGCCGCTGTCGTGGTATCGGGCGGCTGCTAGCTCGATGTCGGATCAGCAAGAACCGGAGCGGCGGTCTCCGAAGGTTGTTCCGCTCCCGCGGCGCCCGCGGCGAGTGGCAGAACCGGCGCCCCCGAAACAGTGGCGTCCTGAGTACGGCACCGCCTACGACCCCGCCCCGACCAGGCCGGTGATGCGATCGGAGTTGGAGCGCGAAACCGGTTCCTGGCCGGTCAGCGCTGCTACGACCTGGGGGACGACGACATCGGCCGACTCGCACGGCAACCGGGACGGGAGTGTCGTCGATCTCGACGAGCGCCGGAAGCGAACTGGCGATGCCGACCCGGCCGTCGGAAACAGGCGTCTGCCCAAACCACGCCGAATCGGTGAGCGATCCGACGGCGACCGCGACCGGGACGATAGCGCCGATTCCCCACCTACACACACCCGTTCGGGACGGCATCGCAAGTGATCGATCCTGGCGTGTTGGTACACATGTCGCGGCCGTCGAAATGGTTGCCATAGCCGCTGAGGACCGATCGAGCGGGTCCGCAAGGGCGGTTCGTCAGGCTGGTTCAACAGCAGCGACGGCATGCTGAATGCCCTTCGGAGCATTGCACGGAAAAGCGCGCTGGCCGGGCAAGATGCAGTACGGTTGGGGCAAACGATCGAGGCGCGGGAGGTGATGTTCGGATGTCGTATGAGCCTAAGCTGGCGGCAGCCCTGTCGGGGGCTACGATTCGTCAACTTGAACACTGGCGCCGGTCTGCCCCTGGTCGCCCTCCGGTGCTGCTGCCCGAGATTTCGGCCTCCCGCCCGATTTTGTATTCGTTCCGCGATGTCGTGGCGCTTCGGGTATGTGTCAAGCTGAGGCAAGAAGCATCGCTGCAAAAGATCCGACGAGCGCTCAACACGCTGCGTGCTGATCTCGATGAGCGCGAGCACCTGTCGGCATACCGTCTGGTCGCGGATCGCGACACCATCTATCTCGCCGAACCCGACCATGCGGTTGATCTGGTACGCGGCAAAGGAAACGTCGTGATCCACGAACTGGTGGACGTACTCGAGCCGTTCTACCGCGGGGGTCGCCACATACCGGCGTTGTTGTCCCCCCGGGAACACGTTTCTGTGGATCCGGCCGTTCGCGGCGGGGAGCCGATGATCGAGGGGACTCGGATTCCATCAGCCGAGGTAGCAGCGTTGATGCGTGACGGCATCGCCCCGGAGCGTATTACTGATTTCTACCCCGGTGTCAGTGCCGCCGCAGCGCGAGACGCGGTCGATTTCGCGGACTACGTCGACAGCTACGCCGACCAGGCGCCGCGGCGGGTGGCGTGTTGAGACTGCTGCTGGACGAGAATGTCCCTCGGCCGATGGCAGATATTGTTCGAATACTCATGAAGCAGCATCGCATCGATCATATACACGATCTGGACGGTTGGTCAGGGACCAAGGACATCGCCCTCTACGCCCGCGCCGCCGAAGCAGGCTTTGATGCAATCGTCACCAACGACACTAAACAGCTCAAGCGTGCGAGCGAGGTCGATGCGATCGCAAAGTCTCGACTGCATCGAATCGAGTACCGGCAGAACAACAAGCACGGAGGCTTGGTTGGGCTCGGTGCGGCAATCGCTACGGTATGTGCCGGACTGCCGCATGCCGTGGCTGCTCTTGAAGAAGCCGATGGCCAGCGGCTGATTTCACTGAATGGCGTGGATCCCACACGACCGGGCAGGGTACGAGTCGTTGACCCTGTCGTGGATCCCCCCGTCCATTGGCCCGGAAGGGAAGCCGACTCCATCGGTCTGGGTGCTTAGCCGGGTGATCCGTTGCTGCTCCGAGCATCAGCACCACAAAATGTGATAACCGCCACTGATTCGGCTGATAAGCGCTGATCCGGGTCGCATGGCGGACCGCGTGCCGTGCCGAGCCCGGTGGGTTCGCCGCCGGGCTCGACCGCGTTGTGCATCGACGCGGCAACCGCCGCCGAGCACGCTCGATCAATCCGAACATCACGCCCGGAGGGCCCGCGGGAACCTCCCACTGGCGTATTCGCGGCCCAGACAACCGGCCGGGCGGTGCGGCTGGAACTCGGCCGGTGTACCAATCGGATAGCTGCCGGATCACCTTGCAGGGTCGGGGCGGAGTCGCGAATAATACTTCCACACAATAACTTTCATCGGGTTCGGCGCTGTATCTCGGCCTGGCTCCGACGGACCGGCCATGATCCGAGCGGCGCGCGCCGTCTGTACAGACCAGGGGGGTAGATGCTCGATCCGCGGGCTATCGCGGTTGTCATCCGGAACAAGGACAACCAGGGCCACGAGGACAAGACCCTGGATATCGTCGAATTCGATCCTCAGCCCGAACGGGCTTTCGTGCGGTTCGGCGGGGCCAAGAAGTACCCCTTCGGATGGGACCGGGTAATTGTTCTGCGCCGGCCCCAACAGATTTCGATGCGACCACACGAAGTGCTTCTCATCGACGGCTCTCCCACCGACGCGCGCGAGGCGTACCTTTTCACCGGCCCGCCGCATACCGGATCGTGGTGGCATGTGCTGGACCGTGCGGGCGCATGGACCGCCTGCGGCGCAGCCCGGGCCAAGGTAGTGCGGAATGCTGCCGGTGCCGCCAGCGCCAAGAATGTTCTGGCCTACTGGCGCGATGTTGCAGGGCGGTTGACCGGCGACTCCGGCACCCTCCTGCGAAACCATCAGGGGCTGAGCTTCGTTCATCCGGACAGCGCACTCGCTCGGATTCTCGAACGAGGCCCCATCGAGCGCCGGCCGGACGACGAGATCCCCCTGGCGGTGTACCCGTTCCGCACCAATATCAGCCAGAGCCAGGCGGTGACCCGGGCACTGCAATATCCGCTCTCGGTGATCGATGGTCCACCGGGCACCGGGAAGACGCAGACGATCCTGAACATCATCGCCTCGGTGATCTGTCGGCCGGAGGCAACCGTAGGAGTGGTGTCGTTCACCAACTCCGCCGTCGACAACGTGTTCGAGAAGCTGACCAGAGAACGCTTCGGGATGGTAGCGGCAAACCTGGGCAATACCGTCAAACGGCAGGAGTTCTTCGATCGCCAAGGTGTACGCAACGAGGCCGTCGACACCCTGCTGCACAATGGCACGGAACCCGCCGAGGAGGCAGCGGACACCCTGCGCACCATGACCGGGCGCCTGACCGAGCTCCTCGAACATGAGCGGGACTGCGCCGAGCTGCGAAACCAGCTGCACGCGTATCGATTGGAACAAAGCCACTTTCAGTCGTTCCTCGACCGTCACGAGGTGCCGGACGCCGATAAGCTGCCGCTCTTGCGCCGCTACAGTGCGAACAAGCTGCTCGATTTCATCGCCGACACCGATCCCGCCTGGATCCGCGACCGCGGCTGGGCACGGCTGGTCGCCACCATGAACCGATACTTCAAGTACTGGGCGCTGCGCAAGGTCGATGCCGATGACGTCGATATCGTCCTGGAGATTCAACGCCTGTACTACGACAAGAAGATCGCCGAACTCGAGCGCCGGGTCGACCGGCTGACCAGATCCCTCGACGGCCGGAATTTCGACAGGCTGCGCAGCGAGCATACGAAGCTGTCCCAGGAGCTGCTCGCTGCGGCATTACGCACCCGATATAGGGCGCTCACCCGGACCGTTTATACGTTCCGGTATCGGCACAACTTCAGGCAGTTCAGCCAGGACTATCCACTGATCCTGAGCACCTGCCATTCGTTGCCGAACAGCATTGGACCCTCGGCGCTGCTGGACTACCTGATCATCGACGAAGCCTCACAGGTGGATCTGGTGACCGTCGCGCCGGCGCTGGCCCGAGCGAGGAACCTCATCGTTGTCGGTGATCTGAATCAGCTGGCGCCGATCGATAAGAACCTGGCAGGCGTTCCGCCCGCACCAGATCCGGTCTTCGAATACACCCACAGCATCCTCGGGGCGATCGTCGACCGGTACGGCGGCGAGGTGCCCCGCACAATGCTGCGCGAACACTACCGGTGCGATCCGGACATCATCGAGTTCTGCAACCGCAAGTTCTACTCCGGCGAGCTGATTCCTTATACGAAACCGGCGCCGGGCACCACTCCCATGGCAGTGGTGCGCACCAGCCCCGGTAATCACATGCGACAGCGCTACAACGATCCCACGTCGAATGGCCGGAGCAACCAGCGCGAGATCGATGTCATTCTGCACGAAGCTCTTCCATGGATAGCCGCGGATATCCCGCCTCATAGGATCGGGGTAACCACTCCCTTTCGCCGTCAGGCCGACAAAGCCGCCGACGCGCTGATCGAGGACATCGAGTCCGACACCGTCCACAAGTACCAGGGCCGGGAAAAGGACGCGATCGTCATGTCCACGGTGCTCGACAGCCGGGCCGGTGACGAGGTCGTGAAGTTCGCCGATGATCCACGGTTGATCAATGTGGCGGTTTCCCGGGCAATGCGCTCGTTCATCCTGGTCACGCATCCGTCCGAGCTACCGAAAAGCCGGCACATCCGCGATCTGATCGGCTATATACGGCACCGGGATCCGAACCACGCAGTCATCGACAGCGACGTGGTGTCGATCTTCGACCTGCTGTACAGCGACTACAACGAGCGCCGGCGCAGGAATCCCCGGATCACATGGGGCCGCACGGCTGTGCCCTCCGAAGATATCGCTCTTGCGTTGCTCGAGGAGATCCTTGGCGCGCCGCAGTACCAGCACCTGGGCATGGAGCGGCAGGTACTGCTGGCGAATGTCTTCCGCCGAGATCTAACCGGGCTCGATCCGCGGCAGCGCGAATTCATCCGCAACAGAGCATCATTCGACTTCGTTCTGTTCAATCGAATCACCAATGCCACCTTGGTGGCCATCGAAGTGGATGGCTTCCGCACGCATGAGGCCGACCCGGTACAGCTCGCCCGCGACGCAGTAAAGGACGAGATCTGCCATCACTACGGCTTCCCGCTGCTGCGCCTGTCGACCACCGGGAGCAACGAAGCCGGCCGGGTCTGTCACTTCCTGGACCGGCACTGCTGAATGGAGGCGACTATCGGGTTCGGTCGGACGTGGTGCGCACAGGTGACACTCCGGTATTGGAGAGGCCTTCCGTGCTGCTGGTTCGGACCCGGAGCCGCGCGGTCTGGTTGCCCATGATCAAAGCGTGTGATATTTCGGAGCTTTCCGTCGGGGAGGCCGACGATATGCACGGGAGGGATACACATGGTGACGGTTACCGTCACTCCAGTGGGAGCGGACTGGCTGGTCGCCTTCAGCGAGTATGACGGCGACCTTCTCGAGGTACTCAAATCGAATGCTCGGTACCGCAAATGGGATCCCAAAAAACGTGAGTGGCGCGTATCCGCCGATATCGCGTTCCTCTGCTCGAAGTTCGAAGAGGGCGGCGCGAAAGTCGCCATGGCGGGTAGACAACGCGGCGCCGGGACGGACGGGCCGAACACAGCGGTGCATGCCGATTTCGCTGATGTAGCGGGCTGGAGGCAGAAGTGTGAAGCACTCGATCTCGCAGCCAAGAGCATGCAGGCCGAGGTCATGCGACTGCAGGAGGACCTGGACCAGTTGCAGCAGGAGAACCAGCAACTGAGACAACGGCTGACCGAGGAGGCAGGCCGTGCGCCGGTGTCCGGTAGTTGGGCAGAACAGTTGTTCCGCGCGGTCGGCCGAGACCGCCGGGACAATGCTTATCGTGCCTTATCGAAGATCCTCCACCCCGACGTCAGGACTGGCAGCAAGGTGTTGATGCAGCAGTTGAACGATGCCCGGAACGGTTAGCGCAGGTCGGACGAACGCAGGAGCAGCCGGCGTCTTCCGTGAACCGGCCGCTGAGCGGCGCCGGCTCTGGTCTGAGCAGCGTTCAGTCGACACCGTGGCCCGGCCGGGACCGGTGGGGATTCGGCCCTGCGGGTGGTCGCACTCGAGGCCCAGCCCAGTTCAGGGAACGGGATGCCTGAACCCCGTTTTGCCAGATGGGAGACCTACCGGTACTCTGAAGCGAAGTTATCGACGTGTTCGATCGCTACCCAATCCGTTCTACCGAAGACCGTTGGTCGCCGTTCCCGCATGGGTTCGGTCGAAGGTCCGGCAGCAGCCGGCGGCCCACGCAGGGAGAGCCGAGGCAGGTACTCGACACGGGCCCCGGCTCGTATCGTATGTCCTATTGCGCCCCGGAACGCTCTGCGTCCGGGGCGTTTGTTGTATCGCCACCTCAGGTCGGTAGTTCGGGTCCGAACCGACATCAGAGAGGAGGCGAAGTATGGCAAAACCCGAGAAGGTCACCGCGGTCGCGGAGATCGCTGAGCAGTTCAAGAGCTCGACGGCCACCGTCGTCACGGAATACCGTGGCCTGTCCGTTGGTGCCCTCACCGAACTGCGCCGCGCGCTCGGTGCCGACGCCACGTACTCCGTCGCCAAGAACACCCTGGTCAAGCGGGCTGCCGCCGAGGCCGGTGTCGAGGGCCTGGACGACTTGTTCGTCGGACCGACCGCTATCGCCTTCATCCAGGGCGAGCCGGTCAACGCGGCGAAGGCGCTCAAGACCTTCGCCAAGGACCACAAGGCGCTGGTCATCAAGGGCGGCTACATGGACGGCAACGCGCTGTCCGTGTCCGAGGTCGAGAAGATCGCCGACCTGGAAACCCGCGAGGTGCTGCTGGCCAAGCTGGCCGGTGCGCTGAAGGGCAACCTGGCCAAGGCCGCAGGCCTGTTCAACGCTCCCGCGTCGCAGGTGGCCCGCCTGGCCGCCGCGCTCGAGGACAAGAAGCGGGCCGAAGGCGCCGAATAAGCGCCACCAACCCCGCGGCGTGAGCTCAGGGGCCGGAGGCGGAAGCGGAGCGTAACCACGCAGGCCCCGTGAACGCCGCAAATCAAACAGGGCGCGATCCTCGTCCGACCCAGACATCATCTACCGAAAGGAAACAACAATGGCCAACGTTGACGAACTGCTCGAGACCTTCGGCAACATGACCCTGCTCGAGCTGTCGGACTTCGTCAAGAAGTTCGAGGAGAAGTTCGAGGTCACCGCGGCCGCTCCGGTCGCCGTCGCCGCCGTCGGTGGCGCCGCTGCCGGTGGTGCCGCCGAGGCCGAGTCCGAGCAGGACGAGTTCGACGTCATCCTCGAGGGTGCCGGCGACAAGAAGATCCAGGTCATCAAGGTGGTCCGCGAGATCGTCTCCGGCCTGGGCCTGAAGGAAGCCAAGGACCTCGTCGAGGGTGCCCCGAAGCCGATCCTGGAGAAGGTCGCCAAGGACGCTGCCGACGCCGCCAAGGAGAAGCTGGAAGCGGCCGGCGCCTCGGTCTCGGTCAAGTAATTTCCGAGCGAAACGCCGTAACGGGCGGTCCCTTTTCGAGGGGCCGCCCGTTCGTGTTTTCCGGCCACATGTCGGGGTCGCCCGAATAACGGGTCCGTTCGGTGGTTACTCTTCGGTCAGGTTGGGGTGTGCGACGACATGCCCATGCGATAGAGTGACCGAACCCACTGTGACGTGACACACCGCGAGGTCGAGCGCGCGGTTCGCCGGTGGGTCGGCTCGCTGAGAAATGTGGAGGTTGGCGTGGGCGTCGAGGTCAGGACCGAAGGCATTACCAAGTCCTTTGGTTCCCAGCGGATTTGGCAGGACGTTTCGATCACCCTGCCCGCCGGGGAGGTCAGCGCGCTGCTCGGCCCCTCCGGTACCGGTAAGTCGGTCTTCCTGAAGTCGCTGATCGGTCTGCTGCGCCCCGAGCGCGGTTCGATCTACATCGACGGCACCGATATCACCACCTGCTCCAACAAGGAGCTCTACGAGATCCGCAAACTGTTCGGCGTCCTGTTCCAGGACGGCGCGCTGTTCGGCTCCATGCATCTGTTCGACAACGTCGCCTTCCCGTTGCGTGAGCACACGAAGAAGTCGGAGTCGGAGATCAAGAAGATCGTCATGGAGAAGATGGAGATGGTCGGTCTCCTCGGCGCGGAGTTCAAGCTCCCCGGCGAAATCTCCGGCGGTATGCGCAAACGTGCCGGCCTGGCCCGCGCGCTGGTGCTCGACCCGCAGATCATCCTGGTCGACGAGCCGGACTCCGGTCTCGACCCGGTCCGCACCACCTACCTGAGCCAGCTGCTCATCGACATCAACGCCCAGATCGACGCCACGATCCTGATCGTGACCCACAACATCAACCTGGCCCGCACCGTGCCCGACAACATCGGCATGCTGTTCCGCCGCCAGCTGGTGATGTTCGGCCCCCGCGAAGTGCTGCTCACCTCGGACGAGCCGGTGGTCAAGCAGTTCCTCAACGGCCGCATGATCGGCCCGATCGGCATGTCGGAGGAAAAGGACGAGGCGCAGATGGCCCGCGAGCAGGCCATGGTCGACGCCGGTCACCACCACGGCGGCGCCGAGGAGATCGAGGGCATCATCCCGCAGATGAAGGCTCAGCCCGGTATGCCGGTGCGTCAGGCTGTGCATCGCCGCAAGCAGCGGGTGCGCGAGATCATGCACACCCTGCCGCATGCCGCGCAGGTCGCCATCCAGCAGTCGCTGGACGAAAACGACGACACCCAGGTGATGTCCTACGACACCGCCCAGCTGTCGCAGGGCGGTCCGTACGACGCCACCGTGCCGCACCAGCAGATGCCGAACAGGTAAAGACCACACCCCCTCGGATACCGCGCCGGAGCACCGGCGCGGTATTCGGCTTTTTCGGGCCCGGCTGCCGATAAACCCCGCGACACGGCAGTTATGCGGGCCTGTCGCAAGGTGTAACGCAGGTAACATCGGCCACCGTGAACCCAACGCTCGCGCGTTTACGGACTCCGGTCGAGTCCGGGTTCGCTCAGGCCGGAAAGATCTTCGCGCTGTTTCTCGATGTCGCGCGCAAGGTGTTTCGCCGGCCGTTCCAATGGCGGGAATTCATCGAGCAATCCTGGTTCATCGCCAGTGTGTCGATCCTGCCCAGCGCCCTGGTGGCGATTCCGTTCGGCGCGGTCGTGGCATTGCAGACCGGGTCGCTGATCAAACAGCTCGGCGCCGAATCGTTCACCGGCGCGACCAGCGTGCTCGCGACCGTCCAGCAGGCGGCGCCGGTGGTGACGGCGCTGATCATCGCGGGCGCGGCCGGTTCCGCGGTGGCCGCCGATCTGGGCTCACGCACCATCCGCGAGGAGATCGACGCGCTGGAGGTGCTCGGCGTCGATCCGGTGCAGAAGCTGGTCGTACCGCGCGTGCTCGGCATGATGCTGGTGGCGCTGCTGCTCAACGGCCTGGTGTCGGTGGTCGGCATCGCCGGGGGCTATTTCTTCAATGTCTTGTTGCAGGGCGGCACGCCGGGCGCCTATCTCGCGTCGTTCTCGGCGCTGGCCCAGCTGCCCGATTTGTGGATCGGTGAGATCAAAGCGGCCGTTTTCGGGCTGATCGCGGGCGTGATCGCCGCGTACAAGGGGCTGCATCCGAGCGGGGGTCCGAAAGGAGTCGGCGACGCGGTGAACCAATCAGTGGTGATCACGTTCCTGGTGCTTTTCTTCGTGAACCTGGTCCTGACCTTGATCTATTTGCAGATTGTTCCCGCAAAGGGCTCCTGAGACGGTGGCTGTCCGCTACCGGAATCCGGCCTTCGCGAAAACGGCCCGCCGGGCCGGGGATATCGCACGCGCGCCGCTGAACGTCATCGATCGCGCCGGCGAGCAGATGTCGTTCTACTCCAGGGCGATCGCCTGGATTCCGCGCACCGCGGTGCACTACCGCAAGGAGGTGATGCGGCTGCTGGCCGAGGTGACCTTCGGCAGCGGTGCGCTCGCGGTGATCGGCGGAACCATCGGCGTCATCGTGTTCATGTCGGGTTCGGTCGGCGTGGTGGTCGGGCTCCAGGGTTTCAAGGCGCTCGATTCGCTCGGCAGTTCGGTGCTCACCGGTTTTCTCACCGCCTATATCAACACGAGGGAAATCGCTCCGCTGGTGGCGGCGCTGGCCTTGTCGGCGACGGTGGGCTGCGGCTTCACCGCGCAATTGGGCGCCATGCGCATTTCCGAGGAGATCGACGCGCTGGAAGTGATGGCGGTGCCCGGTGTGCCGTTTCTGGTGACGACCAGGGTGATCGCGGGATTCCTCGCCGTCATCCCGCTCTATATCGTCGGCCTGCTCGGCACCTTCCTGGCCTCGCGGATGATCAGTATCTGGTTCAACGGCCAATCCAGCGGGTCCTATGACCACTATTTCGGGCTGTTCCTGCCACCGGAGGACGTGCTGTATTCGTTCCTCAAGGTGCTGGTGTTCGCCTTCGTGATCATCATGGTGCACTGCTATTACGGTTTCCATGCCACCGGAGGACCTGCCGGGGTCGGGGTGGCGGTGGGCCGGGCGGTGCGGGCGGCGATCGTGCTGGTCAATGTGCTCGATTTCTTTCTGAGCCTGGCGATCTGGGGCACCACGACGACAGTGCGGGTGGCCGGATGAGCAGCCGGGTGCAGTGGTGGCGGTCGACGGCCAAGGTGCGCAACCGGCTGCTCGGCATCGCCTTCTTCGTGGTGGTCGGGCTGTTCCTGTGGACGACGGTGGCCATCTACAACAAGACCTTCGTGAACTCGGTCGAGGTCCGGCTGATCACCGACAGCGTCGGCAATGCGCTGACCAAGAACGCCGATGTGAAGGCGCGCGGCGTCACCGTCGGCGAGGTTCGTTCCAGCCGGGCCGAGGGCGGTCAGGTGACCCTCGAACTCGCGATCGATCCCGAGCGCGCGGAGCAGATTCCGGTGAACTCGACCGCGCGGCTGCTGCCCAAGACGTTGTTCGGCGAACGCTATGTCGATCTGCTGATTCCGCCGGATCCGAGCCCACAACATCTGACGTCCGGGGTGACGCTGCATCAGGACGCCAGTGGCAATGCCATCGAGGTGAGCAAACTGCTCGACGATCTGCTGCCGCTGTTGCAGGCGATCCCGCCGCAGGATCTGGCGGCCACCCTCGGCGCGCTCTCGCAGGCGCTGGCCGGGCAGGGCGATGAGCTCGGCGCGACGCTGGACCGGCTCGACGTCATCCTCACCGACGTCAACGCGGTGCTGCCCGAACTGCGCGAGGGGCTGCGCAGCCTGGCCGAAACCGCCATCACGTACGCCGACGCGGCACCGCAGCTGATCGACGCGCTGGACAAACTGCGCACCACCAACGCGACCATCGTGCAGCGACGCACCGATATCGACGTCCTGCTGGCCACCCTGACGCCCACCTCCGCCGCGACCGCCGATTTCCTGATCGCCAACCACGACAACGTCATCGATGTGGCCGCCGACGCCCGTCCGGCGCTGGAACTGCTGGCCACCTATTCGCCGACCTATGCCTGTGCGCTGGCCAACTTCGCCAAGATGCGCCCGCGCATCGACGAGATCATGGGCATGGGCACCGACCGGCCCGGCTCCCGGGTGACGATCGAGCTGGTCAACACCCGCGGTCGCTACCTGCCCAATCAGGATGAACCGCGCTGGCTCGACACCCGCGGCCCGGCCTGCTTCCCCGAGTTCCCGCTGGGTGTGGATCCGGGACAGTATCCGGGCGGACCCAATAACGACGGCTCCTATCAGCCGCCGAGCCGCAATCCCGGCGATCAGCGGATCGGCGCCATGCAACCACCCCAGTTCGGGGTGTTTCCCGCGGGCAACACGCCGACCATCGCGGGTTCGCCGGGGGAGCAGCATGCGCTCGGCGCGATCTACGGTGCCGCGCAGGGTAGTTCGCCGGAGCAGGTGCCTGGGTGGGTGACCAGGATCGCCGCACCGGCCTTTCGCGGGAGCGAGGTGAGTGTGCGATGAAGGCGCAGCTGCGTGGTCTTGGCGGGCCGCTCACCAAACTCGTGCTCTTCGTGGTGGTGACGCTGTTCGCGACGGTGATGCTGGGGCTGTCCATCGCCAACTACACCGGTGGCGGGACCATGTTCAAGGCCCGCTTCACCGACGTCACCTCGCTCAATCCCGGTGATGAGATCCGTATCGCCGGTGTCCGCGTCGGCAAGGTGACCGGGATCTCGATCGTGGACCGCCGGGTGGCCGAGGTGAAATTCGAACTCACCGACCGGGAGTGGCTGCCCGCCTCGGTCATGGCCACCATCCGTTTCCGCAATCTGGTCGGACAGCGCTATATCGAGTTGGAGCGTGGTCCCGGCGAACAGGGCCGCAAGATCAACGAGGGCGCGACGATTCCGCTGGAGCGCACCCGGCCCGCGCTGAACCTGACCACCCTGTTCGACGGGTTCCGGCCGCTGTTTCGCACCTTGCAGCCCGAGGACGTCAATAAGCTGTCCTACGAGATCATCCAGGTCTTCCAGGGCGAGCAGGGCACCGTCGCGGATCTGGTCGCCAGCACCGCGGTTCTCACCAACAAGATCGCCGACAAGGACGCGGTGATCGGGGAGCTGGTGCGTGATCTGACCGAGGTGCTCGACACCATCAATGCCCGCGAGGACCAGTTCGATCAGCTCGTGGTCAATACCGCGGCGCTGGTGGACGGACTCGCGGCGCAGCGCGACACTATCGGCCGCGCGGTCACCTCCCTCGGCGACGTCGCCACCGCCACCTCCGAGCTGCTGGTGCCGACCAGGCCGTCGCTGCAGGGCACCATCGCCGGCATCAATCAGCTCACCGGGGTGATCAACGAGCGCCGCGACGAAGTGGACCGAACGCTGGCCACGCTGCCGATCAAGATGGAAAAGCTCGGCCGCGTCGGCAGTTACGGCTCCTGGTTCCAGTTCTATCTGTGCGGCATCGATATCGTCGCGGGTCCGGGCGCTCCCGACGCGCCGCAGCTGAACCTGCCCGCGGGCCTGCCGACGATCAACCAGCCGCTCTACACCAACGCCGCACCGCGCTGTCATGGGGAAGGGGGCCGCTGATGGACGACCGCGTTCTGCTCGGCAAACGCAGCCCCGCCTTCATCGGCGTGCTCGGGCTGGTGATGGTGCTGCTGGTGACGATGTCGGCGTTCTTCCTCGACCGATTGCCCATCATCGGGGCCGGCATCTCCTATTCGGCCGAATTCTCCGAGGCGGCCGGGCTCGACCGCGGCGACGAGGTGCGCGTGGCCGGGGTGAAGGTGGGGTCGGTGTCCGGGGTGCGGCTCGACGGCGACCGGGTGGTGGTGGATTTCCGCACCAGGGACACCTGGATCGGCGACGAGACCACGGCGTCCATCCAGATCAAGACCCTGCTCGGGCAGAAGTACCTGGCGCTGGACCCGCAGGGCTCGCGGGTCGCCGATCCCAGCGATCGGATTCCGTTGTCGCGCACCGTGTCCCCGTACGACGTCATCGACGCCTTCAGCGACGCCGCCCGCACCCTCGACGAGATCGACACCACCCAACTGGCCACCTCTATGCGCGTGCTCTCCGACGCCTTCGCCACCACGCCGCCGCATATCCGCAGCGCGATCGACGGAGTGACGCGGCTGTCGAACACAGTCGCCAAACGCGATGACGAACTCCGCAAGCTATTCGCCGCGACCAAGAAGACCACCCAGGTCCTGGCCGACCGCAATGCCGAATTCGAGCGGCTGCTGACCTCGGGCGGGCAACTGTTCGCCGAACTGAATATCCGTCAGCAGGCCATCTCGCAATTGCTGGCAGGCGCGCAGACCGTCTCCACCGAACTGAGTGCGCTGGTGGCCGACAACGAGAAACAGATCGGGCCCGCGCTGACCAATCTGCAGGCCGCGATCGACCTGCTCAATGCCAATCAGGCCAACATCACCAAGACCCTGGAGCTGGCGGCCCCGTTCTACGGGCTGTATGCGAATGTGCTCGGCACCGGGCGCTGGTTCGACGCGGTGATCGTCAACATCACCCCGCCCGGCCTGCCGGAGATCCCCGGCTACCGGCCGCCGGTGCGCACGCTGGGAGGCAACTGATGGCGTTGCGGCGTGGCGGCAAGATCGCGATCGCGTTGGTCGCGGTCATCGCGCTGGTGCTGGCCGGCGCGCTGTGGTGGGTGTTCGACCGGCTCAACACCACCACGATCACCGCCTATTTCGATCGGTCGGTGGGCATCTACGAGGGCTCGGATGTGCGGATCCTCGGGCTGCCGGTCGGCTCGGTGGATTCGGTGCAACCGCTCGGCGATCAGGTGAAGATCGTGATGAGCGTCGACCGTTCCTACGACATTCCCGCCGATGCCAGGGCCGCCCAGATCACTCCCTCGATCGTCTCGGATCGCTTCATCCAGCTCACGCCCGTCTATCGCGGTGGCCCGACAATGGACCGCACCGCGACGATTCCGCGTGAGCGCACGGCCACCCCGGTCGAGGTCGATCGGCTCTACCGCAGCATCACCGAACTGTCCGAAGCGCTCGGCCCGGACGGCGCCAATGCCGACGGCGCACTGAACCAGCTGGTCCAGACGACGGCGCAGAACCTGGCGGGCAACGGCGCCGCGATTGCCGACGGCATCACCGAACTGTCGGCGGCCGCGCGCACGCTGTCGGATTCGCGCGGCGACATATTCGACACGGTGAAGAATCTGCAAGCGTTCATCACCATGCTGGCCCGCAACGACCAGCAGGTACGCCAATTCAACGTCCAGCTCGCCGACCTGTCGTCGTTCCTGGCCGGTGAACGGCAGAACCTCGGCAACGCCTTGGAATTGCTTTCCATCGCCCTCGGTGACGTCGCCCGGTTCATCGACGCCAACCGGCAACTGATCCAGGGCAATGCCGATTCGCTCATCACCCTCACCCAGACCCTCGCCGACCGGCGCGACGCACTGGCCGAGGCCCTGCCGGTGTTGCCGGTGGCCTTGAGCAACCTCATCAATATCCACAACGGTGAATCCGGCACGCTGGATATGCGGGCCAACTTCACCGATCTGCAAGACCCCTTCGGCGCGATGTGCCGGATGCTCGATATGAGCAAGCTCATGCCCAGCGACCCGAAGTTCGAGGCGCTCGGCAAGCAGATGCGCCCGCTGCTCGAACGCTGCAAGCACATCACCGACCAGATCACCGCCGCCGTGCAGACGCCGACGCTGATCCTGCCGTTCGGCATTCTCAGCGCCGAGAACCAGCAGCGCGCCCCCGTCCCCGGGACCGTGCCCGGCACGCCGTCGAACCGGTTGCCGCCCTCGCAGGGAGGCCCGAAATGATGCGGCGGATGGCGACCGTGGCGGCCGCGGTGCTGACCGGGCTGCTGATGGCTTCGTGCTCGTCGGACGGCATCTACAGCATTCCGCTGCCCGGCGGCGCGGACGTCGGATCCGACCCCATGCACATCGATATCCGCTTCGACGATGTGCTCGATCTGGTGCCGCAGTCGGCGGTGAAGGTCGAAGGCGTGCCGGTCGGGCGGGTGGAGGAGATCAGCCTCGCCGAGGACGGCTGGACCGCGAATGTCTCGGCGGTGGTGAACTCCTCGGTCGACCTGCCGGTGAACGCGCTGGCCGAGGTACGGCAATCGAATCTGCTGGGGGAGAAGTTCATCGAACTGTCCGCCCCCGAGGGCGATGCTTCGGGGCCGAGACTCACCGACGGCGCGGTGATCCCGTTGACCAACACCAGGCATGCCACCGAGGTGGAGCAGGTACTCGGCGCGCTGTCACTGCTGCTCAACGGCGGTGGGGTGGCGCAATTGCAGCCGATCGTCAGCGAGCTGAACAAAGCGCTCGGCGGGCGCGAGGACCGGGTGCGGGCGGTCCTGGAACAGGCGAACACCCTGATCGGGGGGCTCGAGGATCAGGTCGACGACATCACCAGGGCACTCGACGGACTGGAGACGCTGAGCAACCGGGTCGCGGCGCAGACCCGGCAACTCGACCGGATTCTCGACGAACTGCCCGAAGGCATTCGGATCCTGGAACAACAGCGGCCCCAGCTGATCGCGCTGCTGGCCCAGCTGGACCGGGTGGGGCGGGCCGGGTTCGACGTCATCGATACGGCCAAAGACGATCTCATCCGCGATCTGCGCGCCTTGCGGCCCGCGCTGCAAGAACTCGGGCGCGCCGCACCGGATCTGGTGACCGCGCTGCCGCTGGTGCCGACCTATCCGTTCCCGGATTCGACGCTCGAGGGCACCTTCGGCGGACAGGTCAACACCTGGCTGTCGGTGGATCAGCAGATCGGCGTCACCTTGAGCAACCTCGGCGTCGGCAAACCGGACCCGGTGTACATCCCGCCCGTCGGGCCGCCGGTCAACGTCGATCCGGCCAATCCGTATTACGGCGGCAACGGGCCGCGTCCCGGCTGGCCCACGGTGTCGTTGTTCCCGCTGCCGCC
Source organism: Nocardia cyriacigeorgica NBRC 100375 (assembly GCF_000308555.1). Taxonomy (GTDB): domain Bacteria; phylum Actinomycetota; class Actinomycetes; order Mycobacteriales; family Mycobacteriaceae; genus Nocardia; species Nocardia cyriacigeorgica. The sequence goes on along the minus strand of NZ_BAFY01000220.1, from coordinate 5,553 downwards.
GGCCATGGCCGTCGTCCCGGTGCCGGGGCAGCCGGGCGTGCCGGGGTTGCCGCCGCAGCTCGGGCCGCTACTGGAACCGTTCGGAGGTGGACCGCGATGACCCGCATGGTTCGGTGGCAGCTGGTCGCCTTCGCGATCATCGCGGTACTCGGCGTGGTCTACGTCGGCGCCCGCTATATCCGGCTCGACCACATGCTCGGCTTCGGCCAGTACGAGGTGCTGCTGCGCACCGAGCACACCGGCGGCGCCTACACCGGCGCCGAGGTCACCTATCGCGGGGTCCCGGTGGGCCGGGTCGGTGGCGTCGACCTCACCGACGACGGTGTGCTGATCAAGCTGGTGATCGATGCGAGCTCGCCGAAGATACCGGCATCGGCGCGGGCGGTGGTGGCCAACCGGTCGGCGATCGGCGAGCAGTATGTGGATCTGCAACCGGACACGGTGGGCGAACCGTATCTGCGGGACGGATCGATCATCGACTCGGTGACCACACCGGTGCCGGTGGAGGAGCTGATCGGCAGCGTCGACACCCTCGCGAGCACCGTCGACCTGAACGCGCTGAGTATCACCGTCACCGAACTCGGCCGCGCACTCGACGGCAAGGGCGGTGATCTGCGCGGGCTGCTCGAATCCCTGAACACCTTCACCGAGAGCTTCCGCGCGGCGCTGCCGCAGACGGTGCAACTCATCCGCGACGGCCGCGTCGCGCTCGGCACTCAGGCCGCGCAATCGGAGTCGATCCGCGAATTCAGCGCGGGCCTCGACCAGCTCGCCGCCCAGTTGCGAACCAGCGATCCGGCGGTGCGCAGGCTGATCGGCACCGGCACCGACGCCGGACAGCAGATCGGCGCGCTGCTGGCGGAGAGCGGCGCCGCGCTCACCACCGACCTGGCGAATCTGCGGGTGCTGCTGCTGGCCATCTCCCCGAAGTTCTATGCCCTCAAACCGCTGCTGCAAATGCTGCCGCAACTGTCCATCGGCGCCTCGGCCACCGCGCCCGGCGACGGCACCAGCCATTTCGGCCTCGTCCTCGAGACCAACAACCCGCCCGCCTGCACCGTCGGCTACGAGGGCACCAAGGCCATCCTCGACCAGATGAAGGCACAGAACCCGGACTTCGACGACACCCGCGACGAGTTCCCCTTCAATACCGAGGCCCACTGCGCGGTGCCCTTCGGCAACCCGACCGCCGTCCGCGGCGGCGCCCGCGCCGAGCTCGCCGACCCGCTCATCACCCAGCCCTGGGACGACAACCCCAAGGTCGACCCCGACAAGCTCAACCTCACCCCCATCGCCGTCCAGATCTCCACGCTGCTGGGAGTGACCCCGAAACGCTGATCCGAACGACACGAGGTGCCCCTTGAATCTCGACCCGCCCGACCCCGAGGACACCCGGGAGCCGTCCCGCGACGATGCGGAGACCGCAGGCAACACATCGGCCGAACCCGCCGACCGCGCATCGCCGGACTTCCGCGCCGAGCCGTCCGGTCCGCTTCGATTGGTGACCGTGGCAGCGGTGGCGGCGCTGGTCGTCGCGTTGGCCGCGGCAGCCTGGTTCGGGGCGGGGTGGGTGCGGGCGGGCTTCTTCACCGATGGGCCGCGCGCGGCGGCGCGGGATGCGGCGCTGGACGCTGCTCAGCAAGCGGCGATCAATATGACCTCGATGAACATCGATGACGTGTCCGGATCGCTGGCGATCGCGCGCTCGTCGATGACGGGGCCGATCCTGGCCTCGGCCACCGAACATCAGCAGCAGGCCGAGGCAATGGCGAAGCAGGCGGGCGTGCGGATGGCGTCGAGTGTGCTCGGCGCCGCGCTGACCTCGTTGAACTCGGAGCTGGATCGCGCTTCTGCCCTGGTGGTGCTTCGGGTCACCGAGGCGAAGCCGGGGGAGCAGCCGGCCGGATATCGATATACCTGGAGTCTCGATATGGCCAAGGACGGCGACATCTGGAAGGCCGAACAGGTGTCGTCGCTAGGGCAGCCGGTGCCGCTGGACGACGCCGGGACCAACCCCGCCGATCCGGCGGCGCCGGGGCAGGGCACCTCGCCCGACAACCCGGCGCCCGCTCCCGGCCCCGCCTCCGGTGAGCCCGGCGGCACACCCGCGCCGAACGACCCCCGCGGTGCCCCTGCCCAGGATGCGCCGGGCAACGTGCCCCCGGCAGGTGAGCACCCGTGACGCCCCGCCCTGGATGTCTCGGCGGCCACGGCACGGGGATCGCGCCCGCGCCCCGGCGGCCCCACGATGGTCCCGCCCCCAGGCGCGGCCATCGACCCGGTCCGCACCTCGACGCCCTCGGCCGGCGTGGCCGTCGCGTCCAGGCCCGGCTCGCTACCGTCCGCTCCACGACCCCAGCCGCCGACCGGTGCCAGGAGGAACAGCGATGGCTGAACGCCGACCCGTCAACAAGATCTCCTCGCGCCGCCCGGTCGAACGTACTTCGCGCTCGGTCCGCCGCACCGGCACGCCGTCGACCGGAACCCGCGGGATCGTCGCCGCCGGCGCCCGCGCCGGTGCCCGCCGTACGGACAATCGTGGGCCCGCCGCGATGACCGGCGCGAATGCCACCCGCGCGCCCCGCGCCAAGGTCACCCGCGCCGCCCGGATGTCGCGCCCGGTGTCCAGCGGACGGGACCGGCGCCGATTCCTGCCGCGCCGTCGACCGAAGGCCGAGCGCGCCCGGTCGTGGACCCTCCCGCTGGCCTGCGGTGTCGCCGCGCTCGCGCTGGCCGCGTTCGCTGTCATCGCCGCGCTGCGGCCCGGCGTCCCGGACGACAACGCCGCCTTCGTCGACAACGCCGCGACCGAGGAGGTGCGCGCCGCCGCCGAGCACGCGCTGCGCACCGTCTACGGCTATCAGCTGAAGGACATCGACGGCTATCAGGCGGCGGTGTCCCAGGTGCTCACCGGCAAGATGCGCGCGGAGCTCGACAGCTACGCCGCCACCACCATCTCGGCCATCAAACAAGCCGGGACCAGCACCGAAGCGCATGTCGAGCCGGTCGGTGTGACCAAGCTGACGGGCGACCGCGCCGAGGTTCTGGTCAACCTCGTGGTGAGCGCCGAGAAGGACGGCATCGCCCAGCAGAGCGTGGCCGGGCCGGTGGTGCTGCAGATGCGCAAGGTGGACGGCCGATGGCTGGCCGAGGACATCGTCGACCGCTGACGAGCACCTGATCAGGGCCGCCGGACAGCCGGGATAAGCGCAGCGCGGCAGTCGATCTCGCCGACTGTCCGCCCGGTGCTGCCACTTGACGAGTCCCGCCGGACCCGTCACGCTATTCACAGCAGCGGCAGCTGTCACCGTGGCGGTAATCCGTCACAGTCGACACTCGGCTCACCGTGGTTCTCGACGCAGCCAGCGGAATCGGACCCGGGCCTGAGCAGGGTGGGCCGGACACGGCGCGTCAGCCTCGCGAAAATTCGCACGGCTGGTACTTTGACACCTCCGTGTCAGTAGGTGTAAGTTTGGACGTTGCGCTGGCTGCCTCCTGTCCATACCTCGATTTGCACACGTAAGTTCCACCTTCCGGTGTTACTTCCGTTGGTGCCTGTTCGAGTTTCGTTCGGGTTGTAACCAGCGGAATTCGTAGCAGACAAGCGACGGTCGCGGACCACCACGCGACGCGCGTGAGGTGCTGGAAGGACGCATCTTGGCAGTCTCCACCCAGACAAGCGCCAATTCGAAGCTGGGAGTTACGGGGTCCATCCCCGGGGCCCCGTTGCGGGTGTCTTTCGCGAAGCTCAGGGAGCCGCTTGCGGTGCCCGGGCTTCTCGATCTACAAACGGAATCTTTCGCCTGGCTGATCGGGTCGCCCGAATGGCGTGAGCGGGCAGCCGCCCGCGGCGACGTCGGCCTGGTCGGTGGGCTCGAGGAGGTGCTCGAGGAGCTCTCGCCCATCGAGGATTTCTCCGGGTCGATGTCTCTGTCCTTCTCCGATCCGCGCTTCGAAGAGGTCAAGGCCTCCATCGACGAGTGCAAAGACAAGGACATGACCTACGCGGCTCCGCTGTTCGTCACCGCGGAGTTCATCAACAACAACACCGGTGAGATCAAGAGCCAGACGGTCTTCATGGGTGATTTCCCGATGATGACCGACAAGGGCACCTTCATCATCAACGGCACCGAGCGCGTCGTCGTCTCGCAGCTGGTGCGCTCGCCCGGTGTCTACTTCGACCACACCGTCGACAAGAGCACCGAGAAGGATCTGCACAGCGTGCGGGTCATCCCGAGCCGTGGCGCGTGGCTGGAGTTCGACGTCGACAAGCGCGACACCGTCGGTGTCCGTATCGACCGCAAGCGTCGTCAGCCGGTCACCGTGCTGCTCAAGGCGCTGGGTCTGACCACCGAGGAGATCGTCGAGCGCTTCGGCTTCTCCGAGATCATGATGTCCACCCTCGAGAAGGACAACACCGCCGGTCAGGACGAGGCGCTGCTGGACATCTACCGCAAGCTGCGTCCGGGCGAGCCGCCGACCAAGGAGTCCGCGCAGACCCTGCTGGAGAACCTGTTCTTCAAGGAGAAGCGCTACGACCTGGCGCGCGTGGGTCGCTACAAGATCAACAAGAAGCTGGGCGTCCACCTGGGCGAGCCGGTCACCAGCTCGGTGCTGACGAAGGAAGACATCGTCAACATCATCGAGTACCTGGTGCGCCTGCACGCCGGCGACCGCGCGATGACCGCCCCCGGCGGCGCCGAGGTCCCGGTCGAGGTCGACGACATCGACCACTTCGGCAACCGCCGCATCCGCACCGTCGGTGAGCTGATCCAGAACCAGATCCGGGTCGGCCTGTCCCGGATGGAGCGCGTGGTCCGCGAGCGGATGACCACCCAGGACGTCGAGGCCATCACGCCGCAGACCCTGATCAACATCCGCCCGGTCGTCGCCGCGATCAAGGAGTTCTTCGGAACCTCCCAGCTGTCGCAGTTCATGGACCAGAACAACCCGCTGTCGGGTCTGACCCACAAGCGCCGCCTGAACGCGCTCGGCCCCGGTGGTCTGTCCCGTGAGCGGGCCGGCCTGGAAGTCCGTGACGTGCACCCCTCGCACTACGGCCGGATGTGCCCGATCGAGACCCCGGAAGGCCCGAACATCGGCCTGATCGGTTCGCTGTCGGTGTACGCGCGGGTCAACCCGTTCGGTTTCATCGAGACGCCGTACCGCAAGGTCGTCGACGGCCGGGTCACCGACGAGGTCAAGTACCTCACCGCCGACGAGGAGGACCGCGAGGTCCGCGCCCAGGCGAACTCGCCGATCGACGCCGACGGCAACTTCCTCGACGACCGGGTCCTCGCCCGCAAGGGCAACGAGGAGATGGAGTACGTCTCCCCGACCGAGGTCACCTACATGGACGTCTCGCCGCGCCAGATGGTGTCGGTGGCGACCGCCATGATTCCGTTCCTCGAGCACGACGACGCCAACCGTGCCCTCATGGGTGCGAACATGCAGCGCCAGGCCGTGCCGCTGATCCGTTCCGAGGCCCCCGTCGTGGGTACCGGCATGGAGCTGCGCGCCGCGGTCGACGCCGGCGACGTGGTGGTGAACGAG
>NZ_BAFY01000221.1 GCF_000308555.1 Nocardia cyriacigeorgica NBRC 100375 | reverse complement strand
TCCTTCGGCACGAACGCCGGCGAGGCGAAGGTCAGCGGGAACATCACCAGCATCGAATAGCCCTGCACCGCCGAGGCCTTGTTGGCGATGACGCCGAAGAACGCCCAGATCCAGCTGGTCGCGAACGAGCACACGATCACCAGCGCGACGCCGGCGATCGCGCCCAGCGGGTCGGGCCGGAAGCCCATGATCACGCCCATGACCAGCGTCAGCACCGAGGCGATGCCGTAGCGAACCATATCGGCGGTCAGCGCACCCGACAGCGCCGAGATGCGGGCGATGGGCAGGGATTTGAAGCGATCGAAGACGCCCTTCTCCATGTCCTCCTTGAGCTGCACACCGGTGACGATGGAGGTCATGATGACCGTCTGCACCAGGATGCCGGGAATGATGACCGGCAGATAGCTGTGCACGTCACCGGAGATGGCGCCGCCGAAGATGTAGGTGAACATCAGTGTGAAGATGATCGGCTGGATCACCACATCGAACAGCTGCTCGGGATTGTGCTTGATCTTCAGCAGGCCCCGGTAGGCCATGGTGAAGGTGTTGTTGAAGGTCTGTTTCAGAGTGATGGGTCCCGCGGGCTGCGGGACCGGCCTGGCCTTGGCAGGCGCGGTGAGCGTAGTGGTCATGCTGTTTCCTTTCTGGCATGTCCGAGGCGCCCTGCGTGGTAACGCGAGCTGCCTCCTCCGGGCGCTGACTCGGTCATGCCGGACTCCGTTCGAGTTCGGATTCGTCGGTGTTGTCTTCGGCCGGATGGCCGGTGATGGTGAGGAAGACCTCGTCCAGGCTCGGCTTGCTGACCGAGATCTCCTCGACGCCGATCTCCCACTCGCGCAGCCGGATCAGCAGATCCGCGGTGACGCCCGGGTCGGGCAGGGCCGCGGTGAGGCGCCCGGCTTCCGGGGAGGCGGCGGCGTCGGTGCCGAGGAAGTCGCCGATGATGCGGCGGGCCTCGGCGAGTTGGTCGCCATCGGTGAGGGTCAGGTGTAGCGAGGACTGGCCGACCGAGGATTTGAGTTCGTCGGCGGTGCCGTCGGCGATCACCCGGCCGCGGTCGATCACCGCGATCCGGTCGGCCAGCTGATCGGCCTCGTCCAGGTACTGGGTGGTGAGCAGCACCGTCGCGCCTTCGCGGACCAGCCGGCGGATGGTGTCCCACATCTGCGCGCGGGTGCGCGGATCCAGGCCGGTGGTCGGCTCGTCCAGGAACAGCAGCGGCGGGGTGGAGATCAGGCTCGCGGCCAGATCCAGTCGCCTGCGCATACCGCCGGAGAAGTTCTTCAACGCCTTGTCCGCGGCCTCGGTGAGGTCGAATTCGTCGAGCAGCTCGGCGGTCTTGCGGCGCGCGTCGGCCCGGGACAGGCCGAGCAACCGGGAGAAGATCATCAGGTTCTCCGAGGCCGTGAGGTCCTCGTCGACGGAGGCATACTGACCGGTGACGCCGATCAGCGAACGCACCGCGTCCGGTTCGGCGAGCACGTCGTGGCCGAAGATGCGGGCGCTACCGCCGTCCGGGCGCAGCAGGGTGGCGAGCATGCGGATGGTGGTGGTCTTGCCCGCGCCGTTCGGCCCGAGGACCCCGTACACCGCGCCCTGCGGCACGGCCAGACTCACCCCGTCGACGGCGCGCTGGGCGCCGAACATCTTGACCAGGCCGTCGGCCTCGATGGCGAGGGGGCCGGTCGATGCGTAATCAGTCATGCCGACGACTGTGCGCGGCGGTCCTTGCACCGGGCTTGCACCGCGATTGCGTGGGTGCCGCAAGGCAGACGCAAGCGGCGTTCGGACCGCCGATTTGACCTCAACATTGGTTGAGTTTCTACCGTTGCCTCTGACGGTCGAACACCGTCGACCAACCCCTCCGACCAGCGAAGGTATCTGATGAATCCTGAGACCGCAGTGCCCGATCTGCGTGTGGCCGCGCTTATCGGCAGCGTCCGTGACGGCCGCTTCGGCGTTCGGATCGGTGCGTGGGTGCACGATCGGCTGACCGGCGCAGGCCTCGACGTCGAACTCCTCGATCTGGCCGAGACGACCATCCCGCACTCGATGGGCGCCCACGAGGACTTCGCGACCCTCACCGAACGCATCGGCCGCGCGGACGCCCTCATCGTGATCACGCCGGAGTACAACCACAGCTATCCGGGGCCGCTCAAGACCGCTATCGACATGCTCGGGCCCGAATTGCGCGCGAAACCGGTCGGATTCGTCTCCTACGGCGGAATGTCGGGCGGCTTGCGAGCGGTCGAGGCCTTGCGTCCGGTGCTGGCGGAACTGCACGCGGTGACCGTCCGGGAGACCGTCAGCCTGCACAACCCGTGGTCATCGCTCGACCCGGCCGACGGGTATCCGGACAAGGCAGCCACCGAGGCGCTACATGTGATGGCGCGGCAGCTGCTGTGGTGGGCCGACGCGCTGCGCACGGCACGAGAGCGAGTGCCGTACCCGGCCTGATCGCAGGCGTGCTCTGCCACGATGCGGGAATGCGCTCTCGACGGCGCGAGCCATTTTCGACCCGGGTCGGCGTACCGCTAGTGCGCCGACTCCGCCATCAGGATCTCCCGCAGCTTGGCGCGGTTCGGTTTACCCGGCCCGTGCAGCGGCAGCTCGTCGAGCACGGCGAGTTCGCGTGGTGCGGCGATGGGATCGAGTTCGCGCAGGACGTGGTCGCGTAGCTCGTCGAGGGTGGGGGTGGCGCCGGCCACCGGGACCACCGCGACCGCGACGCGCTGGCCGAGTCGTTCATCGGGCAGGCCCAGGACGACGACCTCGCTGATCGCCGGATGGGTGACCAGGACGGCCTCCACCACCTGCGGGATGACGAGCAGCCCGCCGGTCATGATGGCCTCGTCGAGGCGGCCGCTGATGCTGAGTACGCCGTTCTCGAAGGTGCCGGCGTCCTCGGTGCGGAACCAGCCGGGTTCGGCGAAGGCGGGATGGTCGGGCAGACCGCGGTAGCCGGAGGCCAGCATGGCGCCGCCGAGCAGGACCCGCCCGTCCTCGATGCGCACCTCGGCACCGTCGAGCGGGACGCCGTCGTAGACGCAGCCGCCGCAGGTCTCGCTCATGCCGTAGGTGCGAACCACGTTGATGCCCGCGGCTTTCGCGCGCTCGTACACCGGGAGCGGGGTGGCCGCACCGCCGACGAGCACGGCGTCGAGCTCGGCCAATGCGGCGGCGCCGGCGGGGGCGTCGAGCGCCTTGATCAGCTGGGTCGGTACCAGGGAGGTGTAGCGGCGCGGACCGGGCATGCTCGCGACCGCGCCGGCCAGCGCTTCGGGCAGGAAACCGCCGGAGACGTCGAGCACGGTCGGTTCGGTCCCGGCCAGAATGCTGCGCAGCAGCACCTGGATCCCGGCGATGTGGTGGGTCGGCAGCGCCAGCAGCCAGCTGCCCGGCCCGCCGAGCCGGTCGTGGGTGGCGTTGCCGCTGGCCCGCAGGGCCGCCGCGCTCAACATCGCGCCCTTGGGGACGCCGGTGGTGCCGGAGGTGGTGACCACCAGCGCGACATCGTCTTCGATCGGCTCGCCGGGAGCGAGCGCGCTGCTCAACCGGCGGGCCTCGCGGCGGTCACTGGTCGGAATCGGCAGCCACGCCGGGCCGTTGCCCTCGAGGGCCTCACGCAGATGCGGCAGCACATCACGCATGCCCGAACCGGTGGGCATCGGCAAGGTTCGCAGGGTACTCATGACTCCACCTCGCTGGCACTCGGCTCCGTCGAGGACGTGGTGGAGGTGCCGGGAGTTCGCTCGCTCACGGCTCCACCTCGTTGCGCTCGCTCACGACAGGGATCGTGTCATGGGCGCCGGACCGAGTGTGGAACGGGTTGCCGTGACGGTGTGTACCGGCTGCGGCCGCCGCCGTGAACGCGGGAAAGACAGGCTCGGATAGGCCAAACATCGAAACTGCGATTCGTTCGTCGGATGTACGCGGGCTACGGTCACCCGGGCATCGACGGTCGGGCGGCCATCCGAGCGCTATCGTTCCCCTCGGCTGTCCGAATGGCAACTCGATGGCCTGCCGACAGGCACCGGCCGGGGCCGCGATCATTGCGGCTTCCCGCGGCTGTCGCGGCGAATCGGATGATCGTCGGGCACCTCGACGAGCACGATCGCCACACCATCGGGATCGCGCACCCACATCTCGATCAGGCCCCACGGCTCCTGCACCGGCGGCCGCTCGATCGCCACACCCTTGAGCGTGAGTTCCACCGCCGCGGCCGACGCGTCGCGTACCTGCATCCAGATGGCTCCGTCGAAGCTCGACGAGCCGTCCGAACCGCCGTGCCCGGCGATCTCGATCAGCGACTGCCCGGCGAAGAACACCGTGCCGCCCGGGTACTCCCTGGCGATCGCCAGCCCCAGATCGTCCCGGTAGAAGGCGAGCGTCCGGTCGTAGTCGGCCGGTCGCAGCAGGATTCGGCTGCTCAGGATGTCCATCGGTCTCCCTCGTGGTGTGGATCCTCGCCTGGCGGTGCTGACCGGTCAGAAGTACCAGGGGTACGGGCTCCAGTCGGGTGCGCGCTTCTGCAGGAAGGCGTCGCGGCCCTCGACGGCCTCATCGGTCATGTACGCCATCCGGGTCGCCTCACCGGCGAACAGCTGCTGGCCGACCAGGCCGTCGTCGGCCAGGTTGAACGCGTACTTGAGCATGCGCTGGGCCTGCGGGGATTTGCCGTTGATGTCGGCGGTCCACTCCAGCGCGACGTCTTCGAGCTCGGCATGGTCGACGACCTTGTTGACCGCGCCCATCTGATGCATCTCCTCGGCGGTGTAGGGCCTGCCGAGGAAGAAGATCTCGCGGGCGAATTTCTGCCCGACCAGCTTGGCCAGGTAGGCGCTGCCGTAGCCGCCGTCGAAGCTGCCCACATCGGCGTCGGTCTGCTTGAACCGAGCGTGCTCGCGACTGGCCAAGGTGAGATCGCAGACCACGTGCAGGCTGTGTCCTCCACCCGCGGCCCAGCCGTTGACCAGCGCGATCACCACCTTGGGCATGAACCGGATCAGGCGCTGCACCTCGAGGATGTGCAGCCGGCCCGCCCTGGCCTGGTCCACCGTGTCGGCGGTCTCGCCGCTGGCGTACTGGTAGCCGCTGCGTCCGCGGATGCGCTGATCGCCGCCGGAGCAGAAGGCCCAGCCGCCGTCCTTGGGGCTCGGGCCGTTGCCGGTGAGCAGCACCGCGCCGACGTCGGAGGTCATCCGCGCGTGGTCGAGCACGCGGTAGAGCTCGTCGACGGTATGCGGACGGAAAGCGTTGCGCACCTCGGGCCGATCGAAGGCGACCCGGACGGTGCCCTGCTCGATATGCCGGTGGTAGGTGATGTCGGTCAGGTTCTCGAACCCGGGTACGGGCCGCCACAGCGTCGGATTGAACGTCACGTCAGTGATTATGGCCCTGCGGGCGGATGGTTCCGGCGCAGGTGTGCGGCGCTCGACTCCCGGTCTGCGGGAGGCATCGACTTGACGGTGTAAAAAATCGCGTTAGCGTGCAGGTATGAGTGAGCGAGTAGAACCGGTTATCGACGACCCGGCGGGCGAGCGACGCGAACGGAGGCGGCAGCCTGCGTCACCACGGAGTGAGCCGGGAGGCCGCCGATCCGATGCAGCGGTCGACGAGTCCCGGTATGAGAAGCACGGCGGTTTCCCCAAGATCACGCCCGCCCGGGTCGGCCCTGATTTCGGGCCGTTCGTCGAAGCGATGCGCACCTTGCAGGATCTGACCGTCTCCGTCGACGCACCGGACGATGTGCTCGCCGACGCTCTCGCTCAGGCCAACCGGTTGATCGAACTGCTCGAGCCCTACCGCGCACCCGAATTGCAGGGCCCGGCCGGACGCGCGGTCGAACTGCCCGGCCGCGGCAGCCTGCTGCTGCTCCCGTGGCGCACCGTGGAAGCCGGACCGGACGGCATCGTGATGAAGGGCGTCTTCCGCCGCTTCCACCTCGGCGGCAACTCGGCCGCCCACGGTGGCGTGCTGCCGCTGCTGTTCGACGACCTGCTCGGCATGATCGTGCACTACGCGGGCCGCCCGATCAGCCGCACCGCCTACCTGCATGTGAACTACCGCAAGGTGACTCCGCTGGAGACCCCGCTGACCGTGCGCGGGCGAGTCGAACGAATCGAAGGTCGCAAAACTTTCATCAGCGCTGAACTGGTCGATGAGCAGGGCACAGTGCTCGCCGATTGTGAAGGGCTGATGGTGCAGTTGCTGCCGTGGCAGCCATAGCCCACGCAAGCCCGAAAGCGATGCGTATAGTTGCGGCTGCTCGTCCATCGAAATAACGATCCGGAGGACCCTGAAAGTGGTTGCAGCACTGTCTGAATCCCTGCTCGACGAGGCCAAGCGCCCGGCCTTCCTCGCTGACGCCGTCCAGGTGCTCGATGCCGAGGTCTCGGACAAGGGTGGTGCGTCCGGCCTGGCTGTGAAGGGTGGGTACGCGGCGGTCAAGAAGATCAGCCCGTCCATCGTGCCCGACGCGCTGGAGTCGCTGGCGCCCAAGCTGCTCGCGCAGCTGGAGCCCTACTGGCAGGAATACACCGCTGCCGGTTCGGGTAGCTTCGCCGACCTGCTGGTGGCCAAGTCGGACGAGGTCGCCGAGGCGTTGCTCGCCGTCACCGACGAGCGGGCCGAAGCCTCCACCCGGCCTGCCATCAAGAAGGTCTACAACTCGATGCGTTCCTCGGCCAAGAAGAACGTCATCGAGGCACTGCCGCGCGTCGGCGACCTGGTGCAGCGGCACGCGGGCTGATATCCCCCTGGCGGTACCGCTGCGGATCTCGTGGCGGTACCGCTGGTGTCCGGCCCCGGATGTTCGTATCCGGGGCCCATCCCGAATCTCGCGTCCGGGCGGCGTGATTCAGCTCGGCGCGGCCTTGCCGAAACGCCAGTAGCCGGTGAAGGTGACGTCCGCCTTGGCGATCCCGCGCTCGTTGACCAGATGCCGGCGCACCCCCGAAGCCAGCGCCTGCTCGCCCGCGACGAATCCGTACACGCCCGTGCTCGGCAGCTCCGCGGTGCGAACCGTGGCCGCCGCCAATTCCCCGATCTTGGCCGCATCGCCGGTCCGGGGCAGCCAATGCACTTGAACCCCTTCGGGTTCGCCGAGTTCCTGCACATCATCGGCGTGCGGGATCTCGATATAGGCCGCGCCGCGCAGGTCACGCGGGGCCGACCGCAGGATGCCGGCCAGCGCGGGCATCGCGCTCTCATCACCCACCAGCAACGACCAATTCGTATGCTCGGGCGCCTGATACATCACGCCTTCGTCGAACAGGCCGACCGTGGTGCCGATGCTGACATTGTTCGCCCAGGCGGAGGCCGGACTGTCGTCGCCGTGCGAGACGAAATCGATATCGATCTCGGCGTGCTCGCCGAACTGGCCCGCGCCGGCGGGACGGAAATCGCGCACTGTGTAGTTGCGCACCAGCGGCCTGGAGTCCTTGCTCATCATCAGATACTGCGCGTACCAGAGGTTGTTCGCCGCGGTGGGCAGCCGTAGCTCGCTCTGCTGCGGGCGGCGCAAGAACAACCGGAACCACTGGTCGTAGCCCATCGGAGTGAAATCGGCGAGATCCGGCCCGCCGACGGTGACGCGGACGAAGTGCGGGCTCAGCCGCTTGCTCGCGAGGACCTCGGCGGTGCAGATCCGCCGCTCGTCCGGCTTGAGGTACTTGGTGCGCTTGGCCATGAGCCTTAGGTTAGCAAAACCTAAGGAACGCCGGGTGTGAGCAGGCTGACGAGTCCGGAAAGCGCACCGTCTGAGAGGCTGGAGAGGTGAACCCGTCAACAGCACAGGCCCAGGTCGTCGTCGACGAGCTGGCGCGCGGGGGCGTGCGAGATGTCGTGCTGTGCCCCGGCTCGCGTAACGCGCCGCTGGCCTTCGCCTTGCAGGCCGCCGACGCCGCCGGACGGCTACGGCTGCACATGCGCATCGACGAACGCACCGCCGGGTTTCTGGCCATCGGCCTCGCCATCGCCTCCGGCTGTCCGGTGCCCGTCGTGATGACCTCAGGGACCGCCGTGGCCAACCTCGGACCGGCCGTGCTCGAGGCCAACTACGCGCGGGTTCCGCTCATCGTGCTCAGCGCCAACCGGCCCTACGAGATGCTCGGCACCGGCGCCAACCAGACCATCGAACAGCTCGGCCTGTTCGGCAGCCAGGTGCGCGCGACCATCAGCCTCGGCCTCGCCGAAACCGACGACGCCGGCGGCTACGACCAGCACAACAGCGTGTGGCGCTCGGCGGTCTGCCGGGTGCTCGCCGCCGCACGCGGCACCCGCTCCGGCAATGCCGGACCGGTGCATTTCGATATCCCGCTGCGCGAACCGCTGGTCCCCGACCTCGCGCCGGGCGAATCGCTGCCGCAGGGCCGCGCCGACGGCAGCGCCTGGACCGCCACCCGCTACGCGACCCTCGACGTTCCGCTCGATATCGATTTGACGCCCGACACCGTCGTCATCTCCGGCCATGGCGCCGGACTGCGACCGGAACTGTCGCAGCTGCCCACCGTCGCCGAACCGACCGCCCCGATGCACGGCCCGGCCCTGCATCCGCTGGCGCTGCCGTTGCTGAAGCCGAAGCAGGCGATCATCACCGGACGTCCGACGCTGCACCGTCAGGTGTCGAAGGTGCTGGCCGATCCCGAAGTAACGGTGTTCGCGCTGACCACGGGCCCGCGCTGGCCCGACGTGTCCGGCAATGTGGTCGGCACCGGCACCCGCGCCGTCACCACCGGGCAGCCGCGCCCGGAATGGCTGGCGCACTGCCGCGATCTGAACGCCAAGGCAGGTCAGGTCGTGCGGGAAGAGCTGGCCGGGCATCCCAAGCCGACCGGCCTGCATGTGGCCGCGGTGGTGATGGACGCGCTGCGCGAGGGCGATCAACTGCTGCTCGGCGCCTCCAACCCGGTGCGTGACGCCGCGCTGGTGTCGGCGCCCCGCGCTGGTGTGCGGGTGTTGTCCAACCGCGGCGTCGCCGGCATCGACGGGACCGTCTCCACCGCGGTCGGCGCGGCACTGCATCACACCGGCCGCACGATCGCGCTGATCGGTGACCTCACCTTCTTGCACGACGCGTCCGGGCTGCTGATCGGGCGCGGCGAGCCACGGCCCGCAGATCTGACCATCGTGGTCGCCAACGACGACGGTGGCGGCATCTTCGAACTGCTCGAACAGGGCGACCCGCAATACGCAGGAGTGTTCGAGCGGGTCTTCGGCACCCCGCACGGCATGGATCTGGCCGCCCTGTGCGCGGCCTACCGCATCCCGCACCAGCAGGTCACGCCCGAAAAGCTGGCCGCGGAACTGGGCGGGAACGCGCACGGTATCCGGGTACTCGAAGTGGTGACCGAACGATCGAGCCTGCGCGAGCTGCACGCGACCGTGCGGGCGAAGATCCAGGGCTAGAACGCACTCGCCGCCGCCCGAACGCGCGGGCGACGGCGGGCACGGACCCGATCAGGCGGGCGCCTCGGTCTCCTCGTCTTCGTATTCGTCATCCATCGGAACCGGAATCGACTGCTCCACCACGTCGGCCGGGTTGGCTTCCCAGTTGTCCCTGGTGCGGAGCTCGGCGGTGTCGAGGCCGGTGTCCTCGTCCTCGGGCGCGATCTCGACCGACTGTTCCGCCAGGTCGGCAGGGTCGGCGGCCGGGACCGGGTCGGGGGTGTTCGGGGTCATCGTGGGCTCCTCTCCGCGTAAGCCCCGCGCGGTGCCGCGACGGGGCGGACAACAGTCCAACGCTGTCGAGCATGCTCCGGTCGGCCCGATCCGGCAACCATGGGCGGGTTGTTTCGCCGCTGCGATGAATTCCGGCCGTCGGTTCCGTCTCAACGAGTGGACCTCCCACCACTCGCTCCAGGAGACACGATGACACCGGAGTTCGATTTCGCCCCCGCTGCCACCGCCCTCGGCACCGTCGTCGCGGGCATCACCGACGACCGGCTCGGCGCGCCCACCCCGTGCGCCGACACCACCGTGCGGGATCTGCTCGCGCATGTGGTCGATCTGACCGAGGCGTTCCGGCAGGCCGCCACCAAGGAGGCGGTCGGCGGGTCCGTCGCGCCGACGACCGGGCCGGAGAACCCGCTGGTATCGGACTGGCGCATCCGCATCCCGCGTCAGCTGGACGCGCTGGTCGCCGCCTGGCGGGAGGATTCGGCATGGGACGGCGACACCGAGGCGGGTGGGGTGAGCATGCCCGCCGCCATCATGGCCCGCGTGGCGTTGGACGAACTGGTGATCCACGCCTGGGATCTCGCGCGCGCCACCGGACAGGAGGTCACGGTCGCGGACACGGATCTGGACCTGCTGCTGGAGTTCCTGCGCGATACTCCGGCGGAGGGGACGCCGGGCTTGTTCGGCCCGGTGGTGCCGGTCTCCGAGGATGCGCCGAAGGTCGACCGCTTGCTGGCGCTCACGGGGCGCGCGGCGGACTGGGCGGCTCCGGCGGATTCGACGGTGTGACGCCGACCGGCCGCTGAATCCGACGCCGTCCTCGGACCGCGTTCCGGTGCGTCAGCGGCGGGTTCGCCCGGCGCCGGTACGCTGGCCCGGTCATGCTGGCCCTTCTTCTCGCCCTCGCCGGGTTCGCCTTCATCGATTCCCTCGATCTGCTGCTCGTCGGCGTCACCACCGCGATCGTGTTCGACAGCAAACTCGGGCGCCGGTCGCCGGTGCCCGGTGGATTGAGTTTCCTCGCGGGCGTTTTCGCGGTCACCACGACCTTCGGGCTGCTGGCCGTGCTCGGCATCAACTTTCTCACCGGCTGGTTCGACTTCCGGTTGACGCCCACCGTCCGCGCCTGGGGTGAGCTGGCGATCGGTCTGGCGCTCATCGCCGTCGCGTGCCTGCCTGCCGGCGCTCGCGCCGAACCACCGCCCTGGGCCACGGCGTTCCGGCGGAAACCGTGGCTGCTCGGCATCGTCGGCGTCGCCATCGGGCTCGCGCAGGCGCCGACCGCCATTCCATATCTGGCCGGGCTGGCGATGATCTCGGCGCGTGATCCGCTGCCGCCGCTGTGGCCGGCGATCGTGGTGGCCTACTGTGTGCTCGCGCTGCTGCCGCCGTTGATCGTGCTGGTGCTGGCGACCCGCCGCTCGCCGGGAGCGCAACGCGTCTACCGGAAAGTGGTTCGGGTACTGACGAAGTACGGTCCGGTCTCGGTCCGCGTCATCTTCATCGTGCTCGGCCTCGCGCTGCTGGTCGATGCCGGTGTGCACTATCGGCACCTGTGGTGATCCGCAGGGGTAACCGAGGCAACACCGGTGCGCGCATCGATACTTCCGGGCGGGCGGTTAATGTCGGTGGCGTGGCGAAAACACACTCGGTCCGGGCCTCGCTGGACAAGCAGCCCAATGAGGTCGCGGCGATGTTCGACGAGGTCGCGCAGCGGTACGACTCCACCAATGTCCTGATCTCCGGTGGCCAGGACTGGTACTGGCGGCGGGAGACGCGCAAGGCGATCGCGCCGCGTCCGGGCGAGCGGGTGCTCGACCTCGCCGCGGGTACCGGGGTGTCCACCGCTGAGTTCGCCAAGTCCGGCGCCTGGTGCGTCGCGGCCGACTTCTCCCAGGGCATGTTGAAGGCGGGCCGGTTCCGCGAGGTGCCCATGGTCGCGGGGGATGCGATGGCGCTGCCGTTCGCCGACAACTCCTTCGACGCCGTCACCATCTCCTACGGTCTGCGCAATGTCGCCGACCCGGATCTGGCGCTGCGCGAAATGCTGCGAGTGACCAAACCCGGCGGACGCCTGGTGGTGTGCGAGTTCTCGACGCCGACGGTGCCCGCGTTCCGTTCGGTCTACCGGCTGTACCTGACCAAGGTCCTGCCGCAGATCGCCAAGGTCGCCAGCAGCAATCCCGAGGCCTACGCCTACCTCGCCGAGTCCATCCCGGACTGGTCGAATCAGCGTCAGCTCGCGCTGCGGATCGCCGACGCGGGCTGGTCCGGCGTACGGTGGCGCAACCTGAGCTTGGGTGCGGTCGCCTTGCACCGGGCCTACAAGCTGGGGTGATGTACGTCGCACCGGTGTGAACGCCCAGCTCACAGCGGTGAACGCACGACGGTGAGCGGAAACGTCATCTGCCGATAACATCGGGCAAACCAGCTGAAACCGAGCGCCGCGATGATCGGTGGCATGTCCGATGCGGTGACCGACCGGCAACCGGGCACGACCAGGACGGCGTGCTCGTACTGCGGTGTGGGCTGCGGCATCACCGTCGACACCACCCGCGACGCGACCGGCGCCACCGTCATCGCCAAGGTCAGCGGCGACAAACTGCATCCGTCGAACGCGGGCAGGCTGTGCACCAAGGGCGCCACCCACGCCGAGCTCATGCGCACCGATGGCCGGACGCGGACCGCCTACCGCCGCGACGGCCGCGACGAGGCGCCGGTCCCGATCGACGTCGACGCCGCGGTCGCCGAGACCGCCAACCGGCTGCGCGCCATCCTCGACGAGCACGGCCCCGATGCCATCGCCCTCTACGTCTCCGGGCAGATGTCGCTGGAAGCGCAGTATCTGGCCACCAAACTCGCCAAGGGCTACCTGCGCACGGTGCACATCGAGGCCAACTCCCGGCTGTGCATGGCGAGTGCGGGCACCGGATACAAGCAGTCGCTCGGCGCCGACGGGCCGCCCGGCTCCTACGACGACATCGATCACGCCGACCTGTTCTTCGTCATCGGCGCGAACATGGCCGACTGCCA
>NZ_BAFY01000222.1 GCF_000308555.1 Nocardia cyriacigeorgica NBRC 100375 | reverse complement strand
TGGCTGCCGATCCACGTGACGATCGTCAGCGTCGGCAGTGGTGTGTTCATGGTGTCGGGTGTGGCGAGTCTGCTGTTCCTGTACCGGATCCGGCAGCCGCAGGGTCAGGAGTCGGCCAATATCTTCGGCACCATCGCCCGTCGCCTGCCCGACGCGCGCACGCTGGACCGGATCGCCTACAAGACCACCATCATCGGCTTCCCGCTGTTCGGCGCCGGCGTCATCCTCGGCGCGATCTGGGCCGAGGCGGCCTGGGGCCGGTTCTGGGGCTGGGATCCGAAGGAGACCTGCTCGTTCATCGCCTGGGTCCTCTACGCCGCCTATCTGCACGCCCGCGCCACCTCCGGCTGGCGGGACACCAAGGCCGCCTGGATCAACATCGCCGGGTTCGTGGCGATGCTGTTCAACCTGTTCATCATCAACATGGTGGTCTCCGGCCTGCACTCTTACGCCGGTCTGACCTGAGGCCGGGCGCTGGCGGTGAGTACGGCGCGGACCAGGCACAGCTATGCCGGGCGATCGGTGCAGGAGCGGCGGGCCGAACGGCGTGCGCTGTTCATCGAAGCGGGGCTGACGGTCTTCGCGGAGAAGAGTTACGCCGCGAGCTCGATCTCCGATGTGTGCGCGGCGGCGGGACTGTCTCGGCGGCAGTTCTACGAGCAGTACTCCAGCAGGGAAGCGCTGCTGATCGACATCTACGACCAGGTGCAGCACCGGGCCCGCGCTGCCCTGGTGGAGGGGTTGGCCACCGCGGCGGGCAGCGATCCGCGAGAGATGCTGGCCGCGGCCACCCGCGCCTACGTGCACGCCGTTACCGACGACATCCGGTGCGCGCAGATCGCCTTCGTCGAGATCGTGGGCGTCAGCGATACGGTCGAGCGGCACCGGCTCGAGATTCGCGATGAATGGGTGCGGTTGATCGAGGACACCGCCACGGCCGTCCCGGGTTCCCGCACCCCGCCCGGTGGCTGGGGGTTGGCGATGGCGGCGTTCATCGGCGCGGTCAACGCCTCGGCGCATCGCTGGAGCCGAAGCGAGCCGCGCCCGCCGGTGGACGACCTGCTCGACGTGCTGTCGACGCTGCTGCGGGCCCTGGTGCTGCCGGACACCATCGACGGCTGATTGCGAGCTCGGACACATTCGTGCGATAGTGAGCGCCGAAGTTGAGACGTTGGCGTCTCAAAAGGCTGGGTAAGGATGTGGGTCGATGAAGACCAAACCGGGGTGGGTTCGCCGAATCTGCACGTTGTCCCTGAGTGCCGTCGCCGCGTTCGCGGTGGCCGGCCCGACCGCGGGTGCCGAGCCCGCACCGCCGCCGGCCATCGAACCGGCCAGGGTGCTGCCGTTGCCGCCGGAACTGGATCCGGGTTTCTACCATCCGCCCGCCGAAGTGTTCGGTGCCAAGGCGCCCGGCGAGATCATCGCGGTGCGGCAGGTGAACGTCGCCAACTTCGGGCTCATCCCGCTCAATGTCGACGCCTGGCAGGTGTCCTATCGCTCCAACAACAGCCGTGACGAGGCCATCCCGGCGGTGGCCACCCTGATCAAGCCGCGCGGCACCGCTCCGCAGCCGCGCAAACTGCTGTCGGTGCAGATCGCCGAGGATTCCACCGCGGGCTACTGCACGCCGTCGTATGCGCTGCAACATCTTTCGGTCGCCCCGTTCGTCGGCCAGATCGTCGCGCCGGCCGAGTTCCTCTTCGCGCAGGCCGCGCTCCAGCAGGGCTGGGCGGTCGTGATCCCCGACCATCAGGGCCCGAACTCGGCCTACGCCGCGGGACCGCTGGCCGGGCGCATCACCCTCGACGGCATCCGTGCCGCCACGTCGTTCGCGCCGCTGGAGGTCGGCCCGGACGCGCCGGTCGGCATGTACGGCTACTCGGGCGGTTCCATCGCCACCGGGCACGCCGCCGAACTGCACGAGTCCTACGCGCCCGAACTCAACATCGCCGCCACCGCGATGGGCGGGGTCGGCGCCGATCTCGGTGCCGCACTGAACATGTCGAACAACCAGGCCACCTCGGGGCTGGTGTTCGCCGCCGTCATCGGGCTTTCGAGGGAATATCCCGAATTCGCCGCGTTCCTCGACCGCAACCTCGATCCGCTCGGTCAGGCCCTGCGCACCATCAAAGCCCCACTGTGCGTGCAGTATCAGTCCAACCTGCTCCCGTTCCTGAACATGAAGGGCATGATGCGCACTCCAGGCGACCCGTTGCACGATCCCGCGGTGGTCCCGATGCTCGACGACACCCGCATGGGTAAGTCGGTCCCCGGGATGCCCATGTTCATCTGGCATTCCGCCTGGGACGAGATCCTCCCGCTGCACTCGACCAACCAGCTCGTCGACACCTATTGCAAGGACCCGAACGCCCAGGTCACCTACACCCGCGACCACGCGAGCGAACACATCGTCGCCGAAGTGACCGGCGGCCCCACCGCCCTGCTGTGGATGCGCGACCGCCTCAACGGCGTCCCCGCCGCCCCCGGCTGCACCACCACCGACGTCCCCTCGATGATGGGCACACCGGGCCAGCTCGAATACGTCGGCTCGATGCTCGGTGAGACCGTGGCCTCGTTCTTCGGCAAGCCGATCGGGGCACGGTAGGCCGGCGACGCGCGCTGCCGGGGCGCAGCGGCTCGGCGTTAAAGCGATGAACCGGCCGGCCCGCTCCCGAGGCGCATGAGACCGCGAGTGACATGTATCACTGATCAACCGGCGTGCCGTTCGCCGAATCGGTCGTGTCCTTCGGGTAGCGCGCTGTGCCGGTGCGTGCCGAAGCTCGAGGAGGGTTGCGCGTGGATGCTGGGGATGTCGTCGGGGGATCGGTGATCGAGGGCCCGGGCGGCAGTGCCCTGGCGCGGCTGGTGCGGGCGGCGAGCGGGTTGTCGGAGGAGGCGCAGCGGTATCTGGCGATGATCGCCGATCGGTTGCGCGTCAGTGAGGGATTGCCGCTCTTCGATGACGCGGGGGAGTTGCGCGAGGCCGGCGAGGCGCCGGGACAGGGCGGGGAACCGGAGCGTGAGGACTGAGCGGTGACGTGGGCGCGCGGCTGATCGAGATATCCGCGCGCGCCGGCGCCGGGCGGGAGCACCTACTACCGCGAACGGTGCGCGGTAGCCCGGATCAGTGCTCGGCGGGCCCGGGATCGCCGTCCCGGTGCTGCTGGCGCGAGATGCGCCAGAGGAATTCGGGGTCGTCGTCCGGGCCGAGGACGCGCTTGGGGGCGCGTCGCGGTGGCGCGGGGATGCCCGCACCTCGGTCGGGGCCGAACGCCTTCCAGCACAGCACCGCGATCGCCACGACCGCGATGAGTGCCAACAGGTACGTCACGTCGCTCACCTCCTGCTACCGAGGGTAGACCCGCGCGGGGACTGCGCGCATCGAGACGTGCGATACCCGCCACGACAGCCGGGGACGGTCCGTGTCGTGGCGGGCGCGAGAGGCCGATCAGCGAGTGGTGGCCTCGGTGGTGAGCGACTTCAGCAGCTGCATGACCTCGGACTCACGGAACCGGCGGTGCCCACCCGGGGTACGCAGCGACCCGAGCCGCCCGGCGTGCGCCCACCGGGTGACGGTCTTCGGGTCGACGTGGAACAGGGCGGCAACCTGGCCGGGCGTCAGCAGGGTGTCCTGGCCGCCGACGGTGATCGCGGTCATAGCAAACTCTCCGTTCTCGACAGTAACTATCCCTCATCAAGATGCCGCCATAGTCGCACCGCGACCCCCAGGTACTCGAATGACCTACTGTTGGTAAAGGGGAGGTAATAGACAAATCGGATATTGTGCGCATCGGCGTGCGGGACCGCCGGGTCGAGTACCCGAAGGACCTCCGCCTACTCTGGACACCGTGAGTGACGCATCGCGACCGGAAGGGGCATCCGCCCGGCAAACCAGTGGGTCGACGGGTGGGCGACTGGCCCGCAACCTGGCCTTGTACACGGTGGCCCGGCTCACCCTCGTCGCGCTGATCACCGCGGTGATCATGCTCGCGGCGAAACTCATCGACGTGCAGATCCCGCTGGTGGTGGCCGCGCTGTTCGCGCTCATCATCGCTATGCCGCTGTCGTTGATCCTGTTCAAGGGCCTGCGCACCAGGGTCAACGAGGACATCGCCGTGGTCGACGAGCGCCGCCGCCAGGACAAGGCGCAGTTGCGGGCCCGGCTGCGCGGTGACGAGCCGGGCGAGCAGGGCGGGCCGAAGGCGTGAAGTACGTCGACCGGAGCGCCCCGCGGGCCTGGGTCGACAATGCTGTGCGGCTCATCGATGCCGATACCCAGCGCAGCGCCGACACCCACCTGCTGCGGTATCCGCTGCCGGTCGAGTGGGATATCCAGCTCTATCTGAAGGACGAGTCCACTCACATCACCGGCAGCCTGAAGCACCGGCTGGCGCGTTCGCTGTTCCTGTACGCCCTGTGCAACGGCTGGATCACCGAGAACACCACCGTGGTCGAGGCGTCGTCCGGGTCGACGGCGGTGAGCGAGGCGTATTTCGCGAAGCTGCTCGGCCTGGATTTCGTCGCCGTGATGCCCGCCAGTACTTCCCCGCAGAAGATCGCGTTGATCGAGGCGCAGGGCGGGCGCTGTCATTTCGTGCAACGTCCACCGGAGATGTACACCGAGGCCGCGCGGCTGGCCGCCGAATGCGGTGGTCACTATATGGACCAGTTCACCCACGCCGAGCGGGCGACGGACTGGCGCGGCAACAACAACATCGCCGAATCCATCTTCGAGCAGTTGAAGCTGGAGAATCACTCGGTGCCGGAGTGGATCGTCACCGGCGCGGGCACGGGCGGCACCGGCGCGACCATCGGCCGCTACATCCGTTATCGCAGGCACGCGACGAAATTGGCGATTGTCGATCCGGAGAATTCGGCGTTCTACGGTGGCTACGAAACCGGTGATCCGGGCTATCAAACCGGAATGTCATCGCGGATCGAGGGCATCGGGCGTCCACGCGTCGAGCCGTCGTTCATCGCGCAGGTGGTGGACCGGATGATCGAGGTGCCCGACGCCGCTTCCATTGCCACCGCGCGGCATGCCAGTCGTGTGCTCGGCCGACGCGTCGGCGGTTCGACCGGAACCAACCTGTGGGGCGCGTTCGGGCTGATCGCCGAGATGCTGGCGCAGGGCCGAACCGGAAGCGTGGTCACGTTGCTTTGCGACGGCGGGGACCGGTATGCAGGCACGTATTTCGACGACGACTGGGTGGCGCAACAGGGTCTGGACCTCGTCGAACCCACCGCCGTACTGGCCGATTTCACCGCGACGGGCATCTGGCGCGGCTGACCGTTCGCCCGCGCCTCGTCTTCGCCTCGGTCTACCCCGATCGCGCCGCGTCCTGCCGGTCTCGGGCGGGCCCACCGGCGGTCGACGGTGCCCGGCCGGCCGAGTCGCGTCCGCGGCCTGCGGTCGCGCGGGCGCCGGCGATGATCGTGTCCACCAAAGCGGCGATATAGGCGGCGGATTCGGCCTTCGCCCGTTCCCGCAGGTGCGGCGGCGTCGCGGTGACGTGATTGGACACCGCTCCCGCGATCAGATCGGCGACAAGGGCGACCGATGTCTGCGGTGGGAGTTCGCCGCGCTCGATGCCGCGCCGGATGATCGCGCGGGTGGCTCGCAGATGTTCGGGGTACGGATCGCCGGCGAGGGTGTCGGCGAGTTTCGGCACGCGATGCGCGTCGGCCGACAACTGGCGTGCCAGCGACCCGTCGTCGGTGCTTTCGTGGGCCAGCCAGCTGGTGGCGAACTCGATCAGGTCCGCGCGCAATTCGCCGGTGTCGATGCCGGCGATGAACCGGATCCGCGACCGCACCGCGTCCACCAGCAGCGCCTCCTTCGACGGCCACCGTAGGTAGAGCGAGCCTTTGCCGATCCCGGATCGCCGGGCCACCTCGTCCAGCGTGAAGCCGCTCCAGCCGCCTTCGGCATAGACCGTGCGGGCGGCCTGGTGGGCGCGGTGCTCCAGCTCCGGATCGCGCGGGCGCCCGGCTCGTCGCGTGTCAACCACCGACACATTGTGGCACCGGTCTCATTTTTCTATTTACGACGTTGTGCGTCCGTAATAGGCTGGCGCGACATTGCTGCGATATCCGTCACAGTGGCTTTCCCGCTCGCGACGGTGACCTGGAGGTATGCCGATGATCACGCCGACCGACCTCGGTTCCTGGATTGCCCGCAGGGCCGCCTCCGGCCCGGCCCGCCCGGCCATCACCTTCGACGGGCAGACGCTGACCTACGGCGCGCTCCTCGAACGCGTCGATCGACTGGCCGCGGAACTGGTCACGGGTGGCGTGCGACCCGGCGACCGGGTCGGCTACCTCGGGCTGAACCACCCCGATTTCCTGGTCACGTTGTTCGCCGCTTCGCGTGCGGGTGCGGTATTCGTCCCGCTCAACTTCCGGCTGACGGCCGCCGAGCTGGGCTACATCCTCGGCGACGCCGGCGTGCACACCCTGATCGCCGATGCCGACCGGGCCGAGATCGTCGAGCCGGTGCTCGCCGAATCCGGGGTGGGGCGGTCGATTTCGCTGACGGCCCGCCCCGGGTGGGAGGTGCTCGATGAGCTGCTGGCGGCTCGGGAACCGATCGCCGAGCCGAGGCATCCGGAGGCGGACGACGTCGCGGTGATCATGTACACCTCCGGCACCACCGGCAGGCCGAAGGGGGCGATGCTGACCCACGGAAATCTGTTCTGGAACAACGTCAACGCGCTGCTGTCGTTCGACACCCTGCACGACGACGTCTCCCTGGTCTGCGCGCCGCTGTTCCATATCGGCGGGTTGAACGTGACCACGCTGGTCTCGTTGCAGAAGGGCGCGCACCTGGTGCTGATGGCCGCGTTCGATCCGGCGCAGGCGCTGGCGCTGATCGCCGAACACAAGGTCACCACGATGTTCGGGGTGCCCGCGATGTATCTGTTCATGGCGCAGGTCCCGCAGTTCGCGACCACGGACCTGTCGAGTGTGCGCACCTTCATCTGTGGTGGCGCGCCGGTGCCGGAAGCGCTCATCACCCGCTACGGCGAGCGCGGGGTGCCCTTCGCGCAGGGCTACGGCCTCACCGAAACGGCGCCGCTGGCGCTGGTGCTGTCCACCGACGATGTCGCTACCCGAATCGGTGCCGCCGGGCACAAGGTGCTTCCGCTGTCGGACGTCCGCCTGGTCGACCTGGACAACAACCCGGTCCCCGACGGCGAACGCGGCGAGATCTGTGTGCGTGGACCGCAGGTCATGAAGGGGTACTGGAACAACAAGGCCGCCACCGACGCCGTCATCGACGCCGAGGGCTGGTTCCACACCGGCGATATCGGTCAGGCCGACCAGGACGGATTCGTCTACGTCGTCGATCGGGTCAAGGACATGGTGATCACCGGCGGCGAGAACGTCTACCCGGCCGAGGTGGAGAACGTGCTCTACCGGCATCCGGCGGTGGCCGAGGTGGCGGTGCTCGGTCTGCCGCACGAGAAGTGGGGTGAGGCGGTGACCGCCGTCGTCGCCACCCAGCCCGGCGCCTCACTCACCCTGGACGAGCTGCGTGAGTTCGCGCGCGGTGACCTGGCCGGATACAAGGTGCCGTTGCGGCTCGAACTCGTCGATGCGTTGCCGCGCAACGCGTCGGGCAAGGTGCTGAAGTACCGCTTGCGGGAGCGGTTCGCCGGGGCCGCCGAAGGCTGATCGCTGGGCCGATCCCGGATCGGCAGCGCCCCGGCATCGGGTTCTCGGGTCCGCCTCCCGTTCGGGTGGTGAACGCCGAGAGCCGGCCGGGGCGCATTCCTTTGCTTCGGGTGTCAATTTTTGTTGACAGCCACCGTAGTGTCAATCAAAATTGACACCATGACGGAAGCAACCACGCTGGCGGCGGCGGCCGGTAGTCCCGACCCGAAGGTCGGGCTGCGGGCGGTGCTGGCATTGCGCAGGCTGCTCGAACGGCTCGAAGCGATCCAGGTGGCCAATGCCAGGGATCAGGGCTGGTCGTGGCAGGCGATCGCGGATGCCCTCGAGGTCAGCAAGCAGGCGGTACATCAGAAATACAACCAGAGAGGCAGGGGCCGCTGATGTTCGAACGGTTCAGCAAGCACGCGCGATTGGCCGTGGTCGTGGCGCAAGAGGAGGCCAGGCAGTTGCGTGCGCCCGAGATTCGCGTCGAGCACCTGCTGCTCGGTGTGCTGTCGCAGGCCGAGCCGGCGATGAAGGACGCGCTGGCCGCGGCCGGGCTCACCCATGAGCAGGCGATCGCCGCGCTGGCCGAGGACGGCAAGAACGCACCGTTGGGCGACCGCGACGCTGAAGCCCTGCGCTCCATCGGCATCGACCTCGACGCGGTACGTGACAGTCTCGAGGCCACCTTCGGCGAGGACGCACTCGCCCGCGCCGAACCACCCCAGCCGCGTGGACGGTTCGGGCGCGGCGCGATGAACTTCGGCCATATCCGGTTCTCCCGCGACGCGAAGAAGACGCTCGAGCTGTCGTTGCGGGAGGCCTTGGCGCGCAAGGACAAGAGCATCGAATCCGGGCACATCCTGCTGGCGATTCTGCGGGCGCCCGACGCCACGACGGCGGCGTTGATCGGCGGCCAGGAGCAGGCGGACGCGCTGCGGACGCGGATGCACGCGCTGCTGGACCGGGCCGCCTGAACCGCGAACGTTCGGCTCGGTACCGCCCGGATCCGAGATTCGGGCTCTAGCATGGCTCCATGCAGCTTGTGCTTCGGTTGGTCATCAACGCCTTCGCCATCTGGCTGGCCGCGACGTGGATCGACAAGATCGACATCATCAGCCCGGAGGATCAGGGCAACGGCGCCAAGATCGTCACACTGCTGGCGGTCGCGGCCGTGTTCACCGCGGTGAACGCCCTCGTCAAGCCGATCGTGCAGTTGTTGTCGCTGCCGCTGGTGATCGTGACCCTCGGCCTGTTCCTGCTGGTGGTCAATGCCCTGATGCTGTGGCTGACGGCCTGGATCACCGAATTCACCGATTACGGCCTGCGCATCGACGGGTTCTGGGCGGCGTTCTGGGGCGCGATCATCGTCACGGTGGTGAACTGGCTGCTCGGCGTGCTCGTGCCCGATCGGGACTGAGATCCGCTACCCGGCAGTGCCGGGCCGGTCATTCGTTGTGGCCGGGTGTTCGCAGGACCGTTCACAACCACTCGGTGACGTCCATAGGCGCTCCGTCATCGTCGAGCGGGGGCTCGATGCCGCGCGGTTGCGGGGTGCCGAAATTCGACGGCGGGCCGGGTTCGACCGCGACGCCGAGCACCGCGTCGAAGTCGGCGAGGGTGGCCGCCAAGCGCGGCGCATTGCCTCGGTGGACCTCCGGTTGCGGACGGCCGTGGAAGTCTTGGGTCAGCCAGATGTCGTGGTGGACCTCGAGATCGACGATGGGTTCTGAGCCGGTCAGGTCCACACCCATGCGCACCAGATCGTCGCCGGAGTGCGGAGAACAGGCCGCGTCGAATCGGGTGCCCGGCCCGGTGACGGTGATGGCGCCGATCGTCGCGTGATCGGGAACCTCGGCCGGGCGCGCGGCTTCGAGCCGAGCCGGCACCGCGGGATCGGTGAGATCGGCGGCCACCGCAACCGAGGATTGCGCTCCCGGCACGATCCGCCCCTCGACCAGCCAGCGGCAACTCACCCGCTGTACCGACAACAGGCCGTGCCTGTCAGCGCAGCTCGCGAGCCGCTCCGCCAGCTCGAACTGCGCCGCAACACCGCGACCCACACCGGTCGGCCACCAGGTCCAGACGAACGAGAACGCCGGCGCCCGAAGCGGTTCGGGTGCGGTCACTGCGGGAAGACTTTCGCGCCGTCGGGAATGATCAGCTCCTTGTCGTCGGAAAAGCGCAGCACAAAGGCGATACCGCTGGCGGCGGACCGGTCGTTCAACGAACGCAGGGTATCGCTATCCAATGCCGTCGACGGCGCGGCGACCTCCAGCACACCCACCTTCCGCTGGGCCGGCGCGTCCACCAATTGCTTGACCACCGAGGCCGTCGCCGACCGCAGGCCTTTGATCGAGGCGACCTCTTTCGCCTGGTAGGCGAAGGTGATCTGACCGTCGGGGCTCTTGATGCCGACATCGATATCGAAGCGG
Source organism: Nocardia cyriacigeorgica NBRC 100375 (assembly GCF_000308555.1). Taxonomy (GTDB): domain Bacteria; phylum Actinomycetota; class Actinomycetes; order Mycobacteriales; family Mycobacteriaceae; genus Nocardia; species Nocardia cyriacigeorgica. The sequence goes on along the minus strand of NZ_BAFY01000222.1, from coordinate 6,194 downwards.
CCCTGGCCTTCCTTCGTCCGGCCGAACACCAGATCGTGATGGCCGCGCCGATACAACTCGTCGCCGAGACGCAACTCCTGCATGGCCGCCGGTCTCGCCGCGGACGGCCCGCGGAACTTCGACACCAGATCCTTGAAGCCTTCCGCCCCGGCCAGGTGCCCCTTGCCGATGATATCGGCGGCCTCGGCCCCCATCGGGCTGCTGTTCGCATTGCGCAGCGCCTGAATCGTTTTCTGCTTGTCGGGCCCGGAAATGCCGAGGCGGTCCATGACACCGGAGACCGCGGCGACCTGATCCTCGCGCATCGGCTTCCCGGCGCCGCCGCGCTCCTGGGCCGAGCTGTTCGTCCGGTCGTAGCGCTGAGTCCACTTCGGCTGCGGCAGGGTGCCGCCGGTCTCGGCGTAGCGGCGGTAGCTGTTGGGGGCGTCCTGAGAAATGTCCTTGACCTGACGGCCGCGGTCGACCGTCTTGTCCTGGAGTTCGGTCACCTGCTGCGGATCGAGGGCGCGCACGGTGACCTGGATGGTGGCCGTGATCGGCCGGGTCTGACCGGCCGGGATGAGCTGGGGATCGTAGGTCGCGCTGCACGACAGCGTCGTCGAGCCGTTGGCGGGCATGGTGCCGCTGCCGTTGCAGCCGGGCCCGAGCGCCACCGGCACCGACGACTGCATGCTGACGGTGTAGTCGAACCTGACCGTGGTGACCCGGATGTCCCGCGAGGTGTTCATCGTATTGCTGATGACGAACTGGATCGTGCAGACGCCGAGGCAGGGGTTCTGCAAGAACTGGCCGTTGATATTGCCGCCCACCGAGATCCGGGAATCGACGGCGTTGCTCACGTCGTTCACCCGCCCTCGGCAGCTCCTCGTAGATGCCGAGGGCGTCGTCGGCTTCCCCTGGTTCGGGTTCGAGGGAGAACTCGGGCAGTTCCTCATCGCCGGAGCCGCCGGACGCGGACGCGCTGACGATTCGGTCGATGACCGGCTGATCGGAACCCTCGCCGGATGCGCCCGCCGGATCGAAGTTGCTCACATAGGTGGTGATGGAGCCACTGGTGATGGGTGTGGATCGATGCCCGTCGATCTCGATCGGCTCGCCGACGGTGACGTCCGCGCTGCGCTCGGCCGCTGGATCCAGCGCAAGCGCCAGCCGCGCCGGGGCCAAGGTGCTCGCCAGATCGAATCCGAAACGTTCGGGCCCGATCAGTACCGGCACGTCCTTGTAACGAGCGGCGTCCTCGGCGGATTCGCCCAGCGCGAGCCACGCCTGCTCACTGCCACGCAAGAAGGATTTCCCGCCGACGCCGAGGTAGTCCATGTCGATGCCCGAACGCGCCGACACCGTCCCCGTCGCATCGCCGACATTGGTGACCGTGAGATCCACCCGCAGCCGCCCGGCCGACGCCCCCTTCGGTTTCACCGTCCCGGTGAAATGCGTGGCCGGCGTATCCAGCAACCGCAACTGCGCGCTCGCCAACGCCGACCGCCCACGTTGCTCGACACTCGCCGCGTCACCGGAGCGTTGCAAGAACACAACCCCGCCGACCCCGAGCGCGCAGACGACGAGAATCACCAACGACGCGATAACCCAACGCCGCCGCCGCGAACGCACCGCACCTCCGCCACCCGTCGGCCCACCACCCTGAGGGTCGAACCCGAATCCCGGATTCGGATAGGGCACGAAGGGCCCGCCGCCCGGACCATGTCCACCGGCGTGTGGTGGATGCGGGCTGCCGCCAGGGATGGGACCGCCGGGTTGCGGTGAATACGGGCCGCCCGGGGTTTGCCCGCCCGGTTGCGGGGGATACGGGCCACCCGGGGTTTGCCAACCCGATTGCGGGGGATAGGGGCCACCCTGCCCACCGAACTGCATTGGAGCCGGTACGCCGACGGGTCCGGGTCCGCCGAGGTGCGGTCGAAAGGGGCCACTGCCCCCGGGCGCCCACCCGCCGTGTTGGGGTGGGAGTTGCGCACCGCGCTCCGCCTGCCCGGTGGGTTGTGGCGGAAGCGGCCCGCCGCCATGCCCATGTGCGCCGGGTTGCGGTGGGTACGGGCCGCTGCCCGGCGCCTGACCGCCGGGTTGGTGTGGAAGCGGCGAATCGGATTGCTGCCCAGGTTTTTCGCGGTCGCCGTCCTCCGACATGGTCCCTCCTAGCGATGACGGGACCACTGAGCGCCGTACCGTCGAGCCCCTCGCCCCTGCTTCAACAGTACGGCGGCGGCACGCTTTTCGGGTGCGATCGATTCGCCTCTGCCGGGAATTCGGCTGGGCTCGAGCTCAGCTGCGACGAGTGCGGCGACTTCGGGTCAGAGCGGCAGCCGTCGCCGCTGCGCTGCTTACCTGCCGCGGAACACGCTATCGTCCGTGCGCGAAAGCGGTGCGGCCTCGGCTCATAGCGCCGCGAGCCCGAGCGCTGCCGCGGTCAGGATCGACCACGCCAGTAGGGCGAGGCCGGAATCGCGCAGGGCGGGGATCAATTCGAGGCCACCTCGGCCGGAACGGACCGGGGCGTTGGCGCGGACGGCGAGCGGGATCGCGAGGAGGCCGACCAGCGCGAAGGGGGAGCGGGCGACGAGCAGCAGGGTCGCGATGAACGGCACTGCCAGCAGCACCAGGTGCAGGGTGCGGGTGCGGGGGTCGCCGAGTTTGACGGCGAGGGTGACCTTGCCGGATTCGGTGTCGGTGCGGATGTCGCGCAGGTTGTTGGCCACCAGGACGGCACTGGAGAAGGCGCCGACCGCGACCGCCAGCACCACACCCACCCAGTCGACGCGTTCGGCCTGCACGAACTGGGTGCCGAGGACGCCGATCAGGCCGAAGAAGACGAAGACGGCGATCTCGCCGAAACCGCTGTAGCCGTAGGGCTTGCTGCCGCCGGTGTAGAACCAGGCACCGGCCAGACAGGCGGCGCCGATGAGGATCAGCCACCACGCGGTCAGCGCGACCAGGATGAGGCCGAAGAGCGCGCCGACACCCAGGCTGACGATGGCCGCGGTGCGGACCGCGGCGGGCGAGGCCAGGCCCGAGCCGACCAGGCGCAGCGGGCCGACGCGTTCGTCATCGGTGCCGCGGATACCGTCGGAGTAGTCGTTGGCGTAATTCACGCCGATGATCAGCGCCAGCGAGACGAGCAGCGCCAGAATCGCTTTCCACCACACCAGGCCGTCGATGGCGGCGGCGGCGCCGGTACCGGCGATGACCGGGGCGATAGCGTTCGGCAGGGTGCGGGGCCGGGCGCCCTCGATCCATTGCGCTGCGGTAGCCATGTCCGCAGCCTAATCGGCGCGCTACCGGGACGCGGCCTCGGCGGCCAGCCGCAACCGGCCGAGACCCTTCTCGAAATCCTTGCCGACCAGGCTGTCCATCGAGATGACCTTGCCCATCAGCGCCATCAGCCCGCGCTGTTCACCGTTCATCCGCCACACCACCTGGGTGCCGCCACCTTCGGCGGGGATGAGCGAGAACACGACATTGTTGCTGGCTTTGAACGGCTTCTCGAAGTCGAGCTTCACGCGGATCTCCTGCTCGGTGCTCGAGGTGATCTCCATCGTTCCGCGCCCGGCTTTGCGGTTGCCCTCCCAGGCGTAGCGGGCGCCGACTCCGGCATCCGGGCCGCTGTACATGCGACGCAATTCCGGGTCGAGGTCTTCCCATGGCGACCATTCGACCCAGTTGTGGAAGTCGTTGATCAGCTCGTGCACGCGTGCCGGTTCGGCCGCGATGACGATCTGGCGGACCACCTCGAATTCGGCCATTCGCCCAGCGTAGGCGACCGACCGGTCGGACCGCAGCCGAATCGGCGCGCTTCGCGGCCGTACCTGCGCATACGATGACCACGGCATGGTTTCTGAGCTGAGCGGTCCGAGCGGCCGGACACCGGTGGGGACGCCCGCAGAATCGGTCGTGGTCGGACTGCTGGGCGAGGTCGCGTTGCGCCGCGACGATGCGCTGGCGCCGGTACCCGGAGTGCGGGCCAGGATGCTGCTGGCCGCATTGGCTGTGACGCCCGGCCGCAGCCGCGGCGCGCAGACCTTGATCGACGAGGTGTGGGGCGAGCAGCCGCCGCGCGCGCCGATGAACGCCCTGCACACGCAGGTCTCCCGGCTGCGCGCCGCACTCCCCGAGGGCGCTGTGGAGATCGGCCCGGCGGGCTACCGTTTGCGGCTCTCCGCAGAGCAGATCGATCTCGCCTCGGTGTCGATGCTGCTCGAGCAGGCCCGCGAGGCCCGGGCCGCGCGCGATTACGTCCGCTGCCTCGACGCGGTGGCCGAGGCGAGGGCGCTGTGGCGCGGCGAACCCGGAGCCGACCTCACTCCCGGCCCGGTGGCCGACGAACTCGCCACAGCGGCGGCACAACGATGGGCCGACCTGGACGCACTCGAGCTCACCGCCCGCGAGGGCATCGGTGATCTGGACGGCGCCATCGTCCTCGCCCGCGCCGCCGCGTCCGCCGACCCGCTGAGCGAACCGGCCGCCCGCACCCTCATGCGCCTGCTGGCCGCCGCCGGCCACATCAACGAGGCCTTGGACGTCTTCGCCACCATCCGCGCCGCCTTGGCCGATCATCTCGGCACCGATCCCGGTCCGGCGCTGGCCGAGTTGAACACCGCCATCCTCCGCGGTGACTTTCCCCCTCGGGCTGCGGCCTCGGGTGGCCGCGACCGGCACACCTGGGAACCACCCCTCGAGCCCGGGTCGTCATCGGCCGATGTGATTCCGGCCGATACCCGGAGCCGCCACAACTACGAGCTGACCTATGAACGGGTATCGGATCGGCCCGGACCGGCGGCTGCGATCCCGGTACCTGATTCCCCTGAGACACCGGGTGACGATCGCGCCCGTCGATCGCCCTCCGCGGTCGCCCCCACCGGTGCGGCCGGACCCCGACTCGATTCGACGCAGGCACACACACCGGTCGATGACCGGCCCGTGTCTGCGGTCCGCGGTGAGCTGGTGCAGCGGGCAGCTGAGGGTGGGCGGCCGGTGTGGGCGGTCCGCGATGATCCGACGAGGAGACCGGCTGAGGACGGGACGGTGTCGGTCGTCCGCGGCGAACCGACGCAGGTGCAGCGACCTTCCGCGATCGGGGTGCGTGCCGCACCGAACGCGCTGCTGGGCCGTGCCGACGATCTGATCGCCCTGGAACAACTGCTGTGCAACTCCCGCGTCACCACCGTGCTCGGCCCCGGCGGCACCGGAAAGACCCGCGTCGCCAATGAACTCGGTGCCCGGATGGCACGACACCAGCCGGTGGTCCTGGTGGAGCTGGCGTCGGTGCGGGCCGACGGGTCCGCCGCGGAGGCACGCGGTGAGGTCGAGGCGGCGATCGGTGCGGTGCTCGGTTTGGGTGATTTCGCCCGGGATCCGCTGTTGATCCGGTCCGGGATCAAGGTGGAGCTGCGGCAGCGGTTGCGGGATGCGTTGTCGGAGCGGCCGATGCTGCTGATCCTGGACAACTGCGAACACCTCATCGATGCGGTGGCCGAGGTGGTGGCCGATCTGGTCGGCAGTTGCGATCAGTTGACCGTGCTCACCACCAGCCGCGCGCCGCTGGCGATCACCGCCGAGACGGTGTATCCGCTGGCACCGCTGGCTATCGACGCGGCCGGATCGCCGGCGACCGAATTGTTCGTGGCCAGGGCCACAGCGGTGCGCCCGACCGCGCGGCTGAACCCCGAGGTCGTCGCGCGACTGTGCCATCGTCTCGATGGTCTGCCGCTGGCGATCGAGCTGGCCGCCGCGCGGGTGCGCACCATGAGCGTCGAAGAGATCGACACCAGACTCGAGCATCGGTTCGCCCTGTTACGCAGCGGAGATCGCAGCTCGCCGGAACGGCATCGCACCCTGCACGCGGTGATCGCCTGGAGCTGGAATCTGCTCGACGAACCGCAGCAGATCGCGCTGCGCAGGCTGTGCCGCTTCCCGGCCGGATTCACTCTGGGTGCCGCGGAATTCGTGGCGGGCGGCCCCGAGGTCGGCGATGTGGTGGCCGCGGTGGAGGGGCTGGTCGGGCAGTCGCTGCTCACGGTGCTCGAGGACGACCGTCCCGATCCCGACGTCGACCTTCCGCTGCGCTACCGGATGCTGGAGACGGTGCGCGAATTCGGCGAAGAACAACTCGCCGAATCCGCCCGCCCACTCACCGAGTCCGATCTGGTCGCCGACCGAATGTGCGGGTGGGCACGCGAATTCGC
>NZ_BAFY01000223.1 GCF_000308555.1 Nocardia cyriacigeorgica NBRC 100375 | reverse complement strand
TCGCCTCGCCGTTGCAGCGCGCTCAGGAGACCGCCGCACCGATCGCGGCCCAGCACGGACTGATCGTGCGCACCGACGAGAACCTGATCGAGGCCGGCAACACCTTCGAGGGTCTGCGGGTATCCGTCGGTGACGGCGCGCTGCGCAAGCCGCGGCACTGGTGGAAGCTGCGCGACCCGTTCACCCCGTCGTGGGGCGAGCCCTACTTGCAGATCGCGCACCGCATGCTGGCCGCGGTGAACAAGGCCCGCGCCGAGGCGACCGGACGGGAAGCGGTGCTGGTCTCGCATCAGCTGCCGGTGTGGACCCTGCGCCGGTTCCTGCAGGGCCAGCGGCTCTGGCACGACCCGCGTCAGCGTCAGTGCTCGCTGGCGTCGCTGACCTCGCTGGTCTATCAGGGCGACACCCTCGTCGACATCGTCTACTCCGAGCCCGCGGGCGGCTCGGATCCCACGGTGCACGGGGCATGACCGAGTCGGGCCCCGAAGGAGGCAGCCTGCGTAACCACGCAGGTGCCCTCGGTCATGCCGAGAAGGACGCAGCATGAGAAGGCAGGTGTCGTCACAGCGGGCCCGGCGGAAGCCGGTTCTGCTGGCCTGCCTGGCCCTGGTCGTCGCGGTTGTCACCGGCTGCGCGACCGGGGACGACGCGGTGGCTTCCGGCGGCACCTTCGAGTTCGTCTCGCCCGGCGGTCAGACCGAAATCTTCTACAACCCGCCGGACTCGCGCGGCACCATCGGCGAACTGTCGGGGCCCGATCTGATGAACGAGGGCTCCGACATCGCGCTCTCCGATTTCGCCGGACAGGTCGTTGTGCTCAATCTGTGGGGCCAGTGGTGCGGGCCCTGCCGCGCCGAGGCGCCCGCGCTGGAGCAGGTCTACGAACGGACCAAGGATTCCGGCGTCGCCTTCCTCGGCATCAATGTCCGCGACAACCAGCGCGACAAGGCCCAGGATTTCGTCGTCGACAACAAGATCGGCTATCCGTCGATCTACGACCCGTCCATGCGCACCCTGCTCGCGCTCGGCGGGAATTTCCCCACCAGCGTCATCCCGACGACGCTGGTCCTCGATCGTCAGCACCGGGTCGCCGCGATCTTCCTGCGCGCGGTGCTGGCCGAAGATCTCCAACCTGTCGTCGAGAGCGTCGCTCGCGAGGAACCTGCCGGGGGGACCGTCAGTCAAGCGCCGGAGGGGCGATGAACACCTTCCGGGAAGCCATACAGGAGAGACGATGAAACCGGTCCGCAGCCGGACGGCGGTGCGCCGCCGCTACCCGTCGACCCGTCCACCCCGCGGTGTGCGCGCGGAGGTGATGGTTCGCTCCTCGCTCGGTCACTGGGTGCTGGAATACCGCACCGCTCCCGCCTCCGCGGCGCTTACCCGTCCCGATGACGAACCCGAGGCCGCCGACGCGGCGGCCGACCCGGAGCAGCAGTGACGGTACTGGCCGGGGTGGGTGATTCGTTCCAGCAGACAGCGGCCACCGGGCCGCTGCTGCTGGCACTCGGCGCCTGCCTGCTCGCCGGACTGGTCTCGTTCGCCTCGCCCTGCGTGGTGCCGCTGGTACCGGGCTATCTGTCGTACCTGGCCGGGCTGGTCGGGGCCGAGGCCCCACCCGCCACGGTGGCCGAGGCGCGCGGGAAGACCGGTGGTGTCGTCGCTGTCGCGCAGCGCAATCCGGTGCGCGCGGCCAGGCTGCGGGTCGCGGGTGCGGCCGGGTTGTTCGTGGCCGGATTCACCGTGGTGTTCGTGCTGGCGACGGCGACCGTATTCGGTGTTATTCAGACGTTGAACGTCAACCGCGAGCTGTTGATGCGGCTCGGCGGCGTCGTCACCATCCTGATGGGCCTGGTGTTCATCGGTCTGGTTCCCGCCTTGCAACGTGACACCAGGATGGAACCCCGCAGGTTGACGAGCATCGCGGGCGCCCCGCTGCTCGGTGGGGTGTTCGCGCTCGGCTGGACGCCGTGTCTCGGTCCGACGTTGTCGGGCGTGATGGCGGTGGCGGCGGGCACCGAGGGCACCACCGCGGCTCGTGGCGTCGTCCTGATCGTCGCCTACTGCCTGGGGCTCGGGCTACCGTTCGTGATCCTCGCGTTCGGGTCGGCCGGCGCGCTGCGCGGCGTCGGCTGGTTGCGGCGCAATTCCAGGACCATCCAGGTGATCGGTGGTCTGCTGCTGGTGGCCGTCGGTATCGCGCTGGTCACCGGCGCCTGGGATCAGTTCGTGGCATGGGTGCGCGACGGTTTCGTTTCCGAGGTGACCCTGCCGATATGACCGTGATCGACCGTCCCGACGCTCCGGCGCGGCCGCCGCGCCAATCGCTACCAGGTCGGGTCCTGGCTTTCGTGCGCAATACCTGGCGTGGGCTCACCAGCATGCGCACCGCGCTGGTGCTGCTGTTCCTGCTGGCGCTGGCCGCCATCCCCGGCGCGCTGCTGCCCCAGCGTGAACTCAACGAGCAGAAGGTCGCCCAGTACATCGCCGACCGGCCGACGCTCGGTCCGTGGATGGACCGCTTCCAACTGTTCGATGTGTTCTCCAGCTCGTGGTTCACCGCGATCTACGTGCTGCTGTTCATTTCCTTGGTCGGCTGCATCCTGCCGCGCGCGGTCGACCATTACCGCGCGCTGCGTACCCCGCCGGTGCGGGTGCCGCGCAATCTGGCGCGCTTGCCGCACCACTACTCCGCGACGGTCGACGGCACCCCGGACGAAGTGATCGCCGGCGCGAGCGGGCAATTGCGCCGCTGGCGCACGGCCATGCGGCCGGGCGACCGGGACGGCGAGGTGACGCTCTCGGCGGAGAAGGGGTATTCGCGCGAATTCGGCAACCTGGTCTTCCATCTGGCGCTGGTCGGACTGCTGGTGTCGATCGCGGTGGGCAAGCTGTTCGGTTACGAGGGCAGCGTCATCGTCATCGCGAACAACGGCCCCGGGTTTTGCAGCACGTCGCCCGCGGCGTTCGACTCCTTCCGGACCGGTTCGGCCAACGACGGCACCGGGATGACGCCGATCTGCGTGCGGGTCAAGGATTTCCACGCCGACTATCTCGACAACGGCCAGGCCGAGATGTTCCGCTCCAATATCGCCTATCAGGCCGGCGAGGACTTCGCGACCGACACCTGGCGGGAGACCGAGATCCGGGTGAACCACCCGCTGCGCGTGGCCGGCGACCGCATCTACCTACAGGGGCACGGTTACGCGCCGACCTTCACGGTGAAGTTCCCGAACGGCGAGACCCGCACCGAAACCGTGCAGTGGCGCCCCGACGACGCGACGACGTTCCTGTCCAGCGGCGTCCTGCGTATCGATCCGCCGGGCGGGCTCTACCCGACCGAGGAGGAGCGCCGCAACAACCAGATCGCGATCGAGGGCCTGTTCGCGCCGACCGCCAATCTGCACGGCACGCTGCTCACCTCGTCGTATCCGGAGATGACCGATCCGGCCGTCGCCGTCGATATCTACCGCGGCGACACCGGCCTCGATACCGGACGCCCCCAGTCACTGTTCGCGCTCGACCAGGAACTGATCCGGCAGGAACGGCTGACCAAGGAGACCAGGGTCAACCTGCGGCCCGGCGAATCCGCGACGCTGTCCAACGGCACCGTGGTGACCTTCGATGGTGCGGAGGAATTCGTCAACCTGCAGGTCTCGCACGATCCGGCGCAGCAGTGGGTGCTGGTGAGCGCGGTGACCATGATGGCGGGTCTGCTGGTGTCGCTGCTGGTGTCGCGCCGTCGGATCTGGCTGCGCGTGTACCCGGCCGACGCCGAAGCAGGTACCGTTGACCAACGACGCGTCGTAGTAGAGATGGGTGGACTCGCCAGGTCCGATCAGGCCGGGTGGGGCGGGGAGTTCGATCGGTTGCGCGCACGCCTGCTCGGTGCCGGCGCGCCCGACGACGCGCCGACGGCGACCGGGAAGACCACGGGAGATAGATGATGCAGATCGACGACACGCTCGCGCGCTACAGCGACTTCGCGTACATGTCCGCGATTTTCGTGTACGCGCTGGTACTCGTACTGCTGATCGTGCAGTACGCGTCGGTGCGCACCCGCAAGGTGGTCGAACGCGAGCTGGTCTCCACGGGCGGAGGCTCGGTCGCCGTCGATCCCGCGGTCCCCGGCAAGATCGTCGAAGCGCCGCGGCTGCCGCTGTCGGAGCGGCTGGGCAATATGGCGTTCTCGGTGCTGTTCGTCGCGGTCGCACTGCACGTGCTCTCGATCGTGCTGCGCGGCTTCGCCACCCATCGGTTCCCGCTGGGCAACATGTACGAGTTCGTCACCATGGCCACGGCGGCCACCGCGGTGGTCGGGCTGATCTTCCTGCGCGATCAGAAGTACCGGGCCATGTGGGTGTTCCTGCTGGTCCCGCTGCTGATCCTGATGTTCCTGGCCGGCACCGTGCTCTACGCCGACGCCGCACCCGTGGTGCCCGCGCTCAAGTCGTTC
>NZ_BAFY01000224.1 GCF_000308555.1 Nocardia cyriacigeorgica NBRC 100375 | reverse complement strand
CATCCTGCGGCGCACCGACGACATCCTCAGCACTGTGATCGCTGTCGTGGTCGGCATCTTTGCAACGCTGGGACCGCTAGCCTTTCTTCTCAGTACGAACTGAGTAGGGAGCGGCTGTGGGGAACATCGGGCAGGCGGACGAGACCAGAGTGGCGCCGGGCCACGCGAGCGCGGCGGGTGAGTCGGCTGCCTCGCCCGAGCGCGGCCGGATCTGTGTCGGCTTGTCCACGGCGTCGGTGTACCCGCAGAACACCGAGTCGGCGTTCCGCTATGCCGCCGAATTGGGTTATGACGGCATCGAATTGATGGTGTGGGCCGAGCCGGCCAGTCAGAGCATCGCGATCGTGCAGTCCTACGCCCGCAAGTACGCGGTTCCGGTGCTGGCCGTGCACGCGCCGTGCCTGCTCATCTCGCAGCGGGTGTGGGGTTCCGATCCCGTCGCCAAGCTGGAGCGCAGTGTTCGCACCGCCGAAGCGCTCGGCGCCGACACCGTGGTGGTGCATCCGCCGTTCCGCTGGCAGCGCCGCTACGCCGAGAACTTCGCCGCCCAGGTGGCTGAGCTGGAAGCCGACAGCTCGGTGGTGGTCGCGGTGGAGAACATGTTTCCCATGCGCGCCGATACGTTGTTCGGCCGTCGCGGCGGTGCGGCCAGGCGTCTCGAGCGCCGCGGCGGACCGGGCTTGGCGTTGACGGCGTTCAGCCCCTCCTACGATCCGACCGACACCGGCTTCGCGCACTACACCCTCGATCTCTCGCATACCGCTACCGCAGGCGCCGATCCGCTGGCGCTGGCCGCGCGCATGGGAGCGGGCCTGGCCCATCTGCATCTGGCCGACGGGCGCGGCGCGGCCCATGACGAGCATCTGGTCCCCGGCGACGGCACCCAGCCGTGTGTGGAGGTGTGCGCGGCGCTGGTGCAGTCCGGGTTCTCCGGTCACGCCGTCGCCGAGATCAATACCCAGAACGCCCGCACCACCGCCGATCGCGCGGCCATGCTCGGCCGGACTCTCGCCTTCGCCCGTGAGCATCTCAACGGGCTCACCCCGGCTCCGGCGCCGCAGTCGCCGCGCAGCGAATCCGCCTGATCGCTCGCACGGTCGCCCGCACCGGGAATATCGGTCCGTCCAGCGCGACTTGTACGCTGTACGAACGAGTTGGCCGAAACGACAGGAGTGACGATGACGACGGAGCTGACCGCCGAACCCGATCAGGCCACCGCCGCCCCCTTCGGCCAGGTGTGCGCCCTCACCGAACTCAGCACCACCGACGCGACCACCGGTCGCTACGCGGGCATCATCGATCCGATCTGGACCATCGGCCCCAAGGTGCACGGCGGCACCATGGTCGCCGCCTCGGCGGCCGCCGCGACCACCTGGCTGCGTACCGTCGACCCCGAGCGCACCGCCATGGCGCCCATCGCCGCGAGTTCGGACTTCCTCGGCGCCCCTGAGCCCGGCGCGGTCGAGTACGAGGTGAGCGTGCGCAAGGTCGGCCGCCAGATCTGTCTGCTCGACGCGACGCTGACCCAGGGCGGCAAGCCCATGGTGCGCACCGCCTTCACCTTCGGCCACCTCGACGACGCCGACACCCCGACCGCCTACGCGCCCTCGCACACCGATATGCCCGCCGAACCCGGCGCCACCGCGATCTCCTACGACCCCGAGTCGCCGATGGGTCAGATCGTGCACGTCGCGCAGGGCGCCGATCTGTGCATCGACTCCGAGTGGGCGCGCTTCCTCGCCGGCGAAACCGGAATACCGCGGCTGCGGCTGTGGATGCGCCCGCGCGAGGGCGATCAGAGCGATCCGGACGTGTCGATGTACTTCGCCATGATGGCCGCCGATATGAGCCCGCCGGTGCCGGCGAACCTCGGCAGTTTCGGCTGGGCGCCGACCGTGCAGATGACCACCTACCTGCGGCGCAGGCCCGCCCCCGGCTGGCTGCGGATCATCGCGACCACACACGAGGTGGGCGGGCGGATGTTCGACGAGGACCAGCTCGTCATCGACTCCACCGGCGCCGTCGTCGCGCAGAGCCGCCAGCTCGCGCTGATGCCCGCCCGGCGCTGACAGCGGCCGAGCCCGCGCAGGCCGGGTCGTGACTGTTGGCAGTCCGGACTGTCGGCCGTCTAGCCTTATGGCTCATGACCAGAATTGCTGTGATCGGTGGCGGACGCATCGGCGAAGCGTTGATCGCGGGTTTGCTCGAATCCGGACGGGCCGTCAAGGATCTGGTGGTCGTGGAGACCCACCCGGATCGCGGTGAGATGCTCGCGGACCGGTTCGGCATCCGGGTCACCGGTTCGGTGACCGATGCCGCCGTCGGCGCCGATCTGCTGGTGATCGCGGTGAAGCCCGGTGACGTCGACGCGGTCCTGACCGATCTCGGCAAGGCCGAACTCGGCGGCGATCGCGATCAGATCCTGGTCTCGCTGGCCGCCGGTGTGCCGACGGCTCGCCTGGAGAACAAGTTGCCGGCCGGTTTCCCGGTGGTCCGGGTGATGCCGAATACGCCGATGCTGGTCGGGCAGGGCATGAGTGTGCTGGCCCCCGGTCGCTACGCCAAGGCCGATCAGCTCGAGCTGGTCTCGGAGGTACTCGGTGCCGTCGGCAAGGTCGTGGTCGTGCCGGAAACCCAGATGGACGCGGTAACCGCCGTATCGGGTTCCGGTCCCGCGTATTTCTTCCTGGTGGTCGAGGCCATGGTCGACGCGGGCGTCGGGCTCGGTCTGACCCGTGACGTGGCCACCCAGCTGGTCGTGCAGACCATGATCGGCTCGGCCGCGCTGCTCGAGGAATCCGGCCAGCAGGCCGCGGATCTGCGCGCCGCGGTCACCTCGCCCGCCGGCACCACCGCGGCCGCATTGCGCGAGCTCGAGCGCGGTGGTGTGCGCTCGGCGTTCCTGGAAGCGCTGCACGCGGCCAAGCAACGGTCGATCGAACAGGGTGTGGCCGCGGAGTAGCCCCCGGTCGACGCGCAATATCGGCTGATTTCTCACACCCGTCGCAGCAATCCCACTGGTCCCGCTAAGCTTCAAGGAGCACGTGCGTGTCTGTTCCGCCGGTGGGGAAGCCAGCGGCGCGGACGTGCCGGAGGTCAGTGGTGCGATGATGTCTTCGAACAAGATGTCTCCAAGTGGTGGCGGTTCGCCACAGGGACAACCCGTGCTCGGCGGAGGAACCCAGTTCCTCACCGTCGCCGAGGTCGCGAATCTGATGCGGGTGTCGAAAATGACGGTGTATCGGCTGGTGCACTCGGGTGAGCTACCCGCGGTGCGCGTCGGCCGGTCGTTCCGGGTGCATGCCAAAGCGGTGCACGAATACCTCGAGACGTCCTACTTCGACGCTGGATGAGTCGATTACCGGCGCATGTGTCCGGGCCGGTACGATGGACCCTCGGTTCGTGTTCACGCACCGGGGCTACCGCATGTTCGTCGGCCCGAGGTGGCGCGAACATTGGGAGTGAGGCTTGCCGAGCGACCGGACAGTTGGCGTACGTGAGTGCGTGCGCGCCGAGTAGAGAGAACGCGAGGAACACCCTATGGGTTCTGTGATCAAGAAGCGCCGTAAGCGCATGTCGAAGAAGAAGCACCGCAAGCTGCTTCGTCGTACCCGCGTGCAGCGGCGCAAACTCGGCAAGTAAGCGCTGATGACAGCAGAAGGACCCGCCACCGAATCCGGTGGCGGGTCCTTCATTTTGAAATACAAAGATTTGAAATCTGGCGTGTTTCCGATGACTGAAGTCATCGTTAGAAGCCGGTTAAATTTCGCGGCGAAGGGTACGGCAGCAGTTAGGCTGGAACGGGAATAAATCCGAGGGGGCTCGAAGGTGGGACGGCCCGGTGCGTATGGACGTTGAGGCTAGTAGGGGCGCACGATTGCCCGACGTGGTGATGGTGACCGGCGCGGCCAGGTTCTTCGGCGGCAATGTGGTCTCCCGGCTGGCTCAGGACGAGCGGATCGCGCGCGTCATCGCCGTCGATTCGCTGACCCCGAGCCCCGAGCTGCGCCGCCGGATGGGCCGGGCCGAATTCATTCGCGCCGATATCCGTAACCCGTTGATCCGCAAGGTGATCGCGGGCAACGACGTCGACACCGTCGTGCACGCCGCGGTGCTCTCGCATCCACCGGCCGGTGGCAGCCGGGCCGCCATGAAGGATCTCAACGTCCTCGGCGCCATGCAGTTGTTCGCGGTGTGCCAGAAGGCGCCTGCGGTGCGGCGGGTGGTGCTGCGCTCATCGTCGGCGGTGTACGGCGGAAGCGCCAAGGACCCGGCGAAGTTCACCGAGGAAATGGGTGCCCGCACCCCGCCCAGCGGCGCGTTCGCGCGCGACATGATCGAAATCGAAGGGTTCGTGCGCGGGCTGGCGAGGCGTCGTCCGGATATCGCCGCGCCGATTCTGCGTTTCGCGCCCATCGTCGGGCCTAGACTGGCGGGGCGTGGCGCCCAGTTCCTGCGTTCGCCGCTGACACCGACGGTGCTCGGCCGCGACGCACGGATGCAGTTGTTGCACGAAGAAGACGCGGTCGCCGCCTTGGTGCACGCAGCGCTGGGTGCACCCGGAGGAACGTTCAACATCGCAGGCGACGGAGCCTTGGCTCTGTCACAAGCAGTTCGCCGTGCGGGCCGGGTCGCTATGCCGGTCCCGTGGGCGCTGTTCCGCACCATCGGCCGCTCTCTGATGGGTCCGGTGATGCGCGATTTCAGCGCCGAACAGCTCGACTACTTCCATTTCGGTTGTGGCCTGGACACCACTCGTATGCGCACCGAGCTCGGATTCGAGCCGCGGTGGACGACGGTACAGGCGTTCGACGACTTCATCGGGGGCGCAGCGCTGCGGCCCGTCGTCGATCCCTCGTGGATCGATGCCGCGGAACACAAACTGCTCGGCCTGGTAGGGGCCGGTACGGGAGCACATACATGAACGACGTAGCGAAAGTCATTCAGCTGCACGACCTCGCTGTGGAACCTCGTCCACGGCCCGCGCCACGCGAGTGGAGCGCTCCGGTGCCCACCGTGACGTCGCTGACCGATCGGCTGGCGGCCGCCGCGCCGGCCGCACCGCAATCGCTGGCGGAACTGATGCGCGGTGCGCTGGGCAAGCAGATCAGCAAGACCGCCGAATTCGCCCGCCGCAGGCTCACCGGCGACTATCAGGTCGACGAATTCGGTTTCGACGAGCACCTGCTCGAATCGGTGATCCTGCCCGCGCTGCGCCCGCTGTCGGATTTCTGGTTCCGGGTGCAGGTCAGCGGTATGGAGAACATTCCAGAGGTGGGCGGCGCGCTGATCGTGTCCAACCATGCCGGCACCGTTCCGCTGGACGGACTGATGCTCCAGCTTGCCATCCACGACCACCATCCGAAACAGCGCGCGCTACGACTACTCGCGGCCGATCTGGTCTTCGAGACGCCGGTGCTCGGCGTGCTCGCCCGCAAGGCCGGGCACACCCTGGCCTGCCGCCCCGACGCCGAGCGGCTGCTGCGCACGGGCGAGCTGACGGGCGTGTTCCCCGAAGGGTTCAAGGGCGTCGGCAAGAACTACGCCGACCGGTACAAGCTGCAGCGCTTCGGGCGCGGCGGATTCGTGGCCGCCGCCGTGCGCACCGGAGTGCCGATCATTCCGTGCTCGATCGTCGGATCCGAGGAGATCTACCCGAAGCTGGCCGATATCAAGCCGCTGGCGCGTCTGCTGGGGCTGCCCTACTTCCCGGTGACGCCGCTGTTCCCGCACCTCGGCCTGCTCGGCGCGATGCCGCTGCCGTCGAAGTGGTACATCGAATTCGGCAAGCCCATCGCCACCACCGAATACGAGCCCGAGGCCGCCGACGATCCGATGACGATGTTCGAGGTCACCGACCAGGTCCGCGAAACCATCCAGCAGACCCTCTACAAGCTGCTCACCAAGCGCCGCAACCCGTTCACGGGGTAACACAGGCTGTCGACAAGCCGGGCGGACTCCGAACGGGGTCCGCCCGGTCTCAGTGCAGCTCCCGGCGCCGGGTGATTGCCGCGGCCACCGCACCACCGGCCGCCCCCAACGCCAGCGCCGTGGGCACGCCGATCTTGGCGGCCTTGCGTCCGGTGCGGAAATCGCGGATCTCCCAGCCGCGGTTCTTGGCGACCTCACGCAGATCCGAATCCGGGTTGATCGCCACTGCCGTGCCGACCAGCGACAGCATCGGCACGTCGTTGTGGCTGTCGGAATAGGCGGTGCAGCGCTTGAGATTGAGGCCCTCGCGGATGGCGAGGGTGCGCACCGCATGTGCCTTGCCGAGCCCGTGCAAGATGTCGCCGACCAAGCGGCCGGTGAACTTGCCGTCCACACTCTCGGCCACCGTGCCGAGCGCGCCGGTGAGCCCGAGCCGCTTGGCGATCACCTGCGCCAGCTCCACCGGCGTCGCGGTGACCAGCCACACCTGCTGGCCCGCGTCCAGATGCATCTGCGCCAGCGCCCTGGTGCCCGGCCAGATCTTGTCGGCGATGATCTCGTCGTAGATCTCCTCACCGAGCGCGGCCAGTTCCGCGGTGGAGCGGCCCGCGATGAATTCGAGCGCCTTTTCCTTGCCCGAGGCCATATCGGTGCTGTTTTCTTTACCGGTCACCCGGAACTTGACCTGTTTCCACGCGATATCGACCAGATCCGAGGTCTTGAAGTATTTGCGAGCGGCCAGCCCACGGGCGAAATGCACGATGGAGGCGCCCTGCACCATGGTGTTGTCGACATCGAAAAACGCCGCCGCCGTCAGATCCCGCGGAACCTCCGGCCCCTCGGTCTCCTCGTCGCCCGCCGAGGCCAACTCCGCGTCGTGCAACGCCAGCGCCGCGTCCGCGCTGGCCTCACCCGCAAGGTTGGCCCGCAGCTCCTCCTCGCTCGGACCGAACGGGCTGCGGGAGATGCGGGCGAGCTGATCGGTCAGGCCCTGGCCCAGCGGACCCAGGTTCCACCGCGCCGGAAACTCGCCGAACCGCCCCGCGATGAATCCGGTCCTCGCCACCCTCGATCGTTCCGGCACCAGTACCTCCGCCCGTCGCGCTCTGCCGAACCGGCGGTCTCCCGAGGCCCCTGCGTCGTTACGCAAGAAGGCGCCTCCGGGCCCGTCGCTCGACCGCTGTTGTGGTCCGCGCCTGACCGGGCCCTGCGTGGTGGCACATTCCACCGCCGCCCGGCCGTGACCTGCCAGGCGCAAGCCACGTCCAACAGTAACCGGATTCCGCCCCGGTGACCCCAGGACCGTGCGCAGTCGCATTGGCGTGGCGAGGGGATTTAATAATCTTCATGACCAATCCCACAGAAAACGCCGGAGCCGATCCCCGGCCCGCGGTCACCCTGCTGACCAGGGCCGGTTGCGGAATGTGCGCAATCGCACTCGAACAGTTGCGGACGATCTGCGCGGATTACGGAGTGCAGGTCGGCACCGTCGACGTCGACGAAGCCGCCGCCACCGACCCTGGCCTGCGCGCCGAATACGGCGACCGGCTTCCGGTGGTGCTGCTCAACGGTCGTGAGCACAGCTATTTCGACGTCGACGAACCCCGATTGCGGGCCGACCTGAGCCGATGATCGGCGCGCCGAGCGGCGCTGCGCTGGTCGCGGGGGAAAATGAGGCCAATTTCACCGACTTTGTGCAGGGCTTCACAAGCGGTTACGGTGGTGGCACGCGACCCGCGGGCCGAGGATTCTCGAGAGCGTTCTCGAGCAGCGTTCTCGAGTGTGCCGGCGCGCGGTGAATCAACCCGACATTCGATCCCGTCACCGGAGCAGCCCGGGACGGAGGTCACAGACGAACCGGACCTGACATCAGGACGGGCGAGGAGCCGAGGACGTGACAGAGCACCATGAGGCGCCGGGCGGCGCCTCCAAAGCTCTGCGGTCGAGCGACGGGCCCGAAGGCGGCAGCTCGCGGAACCACGAGGCCGCCAATCGTACCCACAAGGACATTCCGCAGGCGACGGTGGCGCGGCTGGCCACCTACCTCCGAGTCCTCGCCATGTTGGCCGACGACGGTGTGCTCATCGTATCGAGTGAGGAACTCGCTGTCGCGGCGGGTGTCAATTCCGCGAAGCTGCGCAAGGACCTGTCGTTCCTCGGCCCCAACGGTGTTCGCGGTGTCGGCTACGACGTCGCCAAGTTGCGGACCCGGATCGAAGATGTGCTCGGCCTGTCCGAGGGGCACCGCGTCGTGCTGGTCGGGGCGGGAAACCTCGGCCGCGCCCTGGTCGGCTACGGCGGGTTCCGGCGGCGCGGGTTCACCGTGGTCGGCCTGTTCGACAACGATCCCGCGTTGATCGGGCGCACGGTGGCCGGTTTGCGGGTCCGCGACGCGGCCGAACTCGACGCGGTGATCGCCACCCTCGAGCCGACCATCGCGGTTATCGCCGTCCCCGACGATGCCGCCCAGCAGGTCTGCGACGCGCTGGTCGCGGCAGGTCTGCAGTCGATTCTGAGCTTCGCCCCCTGTGAGCTGGTGGTACCGGCCACGGTCGAGGTGCGCCGGGTCGATCTGGCGGTCGAGATGCAGATGCTGTCGTTCGAGCGGGTGCGCAACGCCGAGTCCGACCGGTGGCCGAGCGACGGGCACGCAGGCGGCAGCGAGCGCAACCACGGAGCGCCCAGGGAGGCCACCGATTCGATACAGCCCGCCGCGGTCGGCGAGCGGGGCGATTCGATCCCGGTCGCCCATCCGCTCGGTTCCGGCCGGGTAGCTCGACGGGCGGCGAATACCCATCCGCAGCCCGCTCATCCCGGCCGCGCCCATCCGGCAGCGGCCACACAGCATCCGGCAACCCCGCAGCATCCGGCAACCTCGCATTCGGCAACGGAGCCAACCAGCAAGGGATCGGTGGTCACACCATGAGTGTTCTTCTCGTCGGCATCTCCCATCGCAGTGCACCGGTCTCGGTGCTGGAGAAGGTCGCGATCACCGACGCCGATCGGCCCAAGCTGATCGACCGGCTGCTCACCTCGAGCCATGTGTCCGAGGCGATGATCGTCTCCACCTGCAACCGCGTCGAGGTCTACGCGGTGGTCGACGCCTTCCACGGCGGTCTCGCCGAGGTCGGTGAACTGCTGACCAAGCACTCCGGACTGCCGCTGCCCGATCTGACCAAGCACGCCTACGTCCGCTACAGCGAGGCCGCGGCCGAGCATCTGTTCGCCGTTTCCAGCGGCCTCGACTCGATGGTGATCGGCGAGCAGCAGGTGCTCAGCCAGATCCGCAGCGCCTACGCGACCGCCGACGCCCAGCAGGCCGTCGGCCGCACCCTGCACGAACTGGCCCAGCACGCGCTGCGGGTCGGCAAGCGAGTGCATTCGGAAACCGGGATCGACCGCGCCGGCGCCTCGGTGGTGTCGGTGGCCCTCGACCGGGCCGCCACCGTGCTCGGCCCACTCGCCGGACGGACCGCGGTCGTGGTCGGCGCCGGTGCGATGGGCGGGCTCGCGGTCGCGCATCTGTCGCGGGCGGGCATCGGGCGCATCGTCGTCGTCAACCGGACCATGGAGCGGGCGCAGCGGCTCGCCGCCACCGCGGGCACGCACGGAGTCGAGGCCGAGGCGATGGAGTTGTCGCGGCTGCCCGAGGCCATGGCGGCCGCCGACGTGGTGATCACCTGTACCGGCGCGGTCGGCGCGGTGGTGAATCTCGCCGATACGCACACCGCGCTGGCGGCCCGCGACCGCGCGGGCGAACGTCCGCTGGTGTTCTGCGATCTCGGCCTGCCCCGCGATGTGGAGCACGCGGTGGCCGGGCTGCCGGGCGTCACCGTCATCGATATCGAGACCTTGCAGCGCGATCCCGCGGCGGGCGCGGCCGCCGACGACACGGTGGCCGCCCGCACGATCGTGGCCGACGAACTCGCCAAATATCTGGCCGGACAGCGGATGGCCGAGGTCACTCCGACCGTCGCCGCATTACGTCAGCGGGCCGCCGAAGTGGTGGAAGCCGAACTGATGCGGCTGGATTCGCGCCTGCCCGACCTGGCCGATCCGGACCGCGACGAGGTCGCGCGCACGGTGCGGCGGGTGGTGGACAAGTTGCTGCACGCGCCGACGGTGCGGGTCAAGCAGCTGGCCTCGACCCCGGGCGGCGACAGCTACGCCGAGGCGCTACGCGAGTTGTTCGAACTCAAACCCGGTGCGGCGCAGGCGGTTGCCACGCCGTTGGAGATCCATGCGGTCCCGGCGCCCGGTGCGGGCAATGGCGTGATGATCGCCGCCGAGGACGGCGAGGTCACCTTGGCCGACGATTTCACCGCCGGTCATCTCGGCGACGAAGAGGAGCAGACGGCGTGAGCGGGTCAACGGCCGGCGGCGGCAGCCTGCGTAACCACGTAGGCCGTCCAGTCCACGCCCAGGAGGAAACGGCATGAATGCTTCGATGACCGCCACCACCCGGTCGGCGTCGGATGTGCGCGCCCCGTTGCGGATCGGCACCAGAGGCAGCCTGCTCGCGCTGACCCAGGCGGGCACCGTGCGCGACGCGCTGATCGCCGCCGGACGGCCCGCGGAGCTGATCGTGGTGAAAACACCCGGCGACCTGTCCTCCGATCCGGTGGAGAAGATCGGCGTCGGCGTGTTCACCTCGGCGCTGCGCGACGAACTCGCCGCGGGCAACGTCGATATCGCGGTGCACTCCTACAAGGACCTGCCGACGGCGCCGGACGAACGCTTCACCATCGCCGCCATCCCGCAGCGTGAGGATCCGCGCGATGCCCTCGTCGCCCGCGACGGCCTGGTGCTCGGTGAACTGCCCGTCGGCTCGGTGGTCGGCACCTCGGCTCCGCGCCGCGGCGCCCAGCTGCGCGCGCTCGGCCTCGGTCTGGAGATCGTTCCGCTGCGCGGCAACCTCGACTCCCGCCTGCGCAAGGTCAGCGAGGGCGAACTCGACGCGATCGTCGTCGCCCGCGCCGGCCTCTCCCGCATCGGCCGCCTCGACGCGGTCACCGAGGCGCTCGAACCCGTGCAGATGCTGCCCGCACCCGCGCAGGGCGCCCTCGCCGTGGAATGCCGCAGCGATGACGCCGAACTGATCGAGCTGCTCACCACGCTCGACGACGCCGCCACCCGCGCCGCCGTGATCGCCGAACGAGAGCTGCTGGCCGAACTCGAGGCCGGATGTACCGCGCCGGTCGGCGCCATCGCCGAGGTGGTCGAATCCCTCGACGACGACGGCCGCATCGTCGAGGAACTCTCGCTGCGCGGCTGCGCGGCTGCCATCGACGGCTCCGACGTGCTGCGCGCGTCGGTGGTGGGTGCGCCCGCTGATGCCGCCGAATTGGGGCGGGCGCTGGCCCGCGAGCTGCTGGAGCTCGGTGCGCGCGAATTGCTCGCCGCCGAACCCGCCCCGGTAGCGGCCGCCCCCACAGACGTCACCGATCCCAGTCCAATGGAGAACAACCGATGAGTCGAGCCGCTAAGAAGCATCCCGGTCGGATCCTGTTCGTCGGGTCGGGTCCAGGCGATCCGGCGCTGCTCACCGTGCGGGCGCGCGAGGTGCTCGGCCGGGCAACGCTCGCCTTCACCGACCCCGACGTCGACAAGGGTGTGCTGGCCCTGATCGGCACCGCCGTCGAGCCGGGCCCCGACGGTGAGCCCGCCGTCGACGTGCGGCCGGCTCTCGGTGAGCCGGCCGAGGTGGCCAAGACGCTGATCGCCGAGGCGCGCGCCGGGCACGACGTGGTGCGGGTGGTCGCGGGCGACCCGCTGACCACCGACGCGGTGATCGCCGAGGTCACCACCGTCACCCGCTCGCACATGGTGTTCGAGGTGCTGCCCGGCCTGCCCGGCGGGTCGGCGGTGCCCAGCTACGCCGGTATCGCACTGGGATCGGGCCACACCGAGGCCGATGTGCGCGGCGAGGTCGATTGGGCGGCGCTGGCCGCCGCACCCGGACCGCTGGTGCTGCACGCCACCTCCGGCCACTTGGCCGAGACCGCGAGCGCGCTGGTCGAACACGGTATGGCGCCGCAGACGCCGGTCGCGGTGACCGTGCGCGGCACCACCCGCCAGCAGCGCACCATCGAAGCCACCCTGGCCACACTCAACAGCGCCGCCTCCGAACTGGTCGGCCCGCTGGTGGTGACCATCGGCAAGGTGGTCGCGCAGCGGTCGAAGATGTCGTGGTGGGAATCGCGGGCGCTCTACGGCTGGACCGTGCTGGTGCCGCGCACCAAGGATCAGGCCGCCGAGATGAGCGAGCGCCTGGTCACCCACGGCGCCATCCCGATGGAAGTGCCGACCATCGCCGTCGAGCCGCCGCGCAGCCCCGCGCAGATGGAGCGCGCGGTCAAGGGCCTGGTCGACGGCCGCTACCAGTGGGTGGTGTTCACCTCCACCAACGCGGTGCGCGCGGTGTGGGAGAAGTTCTCCGAGTTCGGGCTGGACGCGCGGGCCTTCTCCGGGGTGAAGATCGCCTGCGTCGGCGAGGCCACCGCGGACAAGGTGCGTTCCTTCGGCATCAACCCGGAGCTGCTGCCCAGCGGTGAACAGTCCTCCGAGGGTCTGCTCGCCGACTTCCCGCCCTACGACGACGTGTTCGATCCGGTGAACCGGGTGCTGCTGCCGCGCGCCGACATCGCCACCGAAACCCTGGCCGAGGGCCTGCGAGACCGCGGCTGGGAAATCGACGACGTCACCGCCTACCGCACGGTGCGCGCCTCGCCGCCGCCGGCCGAGACCCGCGAGATGATCAAGACCGGCGGTTTCGACGCGGTCCTGTTCACCTCGTCCTCCACCGTCCGCAACCTGGTGGGTATCGCCGGTAAGCCGCACGCCCGCACCATCGTCGCGTGCATCGGCCCCAAGACCGCCGAGACCGCCATCGAGTTCGGCCTGCGCGTGGACGTGCAGCCCGAGACCGCCCAGGTCGGCCCGCTGGTGGAGGCACTGGCCGAGCACGCCGCCCGGCTGCGCGCCGAGGGCCTGCTGCCCCCGCCGCGTAAGAAGAGCCGCCGCAGCCGCTAGCCCGGCCGCCGCACGGCACAACACAGTTCGACCCAGCAGCGCGATCACCGATCGCGCTGCTGGTGTGTTCGCGGCGCCTGGGTTATCCACTCCCACCACCACAGCCCCCGCCGCCTCCGCCGCCCCCGGAGTCGCCACCACTCCAGCCGCCGGAACTTCCGCCGCCCCAGCTGTCCCCGCCCGAGCCGATGCTCCAGTCGACCGCTCCCGCGCTGCCGCTCGATCCGCTGCTGCCGGACGAACCGCCGTCGCGCGAACGGCCGGTACGCGACACGCTCTGTCCCGCAGCGCCCCAACGCGATCTACCCCGCACCGCGTCGGTAGTGCGCGCACCTCCGCGCTGCGCGTTCTTACCGAACGGGTGGTCGCCCGAGCCGATTCCGTGCACGCCACTGCCCCGTGATGTGCCGCTTCGCCGACTCGTTTCGCCGCCACCACGGCTGCCGCGCCGGCCGGCGAGGCGCGTGCCGCCGCCGCGCGGATCGCCGCTGTCGCGTGATGTGCTCGCGGCTCTGTGGTCAGTGCCGCCGGGTGCGGAGCTGCCGCGTGCATCGGTACCGCGACGCCAACCTCCGCCGCCCACAGTGCGTGAACTGCCGGCGAGCGGAGTGCTGCCGCGGGCAGTATGTGACGCTGCTCCCTCGGCCGGGCGGTCGTAGGGGTTCTCACGCCCACTGCTGTGCCCTGCCTCGGCGCGGGCGTATATCCCCGCTGCGGCGAATTCGCCTTTGTCGGCGGATCGGGTCGAACGATGCGAGCCGAGGGTGCGTTCGGCTCGGCGCAGCTCGGTATACACATCGGCAAGGGAGCCGGGCAGTTCGATCATCGAACCGGTTGCGGCGCGTTGCCATTTCTCTAGCCGCTGGGAGCGTTCGGCGGCGGCGCGGCTGCGTAGCCGGGCGGCCGCCTCGTGTGGCCGGCGGTGCAGGTGCGAGCCGAGTTCCAGCAGGAGCAGACCGAGTATCAGCGTGGCGACGAACCAGCCGCACACGCCATAGAGGTACCAGCGCGCAACGCTCGGATTGTCGGCGAGCAGGACCCATCCCAGAACGGCAAGGGGGAGTGCGAAAAGGGTGCGCAGCACGAATCGTCCGACAGTGCGGGCGATGTCGCCGGGCGCGCGTCGAGCGGATTCCCGCGGCGGATGGACATCGGCCGGCTCGGGTTCCGGCGGGATCGCACCGATGGCCGTGCGGTTGCGGCGCAGCTCGGCCCAATAGGCGGCGACCGGCGTGCGCCGCTCCTGCGCCGCGATCTCCGCGCGACAACGCAGCACCCCGTCTTGCAGATCGGTCGGTGTGACGAATGCGCGCACTCGGGTGATCGTGCGCGACTCCGGCCGCGTGCGGGCCCACAGCAGTGCGCTCTTGTCCAAGACCCCGGTCTGGCCGGTGGTGCGGGGAGCGCCGGTGGCGAGCACCTCGATGGTGGCGGGCTGTCCGCTGGACCGGCCTGCCGCTCGTGAGATCCGTTCGATCCAGTGCGGGCCCGCGGCGCGATGGAAGGCGTTCATCGAACTCACTTCCACCAGGTAGTGCCGGTGCCCGCGGCGCGGCGGTTCATGGGCCGGAAATCGCCAGGCCCGCCAGAGGCCCACAGCGGGGCCGAGCCCGCGAACCGCGCCGATAACGGCTTGATCGCCGCGGTCGATCAGCAGGTCGACCAGATCGTCGAGCCCGGAGAGATCGGTCAGGTCGAGCCGATCCGGCAGCCGCGACCAGGCCACCCGCAGCACAGCCGCCGACACCGGCGCACACCGATGACGTTGCGGAGCAGCCGGTTCCGCGCTGACGATACTGCGCGGCCCCGGCACCTCACGCCCGACGATCCCGGCTCGGAACAGGGCGACGCCGTCGACGAACAGCGGTGGGGGTCCAGCGGTCCGCAGATGCTCGGTCAGTGCGGGATCCGGTGCCAGCCCGTACTCGTCGAGATAGTGTGCGACCGCTTCCGGCCACACCCAGCGTCCGTCCGTGCGGATCGTCATCGGCACCGGCACAGCGGATTCCGGCTCGACCGTGTCCGTCAGCCCGGACGCCCGGCAGACCGCGGGTGCGGTGCGCAGGTAGCGCACGGCTGCCCGGCTGTCGGTCAGCCGAGGATGGTTCGCGGCGAAGCGGACGGGATGTTCGGTGAACGGCGCGGGGATCCGCGGCGCCGTATCGTTGGCGGCCCACAGCAGGCAGGAGCGCGCACGGGCGCTGAGCTGATAGCGCGGCAGATCGTCACCGGTGGTGTACACCTCGACCTGCCCGTCCGCCTCGCCCGAGGTGTGGAGCGCCGAGGCCACGTCGGCGGCGACGATCCACGGCAGGCCGGCACTGCCGACCTCGACCAGATAGACCCGCCGAGGAGTCTGCGGCCACCCGTCCTGCTCCGGTCGGGCGGGTGTGCGCCAGGACCGCCAGACACCGATCACCGCGCTGTGCTCGCGGGCCGCCTCGACGGCAGCGACATCGAGGTCGTCCGGTGCATGGCCGGCGCTGCCGAGGACACCGGTCAGGTCGAGCGCGCGCGGCATCGGCGCCACCGTCAGCGCCACGGATTCCGGTAGCAGCGGGGTGAATTCGAACGGAACTCGATCGCCCGGCGCGGGCGCCACGACATCGCGCATGCCCCAGCGGGTGAACCGTGTCCCGAGAATCTCGGCGAGTGCCGTGAGTTCGGCGGGGCGTAGCGGGATCTTGCGACGGCGCGCGATCGCCTCGACGGCGTAGGCGACCTCGCGTTGATCGCCGAGGCTCAGGCTGTAGCGAAGATCGGTCAGGTACCGGTCCGGGATACGGCCGGCGAATCCGAGCAGCATGGCGTGCACGGCATCTGCGGATGTCATCGTTGATCCGAATTCGTCTGTGGGCGAGCGGTGGTGGTCCCGCGCTCGTGGGCGGAGACCGATGGTAGTCAGCGCGCGGGCGCGCCGACAGGTGTTGTCCGCCGAAAACTCCGGCCGGTGAGCATGTTTCGACGTGGCGCTCGCCCACGGGGGCGAGCCTGCGCGGGCTGCGGCGCAGGCCCGCCGCCGCTCAGCGGTGTTGACGTAGCAGGGTGCGCACCAGCTCGCAGGTGGCATCGGAGGGCGGCCGCACGCCCGCGACCTCCGCGGCGGCCCGGATTTTGCGGTCGGTGGCGTAGCCCGGGGCGTACACACCCGAATCCAGCAGGGCGATGGCCAGCCGCATCGCCTTGCGACGCCGGTTGTGCAGGATGTACCAGGAGCGCGGACGCCCGGCCGGCAGCGGACGCCGTGCGGGTGTGGTGTGGACGTGGTCGATGTGAGCGGTCTTCGAAGCCATCTGACATCCCTCCCGTGGTGATCCGGGGCACGCGGACCCCTTCGAACATGTCTTCGATTCTACCCGGGCCCACCGACAAACTTCGTTGTGCACAACGGCTTTCGGCCGCTGGACCGGCGGTTTCGGCCGATCTCGCCGGAACGGGAGTGCCTCGACGCGGCTGAACGCGAACAGCACCGCAGGCGTATCGTGCGGGCTATGACGGGAACGGAACGTCCGCGGCGATTGCGGCGTACCCCTGCGATCCGGCGGTTGGTGGCGGAGACCTCGCTCGAGCCGCGGCATCTGGTGCTGCCGATGTTCGTCGCCGACGGCCTCGATGAACCGCGCCAGATCGGGTCCATGCCGGGTGTGCAGCAGCATTCGATGGATTCGCTGCGCAAGGCCGCGGTCGAGGCGGTTTCGGCCGGGGTCGGCGGGCTGATGTTGTTCGGGGTGCCGCGTCCGCAGGACAAGGACGCCACGGGCAGCGGGGCCACCGACCCGGACGGCATCCTCAATCGCGGGCTGCGCGCCCTGGTCGAGGAGGTCGGCTCGGCGACGGTGATCATGGCCGACACCTGCCTGGACGAATTCACCGATCACGGCCACTGCGGCGTCCTTGCCGCCGACGGCTCGGTGGACAACGACGCCACCCTCGACCGCTATGTGGAGATGGCCATCGCCCAGGCCGAGGCGGGCGCCGATCTGCTCGGCACCAGCGGCATGATGGACGGCCAGGTCGCCGCGATCCGGGGCGGCCTGGACGCCACCGGCCACCTCGACACCGGCATCCTCGCTTACGCGGCGAAATACGCCTCGGCTTTCTACGGCCCCTTCCGGGAGGCCGTCGGCTCCTCGCTCCAGGGCGATCGGCGCACCTACCAGCAGGATCCGGCCAATCGCCGCGAGTCGCTGCGCGAGGTGGAGCTCGATCTGGCCGAAGGCGCCGACCTGGTCATGGTGAAACCGGCCATGTCTTATCTGGATATCCTGCGCGAGGTGGCCGACCGCTCGACGGTGCCGGTCGCCGCCTATCAGATCTCCGGTGAGTACGCGATGATCACCGCCGCCGCCGAACGCGGCTGGATCGACCGTCGCGGCGCCATCCTCGAATCGCTGATCGGTATCCGCCGGGCGGGCGCGGACATCGTGCTCACCTACTGGGCGACCGAGGCGGCGCACTGGCTGTCGTGAATATGCCGAAACCGCCGGGCACCGACCCGGCGCCCGCCATGCCCGAGGACGTGGGGACCGCGCGTCAGCTGTGGTGGGCCGCCATCGCGGTCGGCCTGGTGCAGCTGATCGCCTCGGTGATCACCGCCATCGGTCAGCGCGACAGCTTCACCGAGGACATGCTCGAACAGGCCCGCGCGACCGACCCGCAGTTCAGTGCGGCGACCGCCGAACTCATGGTGACGATCGCGTTCGCGCTGGTCGTGGTCTTCGGCCTGGTGATCGCGGGCATCGGTCTGCTCGTGGTGCATCAGCTGGCCCGCGGCAAAGCATGGGCCCGGGCGGTGCTCACGTTCGCGGGCGTCTGGCTGGTCTTCATGGCCATCGGATCGCTGTTCGCGCTGGACGCGGTGAGCGGAATCGCCTCGCTGGTGGCCGGTGGCGCGGCCATCGTGCAGGGCGTGCTGGCGGCCGGCGCGATCTACCTGAGTCACCGTCCGGACTCGACCCGGTACTTCCAGATGAACCGGCGGTGAACGGTTGTCGGGGCCCGGGGTGAGTTTGTCGCCGCCCCGGTGGCATGTATCGTGAGGGTTGTCACAGTAGGAGTGGGAACCCGAAGTGGTCGCCCCGACGTTCGGATATGGACGTCGCGACTGCTCCGGGAGATCGGAGGCAGTAATGCGAGTGGTGATCCAACAGCCACAGAGCGTTCGGCGGGATCTGCTCGTATTGAGCCTGCTGGTGCTGTTCGGTCTGGTCACCGTCGCTGTCCTGCTGATCCCCGGCCTCGTCGGCTGATCTCCCCTCTGTCACTATCGCGGTCCCAGCCGTCATGAGCGGTGCTGTCAGGAACGATTCCGGGACCGTCCTGTTCGCCGAACCCGGCGGACGCTGGCGCGCGGTCGCCTACGGGCCCGCACTGTGCCTGTTCATCCTGATCCTGGAACTCGCGACCGGCAGTGCGCCGCACTGGTTCGCTCTCGTCTTCTGCGGCGTGCTGATCGCCGCCTTCGTCGCGCTGCAAGTGGTCGCCGCGCGCAGGCACGTCAGTGTCGAACTCACCCCGGAAACCCTGCGTAATGGCACCGAGACGCTGCCGCTCGACGCCATCGACGCCGTCCTCGGCGAACCCGATGAGCAGAGCTGGGACGATGAACCATGGGAGTCCGCGCGTGCGCTCGGCGAGTTGTCTGGGGTGCCGCGCCGCCGCACCGGCATCGGGCTGCGGCGCACCGACGGCGAAGTGGTGCAGGCGTGGGCTCGCGATCATCGCGGCCTGCGCGCCGCGTTGACGAAGGCATTGGACAATCGGAGGCCCGATCCAGAGCCCGAGCAGGATCCCGACCAGAACGGAGCCGACCGATGAACCGAACAGCCGTGCTGATGGCCGTCGATGCGGTGATCGCGGTGGTGTGTGTCGTCGCGGCTGTGATCGGTTGGCGTCAAGGCGTGCAGACCACGCAGTTCGCCCCGATGGGTGAGGTGCCCGGGTTCACCGCCACCCGCTATTCGGGTCCGTGGCTGGTGCTGGCGTCGCTGTCGATCGCGGCGGCGGGGCTGGCGCTGATCGATGTCGTCACCCGGATCGTGCGTACCCTCCGGGCGAACGATTCCGACCGGAATGTTTTGCGGCCCAATCCGATTCGGCTACCGTCTGGGCCCGGGGGACGACCTAGCGAAGGATGAGGCCATGAATCGGCTGGTAACGAGGACCTGTGCGGCCGCGGCGGTGGTAGCCGCGATCGGATTCGCCGCCGCGCCCGCGGGGGCGGCCCCCGGCCTGCCGCTGGAATCCGCGCCGCCGGCGGCGGTGTTCGCGCCGGAGACCGGTTCGGCAGGTGTGTACAACCACCTCATGTGCTACCTGCACACCATCTCGGCCTCTGTACCGTGCATGTACACCTGAGCGGCCTGCGCGTATATCTGAGCGTGGCCCGAGCGGGCTGCGGTGTGGGTCACTCCACTACACCCTGTCGTCGACTCGATCGGGCACGGCTGCCAGACTGGAACGCGTGAGTTCTTCTCCGCGCGTGACCAGGGCAACGGTGCCGGTTTCCGCTCAGCTCTTCGAACGGGCCTCCGAGGTGATTCCCGGCGGTGTCAACTCGCCGGTACGTGCCTTCCGGTCGGTCGGCGGCACACCCCGTTTCATCGCCTCCGCGAACGGCTGCACACTCACCGACGCCGACGGCAACGACTACGTCGACCTGGTGTGTTCCTGGGGTCCGATGATTCTCGGACACGCCCACCCGGCCGTCGTGGAAGCGGTGCAGAAGGCGGCGATCGGTGGCCTGTCCTTCGGAGCGCCCACCGAGGCCGAGATCGAACTCGCCGAGCACATCGCGGGGCGGGTCGCGCCGGTGGACCGGGTCCGGCTGGTGAACTCCGGCACCGAGGCCACCATGAGTGCGGTCCGGCTGGCCCGCGGCTACACCGGCCGCACCAAGATCATCAAGTTCGCCGGCTGCTACCACGGCCATGTCGATGCGCTACTGGCCGACGCGGGTTCGGGTGTCGCCACCCTCGGCCTGCCGACCTCGCCCGGAGTGACGGGCGCCCAAGCCGCCGACACCATCGTGCTGCCCTACAACGATCTCGAGGCCGTCGCCGCCGCATTCGCCGCGAATCCGGGCGAGATCGCCTGCGTGATCACCGAGGCGGCCGCGGGCAACATGGGCGCGGTGGCCCCGCTGCCCGGTTTCAACGCGGGCCTGCGCAAGCTGACCATCGAGCACGGCGCGCTGCTGATCATGGACGAAGTGATGACCGGTTTTCGGGTGAGCCCCTCGGGCTGGTTCGGGCTCGACGGCGTCGCGGGGGACCTGTACACCTTCGGCAAGGTGATGAGCGGCGGCTTGCCGGCGGCGGCGTTCGGTGGCCGCGCCGAGATCATGAATCATCTGGCCCCGCTCGGCCCGGTCTATCAGGCGGGCACGCTGTCCGGTAACCCGGTCGCGGTCGCCGCCGGGCTGGCGACGCTGCGGGCTGCCGACGACGAGGTGTACGCCACGCTGAACCGCAACTCCGAACGTCTCGGCATCCTGTTCGCCGAGGCGCTGGGTGAGGCAGGGGTCGAGCACCAGGTTCAGTTCGCAGGCAATATGGTGAGCGTGTTCTTCGCCGACTCCCCGGTCATCGACTACGCCACCGCCAAGGCGAGCCAGACCTGGCGTTATCCCGCCTTCTTCCACGCTCTGCTCGAGGGCGGGGTCTACGCGCCGCCGAGCGCGTTCGAGGCGTGGTTCGTGTCCGCGGCGCTCGACGAGGACGCTTTCGCCCGTATCGCCGCCGCCCTGCCCGCCGCCGCACACGCGGCCGCGGCCGCCACACCCGAAGGAACCCGCGCGTGAGCCAGCCCGATTCCGAGCGCGAACCCACCGAGAACCCCGCTGACGCGGCGTCGGTCGTCGAGGCCGCCACCGCCAAGGCCGCTGCCGCCAAGGCGGTCGCCGAGACCGCCGCCGCCGACGCCGTGGTCGCTAAGGCGGTCGCCGAGACCGCCGCCGCTGTCGCCGCCGCGGAATCCGATCCCGCCGTCATCGCCGAGGCCGTCGCACAGACCACCGCCGCCGAGACCGCGATGGCCGAGGCCGTGGTCGCCGAGGCCGCTGCCGAGACCGCCGCCGCCGAAGCCGCCGCAGCGGTGGCCGCCGCCGAATCCGCCGCCGACGACCA
>NZ_BAFY01000225.1 GCF_000308555.1 Nocardia cyriacigeorgica NBRC 100375 | reverse complement strand
CCGAGCCGGGACCGGCGCTCCCGGCCTGGACGCCGCCCCCGGTCAACGGCTACGCGCCGGGCCCGCGGCCTGCGCCGGACCAGGACCAGGGCCCGGCGACGGTCGCCTGGTCGCCGACCATCAAAGGTTTCGCCCCTGGACCCACCCCGGCGCCCGAGCCGCCGCCCGCCCGCGATACCCGCCCCGAGCTGCCGCGTCGGCGCGAGGCACAGGGCGAGAACGGCCTGCCCGCCTGGTCGGCACGACGACATCGTTCCGGGTCGGGTGGACCCGAGACCGGCGGCATCCCGACGGCCGCGTGGTCGCTGGCCAACCAAGATCAGCAACTGCTGTCCGGCCAGACCGTCGCGGGCGATCTGCTGCGAGACGGCGCCGAACGCGCCGAAGCCGGCCGCAAGGGCCGCGGCCGATCCGGTCGTGGCGCCGCCCGTCCGGAGCCCGCCGAGATCGTCGAACCCGACGACCAGCGCACCGATGTCTATGCCCCGGTCGCGCCGGACGCCGACGCCGACCTCGACGCCGAGGACTTCTACGACGAGGACGAACTGCTCGACGACGAACTCGATGACGAGTTCGACGATGACGACGAGCCCGAGGAGTCGTCCTGGGGCCGCCGCACCGCCGCGCTGAGCCGCACCTCGTCGTCGCTGCGCCGCAAGGCCGGTTCGCTCGGCAAGGCCGGAGCGCTCGGCAAAGTGAGCTCGCTGGCCGGCGCCAAGGCGGCCGCACTGACCAAGAAACCGGCCACGAGCACCGCGTCGGCGTCGAGCGCCGGGGCGCCGGCCGCGCGTGGATCGCGCAGCGCTCGCAAGGCCGAGTACGAGGCGAACAAGCGGCAGTGGATGATTCTCGGCGGCCAGAGCGCGGGTGCGGCGGTCGCGGGGATGTTGCTGTTCAAGGGTTTCGAGCGGATGTGGGAGATGCTGCCGTGGGTGGCGCTGGCGCTGGCCATGGTCGTGATCCTCGGTCTGGTGGCACTGGTGCG
>NZ_BAFY01000226.1 GCF_000308555.1 Nocardia cyriacigeorgica NBRC 100375 | reverse complement strand
GGAATGACCAGGTCACCGGGACGCACGGCGGTGATGGCGGAGGGCAGCAGATCGGCGGCGATGGCCTGCACCATCTCGACGCGCACCTGATCGCCCTCGACGCTCACCGACTCCAGCCGGGCATTCGGCCCGCCGACGGCGGCGATCCGGTCCTTCCAGTACTGCTCGTCGGCGACGGCAGCGCGCACGGCAGCGGCCGGATGGGTGTAGCGGGCCGTATACGCCAGGGGTGTAGCCATGGACGGACACGCTACCGTCTGGCTGTGCGAACTTCACCGTTGGACTCCTCGGAACACGTGCGTGACCTGCTGTCGGGCACCGGTGCGACGATCCGCGACGAGGTACGGCTCGCGGAGCTGACGACGCTGCGGGTCGGCGGCCCGGCGCTGGTCGCCGACTGCGCGAGCACCGACGCGCTGGTGGCGACCGTGCGCGCGCTCGACGCGGCGGGCATCCCGCTGCTGTTGCTCGCTGGTGGATCCAACCTGCTCATCAGCGATGACGGCTTCGACGGCGTGGTGGTGCGGGTGGGCACGACCGAGGTCACCTTCGGAACCGACGGTGTACTCGCCGAGGCGGGCGCGAACTGGGACGCGGTGGTGGCGGCGACCGTCGAGGCCGGGTTCGGCGGGCTGGAATGCCTGTCCGGGATTCCCGGGTCCGCAGGGGCGACGCTGGTGCAGAACGTCGGCGCTTACGGCGTGGAGGTCGACCGGTTGCTGCGCCGGGTCCGGCTGCTCGACCGCACCACCGGGGAGATCCGCTGGGCCGAACCGGACGAACTGGGGTTCGGCTATCGCACCAGTGTGCTCAAGCACAGCGATCGGGCGGTGGTGCTCGCGGTCGAATTCGCACTCGATCCCAGCGGGGCCAGCGCGCCGCTGCGCTACGGCGAACTCGCCCGGATGCTCGGCGCGGCCGACGGCGAATCACGGCCTGCCGCGCAGGTCAGGGAGGCCGTGCTGAAGCTGCGTGCGGGCAAGGGGATGGTGCTCGACCCGGCCGATCACGACACCTGGAGCGCGGGCTCGTTCTTCACCAATCCGGTGGTGGCGCAGGATCGGGCCGAGCAGGTGCTTGCGGCGATCCGCGCGCATGTCGGGGAGGTGGCGATCCCGACCTATCCGGCGCCGGACGGGGTGAAACTGTCGGCCGGCTGGTTGATCGAACGGGCCGGCTTCGGCAAGGGGTTCCCGGGGCCGGAGGCGGCCGCGCGGTTGTCGACCAAGCACACGCTGGCGCTGACCAATCGGGGTGCGGCGACGGCGGCCGATCTGGTCGCGCTGGCGCGCACCGTCCGCGACGGGGTTGCCGAGCGGTTCGGGGTCGGGCTGGTTCCGGAGCCGGTCACCGTCGGGATCACGCTGTAAGGACGCCGCTGTATCGGTAGCTGCGCGATTGCTGTCGCATAAGGTCTCGCGGCAGCAAACAACGGCGTCGACGTGGCCGAACACACACCCGTACCCGCCGATTCGGCGCGAGGATGGTCAGCCGACCGATTTGCCGGGCGTAGATTCGATGGGGTGAGCAACCGACCAGACACGTTCCGGCCGGCTGCCGCTGTGGCGGGTGTGCTGCTCGCGGTGGTGGCGCTGATCGCCGGATGCACGAGCGACCGCGCGGGCTCCGGAGCCGCGTCCGACGAACCGATCGCCTCGGTCACGATGAGCCCGGATGCCGACGCGACCGACGTCAACCCGACCGCACCGATCTCGGTGACGGTCGAGAACGGCACCATCAACCAGATCGCGCTGACCAACGCCAACGGCAGGCAGGTCGAGGGCGAGATGTCGCCGGACAAGCGCAGCTATCGCACCACCGAACCGCTCGGCTACGACTCGTCCTACACCTGGACCGGCACCGCGATCGGTACCGACGGCAAACCTGTCCCGATCGACGGCACCTTCACCACCCTCGCGCCGAAGGCCACCGTCCCGGCCACGCTCAATATCGGCGACGGTCAGGAAGTCGGCATCGCGGCCCCGATCATCGTCCAGTTCAAGGCGCCGGTGCAGAACAAGGCCGCGGTGGAGAAGGCGCTCACCGTCACCACCGATCCGCCCACCGAGGGCGCATGGGCCTGGTTCCCCGACGACAACGGCGGCTCCCGGCTGCACTGGCGGCCCAAGGAGTACTGGACGCCCGGCACCCGCGTGCACGTCGCGGCCATGCTCTATGGACTCGATCTCGGCAACGGCAAGTACGGCGACGCCGACCTCACCTCGGATTTCAGCATCGGACGGGCCCAGATCGTCAAGGCCGACGCCCCCAGCCACCGCATGCAGGTGGTGCGTGACGGCGAGGTCATCTTCGACTTCCCGGTCAGCTACGGCGAGGGCAATGAGGACCGCAATGTGACCCGCTCGGGAATCCACGTGGTGACCGAGAAGTACGAGGACTTCATGATGTCGAATCCGCCGTATTACGAGAACGTGCGCGAACGGTGGGCGGTGCGGATCTCCAACAACGGCGAATTCATCCACGCCAACCCGGCCTCATTGTCGGCGCAGGGCGCGGCCAACGTCACCAATGGGTGCATCAACCTCTCACCCGCCCACGCCGAAGCCTATTTCGCCACGTCGCGGTACGGCGATCCGGTCGAGGTCACCGGCACCCGGATCCCGCTGTCGGCCGCCGACGGAGATCTCTATGACTGGACCATCGACTGGGCCACGTGGAAATCGATGTCGGCGCTGAATGGGAAGCCGGCGACGACCATCTCGGCGACACCAGTTCCGCCGCAGCCCGCGGGTGGGCGCTGATTCCGGCGTCCCGGGTCCGGCTGCAGCCGACCGGCGTGTGAGGGTGGCCGGCTTGTTCTCGCCGCAGCCTGCCGGCGGACGGTAATACCCGGAAAACCTAAGGCGTATCGGACGATTCGTCGATCAAGTGCTCGAACGCGCGCAGGTTCTTCAACGATTCCCCGCGCGAGACCCGCCACTTCCATTCCTTGCGAATGGATTCGGCGAACCCCAGTTCGAGCAGGGTGTTGAAGTCGAAATCGACGGCCTCGAGGACCTGGCCGAAAATGCGGTCGAGTTCGTCGGGGTCGACGGCGTGGTTGGAGATCCGGCCGACGAGGTAGATGTCACCCACGCGGTCCAGGGTGTAGGCCACACCGTAGAGCTTGCGGTTGCGGCGCAGCAGGTATTTGTAGACGCCTTCGAAATTCTCGTCCGGTTTGCGGCAGACGAACGATTCGATCCGCACCCCGTGCTTGCCGACGGTGAGCATGAGCGTGGTCTTCAGCTTGCGCTCGCCGGGCAGCACGACGACGAAGGTGTCCTCGGCGGGGCGGGTGTATTCGATCTCGCGGTCGGCCAGCGTCGCGTCGATGACGTCGGCGACGGCCGCTGCCTCGGGTACCTGGCTCATCGGCGTGCTCCTGTCCGGCGCCGCCACAGCGCCCGCGATCTGGCCTGACTGTCGCCGAGGATAGTCGGCCGGGCCCCGAAGGCGGCGGGGCCGGAGCGGTCGTCGGCGAATCGGGACAGTGCGGCCGAATAGCTGGCCAGCAGTCCGTCGGCGGTGTGCGCCCAGGAGAAGCCCGCGGCGTGTTCGACGGCCCGCGCGCCCATCTCGGTGAGCCGGTCGGGGGCGTCGAGCAGGGTGGTCAGGGCGCCGGCCCAGTCGTCGGTGCGGTGGCCGGGCACCAGCAGGCCGGTGTGCTGATCGCGTACTGCGGTGCCGAGCCCGCCCACATCGGCGGCCAGCACGGGCGTGCCGCTGGCCTGCGCCTCGAGTGCGACCAGGCCGAAGGATTCGTTGTAGCTGGGGACCGCGACCAAGTCGGCGGCGCGATAGATCTGCACCAGCCGGTCGGCGGACTGCGGCGGCAGGAACGTCACCCGGTCGGCGATGCCGAGTTCGGCGGCGAGTTCGATGAGCGCGTCGGGGCGTTTCAGGCCACTGCCCGAAGGGCCGCCCACGATGAGCACGCGCAGCTTGCGATCCGGTTCGCGGCGCAGCACCTCGGCGGCGGCGCGTACCAGCACATCGGGCGCCTTCAACGGCTGGATGCGGCCGATGAACGCGACGATCTGCTCGTCGGCGGGCAGGCCGAACTCCGCGCGGGCGGCGGCCTTGTCGCCGGGAAGGTAGCGGCTCAGGTCGGCGCCGGGCGGCACCACATCGATCCGGTCCGGCTCGGCGCCGTAGAGCTCGACGAGCTGGCGGGCCTCGGCATCGGTATTGGCGACCATCCGGTCGGCCTCGGCGATCACCTGCTTCTCGCCGATCTCGCGGGTCGCGGGCTCGGGACAATCGCCTTCGGCCAGCGCGGCGTTCTTCACCGCGGCGAGGGTGTGCGCGGTGTGCACCAGCGGCACCCGCCAGCGATCCCGGGCCAGCCAGCCCACCTGGCCGGACAGCCAGTAATGCGAATGCACCAGGTCGTAATGACCGGGCAGATGCCTGGCCTCTTGGCGCAGCACCTCGGCGGTGAACGGGCACAGCTGCGTGGGCAGATCGTGTTTGTCCAGGCCCTCGAACGGGCCCGCCACCACATTGCGCACCAGCACGCCCGGCGCGGCTTCCTGCACCGGGGGGACGTTGGAGGAGGTGGCCCGGGTGAAGATCTCCACCTCGGTGCCACGCCGGGCCAGCTCGATGGCGGTTTGCAGCACGTAGACGTTCATGCCGCCCGCATCGCCGGTGCCCGGCTGCGCGAGTGGTGAGGTATGCACCGACAACACGGCGATCCGACGGGGCCGTGGTTCCGGGCGTTGACTCACACTGTCCATACTGCATCGTGTAACGCCCCGTTCAGGTGCCCCCTTCCCGACGAGTGACAGCCATCACAAGCCGGGCGTGAGCTCGCTCACTCCCGCGAGTCAGAGCCCGTCGACGAACTCGCTCACCTCACCGACGAACCGCTCGCGGTCCTCGATGAACAGCCCGTGCTGGGCGTCCTCCCAGAACGAGGTGCGCGACTTCGGGGCCAGCTCGGCGATGTAGCGGCCGTTGTCGATGGGGACCACCGGGTCGGCGGTGCCGTGCAGCACCAGCACCGGAATGTCGAGGTTGCGCAGGGTTTCGGAGTTGTCGACGGTCCGGTAGAACAGCGCCTTGCGCACGAACGGCGGAGTGGACAGGCTCGCGCCGAACAGCCGTTGCGCGTCGACGCCCTTGTCCGCGCCCGGCCCGGTATTGGAATTGCCGAAGGCGGCGAAACCGCGCATGGCCCGGCCCGCGCTCTCCTCGAAGACCGAGGGAATCGCGGTCTGCATGGCCGGGCCCACCGCCGCGCCCGGGACGTCGGGGCCGATATTGGCCAGCGAGCCGGTGAAGATCACGCCGGCGACCGCGCCGGTGCCGTAGGCGGTGAGGTAGTCGCTGATCGCGATGCCGCCGTAGGACCAGCCGAGCAGTACGGCGCCGGACTCGATGGATTCGGCGGAGAGTACGGCGGCGAGATCGGCGGCCCAGTTCTTCGGATCGTCGTAGCCGGATTCCGGCGCGCCGGAGTAGCCGTGGCCACGCAGATCGACCGCGATCACGCGGTACTTCTCGGCGAGGTCGTCGGCGGCCTGGCCCCAGCACCGCAGGTTCGCCGACCATCCGTGCAGCAGCACCAGCGGCCTGCCCTCGGCCGTGCCGCTGACCCGGTAGACGATGCTGGTTCCGTCCGCGCTGACGACTTCCCGAATACCCATGGCGTCAGGCTAGCGGCTCGCCGTCGGCGGCGGATCCGGTGAGCGCGTGCGGGGCGAGGTGATCCGCGGCGGGCGCGCGGCGCGGCTGGTGGAGGCCCTTTAGGCTCGACGGTTATGAGTACACGTACCGCTGTCGTCACCGGAGCCAGCTCGGGAATCGGGGAGGCCACCGCCCGCGAGCTCGCGAAGCAGGGCTACCACGTGTATGTCGGGGCCCGCCGGGTCGACCGATTGCAGCGGCTGGCCGAGGAGATCGGCGGCACCGCACTCGAACTCGACGTGACCTCCGACGACTCGGTGCGCGCCTTCACCGACGCCATCGAGCGCGTCGACGTGCTGGTCAACAATGCCGGCGGCGCCAAAGGCCTGGCCACGGTCGCCGAGGCCGACCTCGACGACTGGCGCTGGATGTGGGAGACCAATGTGCTCGGCACCCTGCGGGTGACCAAGGCGCTGCTGCCCAAGCTCATCGACTCCGGCGACGGGCTCATCGTCACCATCACCTCCGTGGCGGCCTTCCACGCCTACGACAACGGCTCCGGCTATACCTCCGCCAAGCACGCCCAGGCGGTGCTGCACCGCACGCTGCGTGGTGAGCTGCTCGGCAAGCCGGTCCGGCTCACCGAAATCGCGCCCGGCGCAGTGGAAACCGAGTTCTCCCTGGTCCGCTTCTCCGGCGACGAGGAGCGCGCCGCGAAGGTCTACGAAGGCATCGACCCGCTGGTCGCCCAGGACATCGCCGAAATCGTCGCCTTCACCGCGTCGCGGCCGCCACACGTCAACCTGGACCAGATCATCGTCAAGCCGCGCGACCAGGCCGACCCAGGCCGCTTCGCCCGCCGCACCTCCTGATGAGGCGAACGGCCTCTTGCCTCTGCGTGCTCGAGCGAGCATCGTGAAGAGCACCGGTGGCGCCACCGGGCGCTGCCCCGAAGCAGAGAGGGGGTGGATCGTGTACGCGCGATCTACCACGATTCAGGCGCAACCCTCCGCTATCGACGACGGGATTGCGCATATGCGTGATGTCGTGCTGCCTGAACTCCAAGAAATACCCGGGTGCGTCGGACTGTCGCTGATGGTCGACCGGACCAACGGCCGCTGCATTGCCACCAGCTCCTGGGAAACCGAAGAGGCCATGCATGCCAGCGCGGAACGGGTAGGCCCGATCCGCGAGCGCGCGATCGCCCTGTTCGGCGGCAGCGCGCACGTCGAGGAATGGGAAATCGCCGGCCTGCACCGGGCCCACCGCACCCACGAGGGCGCCTGCGTGCGCGCCACCTGGGTGAAGACCGATCCCAGCCGCATCGACGCGGCCGTCGAGGTCTACAAGGCCGGCACCCTGCCCGCGATGGAGGAACTCGACGGGTTCTGCAGCGCGAGCCTGATGATCAACCGCAGGTCGGGCCGCGCCGTCTCCTGCACCACCTACGACGACGCCGAGGCCATGCGCCGCAGCCGCGAACAGTCCGCCGCCCTGCGCGTCGACGCGGCCCGGCAGACCGGTGTCGAGGCCCTCGACGTCCGCGAGTTCGAACTGGCCCTCGCGCACCTGCGGGTGCCGGAAATGGCGTGAGGTTCCGGTAGTTCGATGACCGCGTGAACCGGTGGGTCGCGATACGACGACCCGCCGGCTCGTCATGCCGCGATCGGGCGGGCTCGGCCCGGACCCGTTCGGCGACGACGCCCAGGGTGCCGCCATCGAGGCGCATCCCTATTCCGCCTGCCGGAAGCCGTGGTGGCGCAGCTGCTCGCAGACGGTGATGGAGTACTCGCTGTAGAAATCGGTCCGGCCGAGCTGCTGGGCGCGGCGGTGTTCGGGATCGCTGCGCCACGCGTCGTGATGGGCGCGGTTGTCGAAGACGACGATGGAGACCCGTTCGCCGTCGGCGGCGGTGTAGGTCTTGATGTCGAGGAAACCGGGCATCGCGCGGGCGCGTTCTTCCATCCGGTCGGCCATCGCGGGGTAGCCGTTGGCTTCGGCGTCCGGACGTAGACGCGAGCGGAAGATGGTCACGATCTGGGGGTCGTCATCGGTCACGGGCAGAGCATGCGTCCGCCGGTGATCGAGCACCAGTCAATTTCCAGTCGAGTCGTATGCCGCACGGCTCATCGCCGCTCGGCAGTTCGCGGTTGTGGCGTTCCGGCGGGAGCGGGCGGGGCGCGGCGCTGATGGCCACCTCGTAACGGCGTTCGACACGGCGCTAGGTGGCTCGCTCCGCTGCGCTCGGGGGAGCGGGGTGGGCGACAATCGTGGCGGCGTAGTGATGAGGGAGGCGACGTGGCGGTGCTGGCGCTCGATATCGGGGCGACGAAGTTCGCGGCGGGGGTCGTCGACGAGCGGGGACGGGTGACGGGGGTGCGGCGGGTTGCGGTGCCGGAGTCGGGGGTGTGGGAGGCGTGCCGGGGGCTGTTGGTCGAGGTCGCGGCGGGAGAGGCGGTGAGTGCGGTCGGGGTCGGATCGGCGGGGCCGGTGGATGTGCCTGCGGGGATCGCCGGGCCGTTGAATATTCCGGAGTGGCGGGAAGGGTTCGCCATCGTTGACGCGGTCGGTGCGCTGTTTCCCGGTGCCGCAGTGCGATTCGCCATCGACGGCGCGTGTCTGGCGCTGGCCGAACATCATTCGGGTGCGTTGCGCGGTGTGCCGAACGCACTGGCGATGACGGTCTCGTCCGGGATCGGTGGCGGGCTGCTGGTCGACGGTCGCGTCGCTTCCGGCCGGACCGGCAACGCGGGCCACATCGGGCACATCGTTGTTCCGGGCTGGGATGTGCCGTGTGCCTGCGGTGGTTTCGGGTGCGTCGAGGCGGTCGCGAGTGGGATGTCGTCGGCGCGGTGGGCCAGGGAGCAGGGGTGGACCGGTGCGAACGGGGCGGAGCTGGCGCGGGCGGCCGCGGCCGGCGACCGGATCGCGCTCGCGGCGCTGGAACGGGCCGGGACCGCGCTCGGGCAGGCCGTCAGTTCGGCGGCGGCGCTGCTGGACGTCGACACCGTCGTCATCGGCGGCGGCTTCGCGCATTCCGGCGAACCGCTGTGGGGCCCGATGCGCGCGGCCATCACCCGGCATGCGGGACTGAACTTCATCCGCGATCTGCGGGTGCACCTGTCGACGCTCGCCGACGGCGCCACCCTCGTCGGCGCCGCCATCCTCGCGGCGGATCTGCCCGCAGTCGGCTGAGTGCCGCATCAGGCTGCCCGCGCTTCGGCACGAGCTCCCCGATCCCCTGACCGGCCCCGCACCCCCTCGAGGTGCCCGCCCGTCACCGATCCGACCATGGCAGGATGGCCCGCATGACGTACACCCTCGTGTTGCTGCGCCACGGCGAGAGCGAATGGAATGCCCTGAATCTGTTCACCGGCTGGGTGGACGTCCATTTGACGGACAAGGGCATCGCCGAGGGCAAGCGGGCCGGCGAACTGCTGGCCGAGCACGGCATCCTGCCCGACATCGTCTACACCTCGCTGCTGCGCCGCGCGATCAGCACCGCCAACATCGCCCTGGACGCGGCCGACCGGCATTGGATTCCGGTGGTGCGTGACTGGCGCCTGAACGAGCGGCATTACGGCGAGTTGCAGGGCAAGAACAAGGCGCAGATCCGGGACAAGTACGGCGACGAGCAGTTCATGCTGTGGCGTCGCAGCTACGACACCCCGCCGCCGCCGATCGAGGCCGACAACGAGTACAGCCAGACCGGCGATCCGCGCTATGACGGCATCGAGGTCCCCCGCACCGAATGCCTGCTCGACGTGGTGAACCGGATGGTGCCGTACTGGGAGTCGACCATCTCCAAGGATCTGCTCTCGGGTAAGACCGTGCTGGTCGCCGCGCACGGCAACTCGCTGCGCGCCCTGGTCAAGCACCTCGACCAGATCTCCGATGACGATATCGCCGGCCTGAACATCCCCACCGGCATCCCGCTGCGCTACGAGCTCGACGAGAACCTGCGCCCGGTGCGTCCGCGTGAATACCTCGATCCGGAGGCCGCCGCGGCCGGTGCCGCCGCTGTCGCGAGCCAGGGCGGCAAGTAAGCACTTCTCGCACACCTCTTCAGCGCGCCGCGTCTCACGTCGAGACGCGGCGCGCTAGCGTTTCGGCCCGATCACGCACCAGCACCCGTCTGGGTCGGTCGCCGCTCTCGAGCGTCCTCGGGACCTCGCAAAATCGGCGTCCGACCGGCCGCCGAGCGCGCTAAGTGACTGACGATTATTACTCCGCGGTAAGGGCTGTGTAGGCTGCTGCTCGTCTGACCAGTGCGAGAGGTGGGTCACGTCCGATGAAGTACGTCTTACGGGCCGTCGTGATGATGGTGGCGGCGGTGCTGCTCGTTCCCCTACTGGGACAGAGCGCGCTCGCGCGGCCCGCCGCGGTCGGTCCGGACGGTGGTGCGGCAGGGGCGAGCTGGGCCGCGTCCCATGACGGCGCCCAGCAGTACCCGAAGATCCATATCGAATGGGACGTGCCGATCACGATGAGCGACGGCACGGTGCTCAAGGGCAACGTCTACCGTCCCGCCGACGAGTCCGGGCGCCCGGTCGACACGAAGACGCCGACCATCGTCAACATGACGCCCTACACCAAGTTGGTGTCGAATCTGGCCGATCACGCCGGGTCGGTCCCCGGTCTGTCGGACGCGCTGCTGCAACTGCTGCGCGATATCGACTTCAGCGGCACCCCACTGTCCGGCGTCACCGACCTCACCAAGGCCTTCGCCGGTGGTGAGCTGCGTAATTTCGCCGTCGACCGGCAGCTGGTGAAGAGCGGCTACTCGCAGGTCGTGGTCGATGTGCGCGGAACCGGCTTCTCCCAAGGTGTCTGGGACATGCTCCGCGATCGGGAGCAGCAGGACACCGTCGAGGTGATCGAGTGGGCGTCGAAGCAGCCGTGGTCGACCGGCAAGATCGGCATGAACGGCATCTCCTACTCCGGCATCAACCAGGTGCAGGCCGCCGAGAAGCAGCCGGCCGCGCTGAAGGCCATCTTCCCGGTGGTACCGGGTAGCGATCTGGCCAACGACGTGCTCATGCCCGGCGGCGGCTTCGGCTTCAACTTCATTCCGCTGTGGCTCACCGCGATCAACGGCCTCAAGTGGGTGCCGGACGTGTCCTCGCTGGTGCTCGGCACCTTCGATCAGCAGTGGCTGACCGACCGGCTGGCCTCGCCGTTCACCTACCTCGACGTCTTCCTCAACGCCTACACCAAGGTGAACATCGACGACATCGACCCGCGCCTGCACGGCATGCTCGACCACAACAGCCCGGAACGGCAAGCGTGGCTGGGTGATCCGTCCAAGATCACGACCCCGACCTTCGTGGTCGGCGGCTGGCACGATCTGTTCACCTACTCCGAATCCAAGATCTACAACAAGATCTCGCTGCCGCCGGGCCAGAAGCAGCTGCTGATGGGCAACACCTATCACCTGAACTCCGGCAACGAGTACGGCAAGCCGGGCCTGCCGCCGCGCTTGGACGTGTTGCAGCGCGCGTGGTTCGACAAGTGGCTCAAGGGCATCGATAACGGCATCGACAGCTACGGCCCGGTGACGTTGCGTCAGCAGGGCGGCGGCTGGGTCACCCGCGGCGGTTTCGGCGAATCGGCCCCGGCCGACCAGCGTGCCGAGCACCGGCGGATGTACCTGTCGGCCGCGCCGAGCGGCACCGCGCGCAGCGTGCACGACGGCTCGCTCACCGCCGGCGTCACCAGCGACACCGCCCGCCTGACCGTCGCGCCCGGCCTCACCAGCCTGTGCTCCAACGATGCCGCGCAGGGCACCGCAGGCGTGCTGTCGATCATCGACGGTTGCGCCAAGGATTCCCGCATCCAGGAACTCAACGGGCTGACCTTCACCAGTGCGCCGGTCGCCGAGGCGACCACCATCTCCGGCCCGATCGCGGTGCGGCTCAATACCGTTCAGGACGCCACCGACGGCTACTGGGTGGTGACGGTCAACGATGTCGCGCCCGACGGCCAGTCGACGGTGCTGTCCTCCGGCCAGCTGATGGCCTCGCTGCGCGAGGTCGATCAGGCCAACAGCAGCCGCTCCGGCAACGGTGACTACACCGACCCGCGCCCGTTCACCTCGGTCGAGAAGCGCAAGAAGACCGTCCCCGGCGAGGCCACCACCCTCGACATCGGCCTGCCCGCCACCGAGGCCCTGCTGAAGCCGGGCCACCGGCTGCGCGTCGACGTCTACGCGGGCAACTTCCCGAAGGGCCTGCCGATCCTGCCCATGCTGGCCGACACCGAACTGAAGCCGCAGCACGTCCAGCTGGACCCCCAGCGCCCGAGCTTCGTCAACATCCCGGTGCGGGGGAACACGGGCTGGTGACACCCGCCCTCGGTCGCTCCTGAATCAGGCGCGGCGATCACGGAGGGGAATCGCCGCGCCGAACCTGTGG
Source organism: Nocardia cyriacigeorgica NBRC 100375 (assembly GCF_000308555.1). GTDB lineage: Bacteria > Actinomycetota > Actinomycetes > Mycobacteriales > Mycobacteriaceae > Nocardia > Nocardia cyriacigeorgica. Next base: position 6,048 of record NZ_BAFY01000226.1, on the reverse strand, counting down.
CCCAGCGGGGTCGCGTGAGAATCCGAACTCGCGCGGCCCCGCTGCTCGTTTCACGCGGTGAGTTCCGTCGCGGCGTCGGCACGGATCACTCGGCGACCGCGAAAGCCGCTTCGACTGGCGGGAATGCGGCGCGCGCGTCATATCCGGCGAACCACAGTCCGACGGTGAATACCGCAGTGGCTTCCAAGTAGCGCGCCCGGTGCAGGCCGCCCGCGAGTATCGGGACGAGCCGCAGATCTTCGGCCAGACCTGCCACCAGGAGCACCGCCGCCGGATCATCACCGCAGATCGGCACCGCCAGTGGCCGGTTGTCGAAAACCCTTGTCGTGCCGGCGAATACTTCCGCAGCGCACACATTGAACGCCTTCACCACCTGTGCACCAGGAGCGGTGGCGGCGACCCGTTCTGCGACCGCGTCCTCCGACAGCACGAAGGCGATCACGCCCTCGGTCGCCGCGGTATCAGGAGCGAACGCGTTGGTGCAGTCGATGACCGTGCGGCCGGTCAACGTCTCCGAGGCGATCGTGAGGACGTCGTCGAGGGCCCCGGCCGGGACGGCGAGGAGCACCGCGTCGCCGAAGCTCGCCGCGTCGCGAATGTCGCCGCTGCCCGTGCCGTGGCCGATCGCGCACGCCGCCTGCTGAGCCGCGGCGAGATCACGAGCGCCGATGACGATCTCGTGTCCGGCTGCGGCCCACCCGCCACCCAGTGCGCGCGCCATCTGTCCGGCGCCGATGATCCCGATTCGCATGGTCACTCCTGTGCTCGAAGACCGGTCGGCCTTGTCGAAGATCTGTCGCCGCCGACGGTAGGTATTCCGATAGGCACCTCCGGGTGCGTGACGGCAGTGGCACTCTGGAGGACGTGCAGGTGGAGTTCGCCCCGTACGGCGATTTCGAATCGGACTGCCCGGCCCGGATGGGCGTGGACCTGTTCGGCAATACATGGCTTCCGGTCGTGGTGTACCTGCTGCGCGATGGCCCGATGCGTCCGCGCGATCTGCGGGCGGCGATCGGCGGCATCAGCCAGAAGATGCTGACCCAGACCCTGCGCCGGATGGAGCGGATGACGCTGGTCGAGCGCGGCAGCTATCCGGGGGCCCCGCCCCGCGTCGACTACGTGCTCACCGAGGCGGGGCGCGATCTCCTCGGTCCGATCTACGCGCTGGGCGAATGGGTCGAGGCGCACGGCGCCGCGGTCAACGCCGCCTTGTACGACACGCCGTAACCACGGCGTCGCCCGGTTACGCCCGGCTTTGGCCGAACAACAAGTGAACGCCTGGCTAACGTCGCCATAAGCACCTGTGACCTGCGTGAAACTTCGCGGACCTGGCGTAGCGGCCGCGGCCGGCGACCGTACGATTCATAGTGTGAGTGTTCCCCAGGCCGTGTTGCTGGCAGTCGTCGCGGCTGTCGTCGGACTGGCGATCGGCGGACTGCTCATCCCGTATATGAATGCCAGGCAGGCCGCGCGCAGGCAGGCCGAATCCGGCCTCACCATGTCGCAGGTGCTCGACCTCATCGTGCTGGCTTCGGAAAGCGGAATCGCGGTCGTCGATGAGTACCGCGACGTCGTGCTGGTCAACCCGCGCGCCGAGGAACTCGGCCTGGTCCGCAACCGGCTGCTCGACGAGCGCGCCTGGGCGGCCGTGGAGAAGGTACTGGCCAGCGGCGAATCCGCGGAGTTCGATCTGACCGCCAAGAATCCGGTGCCCGGCCGCAGCCGCATCGCGGTGCGCGGCGTGGCCAGGCCACTCTCGCGCGAGGAAACCAACTTCACCGTCCTGTTCGCCGACGACGACTCCGAACAGGCGCGCATGGAAGCCACCCGCCGCGATTTCGTCGCCAACGTCAGCCATGAGCTCAAGACGCCGGTCGGCGCGATGAGCCTGCTCGCCGAGGCGCTGCTGGAATCGGCCGACGACCCCGACGCCGTGCGCCACTTCGGCGAGCGTGTGCTCGGCGAGTCACGCAGGCTCGGCAAGATGGTCACCGAACTGATCGCGCTGTCCCGGCTGCAAGGGGCGGAGAAGCTGCCGCAACTGGAAGTGGTCGACGTCGACACCGTGGTGATGCAGGCGGTGGACCGCTCCCGCACCACCGCCGAAGCCGCGGGCATCACCGTCAGCACCGACCGGCCAAGCGGGCTCGAGGTGCTCGGCGACGAGACGCTGCTGGTGACGGCGCTGTCGAACCTGGTGGAGAACGCCATCGCGTACTCTCCGGCCGGATCGCACGTCTCGGTCAGCCGGTCGTTGCGCGGCGACCACGTCGCCATGGCCGTCACCGATCGCGGCATCGGTATCGCCAAGGAAGACCAAGAGCGGGTGTTCGAACGATTCTTCCGCTCGGACAAGGCGCGTTCGCGCTCGACCGGCGGCACCGGCCTCGGGCTGGCTATCGTCAAACACGTGGCCGCCAACCACAACGGTGAGATCACGCTGTGGAGCAAGTTGGGCACCGGCTCGACTTTCACCCTGCGTATACCGGCACATCACGAAACCGACGGCGAGGAAGAAGCCGGCGGCGTGGTGATGAGCAAGAAGGAAACCAGCCCGCGCCCGATAGCGCCGGGCCGAACCAATGGTGTGGAGGCACGCAGATGACGAGTGTGTTGATCGTCGAGGATGAGGAGTCGCTGGCCGACCCGCTCGCCTTCCTGCTGAAGAAGGAAGGTTTCGAGGTCACCGTCGTGGGTGACGGCCCGTCCGCGCTCGCCGAGTTCGACCGGTCCGGTGCCGACATCGTGCTGCTCGATCTGATGCTGCCCGGCATGAGCGGCACCGACGTGTGCAAGCAGCTGCGCACCCGCAGCGGTGTGCCGGTGATCATGGTGACCGCCCGCGACAGCGAAATCGACAAGGTGGTCGGCCTGGAATTGGGCGCCGACGACTACGTCACCAAGCCGTATTCGGCGCGCGAGCTCATCGCCCGCATCCGCGCCGTGCTGCGCCGCGGCGCGGGCGACGAACTCGACGGGGGCAGTGAGAACGGCGTGCTCGAGGCCGGCCCGGTGCGCATGGACGTCGACCGGCACACCGTGCTGGTGAACGGCAAGCCGGTGACGTTGCCGCTCAAGGAGTTCGATCTGCTCGAATACCTGCTGCGCAATTCCGGCCGGGTGCTGACCCGCGGCCAGCTCATCGACCGGGTCTGGGGCGCGGACTACGTCGGCGACACCAAAACTCTGGATGTGCACGTCAAGCGGCTGCGTTCGAAGATCGAAGCGGATCCGGCGCGGCCGGAGCACCTGGTGACGGTGCGCGGCCTCGGATACAAGCTCGAGGCCTGACCTCCGAGCACGGTCAGCAGCCCATCGCCGGCCGGTGCTGTGCCCCTCGGATCGCGGCGGGCCGACCGGGGACCATGCGGGCCGAGAGCCACGGGATGAGGTCCCGACGCCGAGTCCGCGCCTACGCGGACTGTTCGGCCGTCGCCGCGTGATCGCGCATGCGGTCGGCGTGCACCGTCGCCGGATGCACGGCGATCAGCCCGAGCCCTTCGCGGCGCTTGCAGTGCCTGGCCAGCTCGTCGTAAGCGGGCTTGCCGAGTAGTTCGGTCAGCTCGGGACCGTAGGACTGCCAGACCGGTCGCGCGCCGACATGCGCGTCCGGGGAACCCGAGCAGTACCAGTGCAGGTCCGCACCGCCGGGGCCCCACCCGCGGCGGTCGTATTCGGTGATCACGGTGCGCAGGATCTGCACGCCGTCGGGACGGTCCACCCAGTCCTGGGTGCGCCGGATCGGCAACTGCCAGCACACGTCCGGCTTGACCTCGAGCGGTTCGATTCCGCGCCGCAACGCCATGGTGTGCAGCGCACAGCCGACCCCGCCCGCGAAACCGGGACGGTTGAGGAAGATGCAGGCTCCGTCGTAGCGGCGGGTGCGCAGGGCGGGCTCGTCCTCGAGCTCGTCGAGCTCCAGATAGCCCTTCTTGCTGACCTTGCCCTCGGCGTTGCGCGCCTGGTCCATCAGCTGCCAATCCTGCGGTGTGAGCATTTTCACAGCCTTTTGCAGGCGCTTGCGGTCGTCGGTGTCGGCGAGGAAGGCGCCGTGCGAGCAGCAGCCGTCATCGGGGCGGTCGTCGAGGATGCCTTGACAGGCGGGGGTACCGAACACGCACGTCCAGCGCGACAGCAGCCAGGTGAGGTCGGCGACGATGAGATGCTCGTCGTTTGCCGGATCGACGAATTCGATCCATTCACGCGGGAAATCGAGGTCGACTTCGGGAGTCGGGTCCATCTTTCCCGCTGGTCGCGGCCGGGTCTGGCCGGATGCCGCTGCGCCTGCCGTCACACCTGTCGACGCTAACAGTTCGGTCGCCTGAGCTGAAGCTCGCACCCGGCGTCGTCGACCGCATCAGGTCCGGCCGCTCGGTCGCGAGTACCGTGTTCATGTGCGTCTCGGGGTACTCGATGTGGGAAGCAATACCGTTCACCTGTTGGTGGTGGACGCGCATCGGGGTGGCCATCCGATGCCGATGAGCTCGACGAAAGCGACGTTGCGGCTCTCGGAAAACATGGATGACGAGGGGAAACTCACCCCAGCGGGTGCCCAGCGGCTGATCGCGACGGTCAAGGAATTCGCCAGCATCGCCCAGACCTCACGGTGCGTGGAGCTGATGCCCTTCGCCACCTCGGCCGTGCGCGACGCCACCAATTCCGATGAGGTGCTCGCGCGGGTCCGCGCCGAGGCCGGCGTCGATCTGAAGGTGCTCTCCGGCGAGGACGAGGCCCGGCTGACGTTTCTCGCGGTGCGCCGCTGGTACGGCTGGAGCGCGGGCCGCATTCTCAACCTCGATATCGGCGGCGGCTCGCTGGAGATCACCAACGGCGCCGACGAAGACCCCGATGTGGCGCTGTCGCTGCAACTCGGTGCCGGCCGGCTGACCAGGGAGTGGCTGCACGAGGACCCACCGGGCAAGCGCAGGGTCGCGGTGCTGCGCGACTGGCTGGACGCCGAACTCGTCGCACCTGCCAAACAGGTGATCGATGCGGGCGCACCGGATCTCGCCGTCGGCACGTCCAAGACCTTCCGTTCGCTGGCGCGGCTCACCGGAGCGGCGCCCTCGGGCGCGGGCCCGCGGGTTCGACGTACACTCACCAGCTCAGGTCTTCGTCAACTGATCGGTTTCATCTCCAGGATGACCGCCTCGGACCGGGCGGAGCTGGAGGGCGTGAGTGCGGACCGGTCCCAGCAACTGGTGGCCGGTGCCTTGGTCGCGGAGGCGAGTATGCGGGCTCTATCGCTGGATAGCATCGAAATTTGTCCGTGGGCGCTGCGGGAGGGACTGATCCTGCGCAAACTGGATACCGATATGAACGGTGGACCGCTTGTCACAGGCACACCGGGTACGGCAGCAGGCCTCAGCGCTGCCGCGCCCGGCGGCGCCGCGTCGGCGGGCCCGATCGAAACGGTGCCTTCATGAGTGAGGAATCCAAACAGCTGTCGGTCGCCGAACTGCTGGCCCGCAACGGCCAGCAGGGAGCGGCCTCGTCCGGTGGTGGCCGGCGCCGCCGAGCCGGACGCGGGCTGTCGGTCGCCGAACTGACCGGCGACCTTCCGGTGATCGACAGCGGACGTTCCGCGCATTCGGCGCCAGACGACGATGATGAGGTTCCGCCGCCCGGCTCGGGCGAGGCCGGTGGTGTGAACGGTTCGCACGGCGTGAACGGCTCGGCCGGTGTCAGCGGTTACGGGTCCGCTTCCTCCGCCACCCAATTCCTCGCTCCCTCTTACGAACCACCTGCCCCGCACGCCCCGGAGCCCGAGCCGGTCTATTCGCCGATGTCGGGCCCGATCACCCGCTTCGACCCGCTCGCCGGTGACGCCGATACCGAGCCGCGCGAACGTCGCCGCTCACGCCACAGCGCACCGGGGGCGGATGACGGCACCGGTGTCGAGACGCCGTCGCCGGTCGTCGCCGAGGCGCTCGGATCCGGGCGCACCGGACGTCGCCGTCGGCGCGCCGATCCCGACGACGAGTACGACGCCGAACCCCAGGCACTCAACGGCCACGCCACCGACCACGTGCGTCGCGGCTGGCAGCC
>NZ_BAFY01000227.1 GCF_000308555.1 Nocardia cyriacigeorgica NBRC 100375 | reverse complement strand
CGGCGCCGACGTCTACCGCTACCGGGTGCACGCCCTGCATCCGGACAACCCGTTCGGCGCCTGTCACTGCCTTGACCTGCCCTTGCTCTTCGGTGACGATGCCGCCTGGCACGACTCGGCCATGCTGAGCCCGCTCAGGCCCGCCGAGGTGCGGGCGATGGGAGCGCCGATGCGTAAGCAATGGGGTGCATTCGTGCACGCGGGGGACCCGGGGTGGACACCGTACGCACCCGGTTCTGCGGCTGCCCAACAGTTTCCGTGACCGATATGGCTCCCTCGCTCGCGGACACGCCCTGCCACAAGCCGTGCCGGCGCGCGCAGGACCGGCCGAGGCGACGCCACCGCTGACGGATCACTCGAATCGTGCCGTGCAGTGCGTGCGCCGGTCCCGTGCCCGGCTGCCGAGCCGGCAGATGTCGAGTCGGGGCAGCAGTCCACTCGGCCTGGCCCGGACTCGCATGCCCGTCAGATCCAATCGCGTGGTCCTCATCCGACCACTCACCCCGACCCGCGACACCCGCTGTCGCCCCAGCTCCACCAGAGAGGACCGCATTCATGGCTGACCGGCATGCCGAAGTAATCGGCGGCGGTATCGGCGGGCTCACCGCCGCGACCGCACTCGCCCGCAATGGCTGGACCGTGCGGCTGCATGAACGGCAGACCGCGATCCGGGCGATCGGGGCAGGAATCTATGTGTGGGACAACGGGTTATCCGCGTTGGAAGAGATCGGCGCCTTCGCCGACGCTACCCGCGGCGCGCATATCGGCCCGGCCGTCGAAGCTCGATCGCGCACCGGACGCACCCTGTACCGCATCGATATCAACGCCGAGGGCGGCCCGCGTTGCTACACGTTGCTGCGGGACCGGCTGATCGATGCGCTGGTGCAGGCGGCCACCCGTGCCGGGGTCGAGCTCGTCACCGATTCCGCCGCCGTGGTCGCCGAACCGGACGGGCGGGTGGAGTTCAAGGACGGCCGCGTCACCAACGCCGATCTGGTCGTCGTCGCCAATGGGGTGCATTCGCGGCTGCGCGACCGGCTCGGTCTCACCGCCCGGCGCATCCAGATGCGTGAGGGCGCGGCCAGGCTCATGGTGCCCGCCTCCGCCGGCTACCTTCCGGCCGCGGACAGCGTGAAACATCTCGAGCATTTCCACGGCAGGCGCAGGCTGCTGTACACCCCGTGCACCCCCGAACATGTCTACCTCGCCTTGGTCGCCGATTCCGACGACGCCGCCACCCGCGGCGACCATCTCGACGTCGACTCGTGGGTGCGCAGCTTCCCCTATCTGGAATCGCTGCTGCGCGCCACGCCCGACGTCCGGATCCGCTGGGACAACTTCGAATTCATTCGGCTTTCGGCGTGGTCGCGCGGCAGAGTGGCCTTCCTCGGCGACGCCGCGCACGCGCAACCACCCTATCTTGGCCAGGGTGGCGGCACCGCCATGATCAACGCGGTGTCGCTGGCCGCCACCGTCAGCGCCGGCCTACCGGTGTCCGAGGCGCTGACCCGCTGGGAGCGCGAGCAGCGGCCCGGCATCGAACGCACACAGCGGACGTCCTACCGCATGCGCTTGCTCAACAGTCTGCCCGACGCCGTGCGCGATCCGTTGCTGATGGTGGCGGGCCGCCTGCCCGGTCTCACCGATTCCCAACTCGCCGCTACGCGCTTGCGGCCCGCCACCGCCGATCGGGCCGCCTGAACCGCCGAATCGTCCGTGTCCGCGGTGCTGCGGCTCGGGAGAAGGAGAGAAACATGATCAATACGATGAAGATCAACGGCGTCGAGATCGCCTTCGACGACCAAGGATACGCACCGGAAACGCCCGCGATCGTGCTGCTCAACGGCTGGGCGCACGACCATCGCGCCTGGAACCCGCTGCTGCCGTATCTGCGGGAGAAGCATCGCGTCATCCGGGTGTGCTGGCGCGGCCACGGACCGGACCGCACCCTGGTGGGCGATTTCGGTGTGGCCGAACAGGTTTCCGACACCATCGACTTGCTCGACGCGCTCGAGGTCGACACATTCGTGCCGCTCTCGCATGCCCACGGCGGCTGGGTGGGCCTGGATATGGCTGATCAGCTCGGTGCCGAGCGGGTGCCCGCCGTTCTGCTGCTCGACCTCATCATGACCCCGCCGCCCCCGGAGTTCGCCGCCGGTGTCGCGGCCTTGCAGAACCCGGCCACGTGGAAGGCCGCGCGTGATGAGCTGCTGCGTTCGTGGCTCGACGGCAGCACCAACGCGACGGTGCTCAATCATGTCCGCTTCGAGGCGGGCGGACACGGGTACGACATGTGGGCCCGGTCCGGCCGTGAGGTCGAAAAGGCGTACCGGACATGGGGTTCCCCGATGGGGCGGATGGAGAAGATGAGCGTCCACCGCCCGATCCGGCACGTGTTCTCCCATCCGAAGGCGCCGGAATACGACGCGCTGCACGCCGAGTTCGCCGCCAGAAACCCGTGGTTCAGCTACACCCGGCTCAATGGGGAAACCCACTTCCCTGGCCTGGAGTTGCCCGAGCATGTGGCAGGTGAACTGTTCGACCTGCTCGGGTCGGTGCGCGCCGCCTGACTGGTGGTCGTGGTCGACCGGCGCGCCCCTGAAGTGCGCCGGTCGAACGCGCCTGGCGTTGCGGTACGAGCTCCGAGCCCGGCAGCCGATCGCCGCCGCGACGCACAATCCCGGCGTTGGATGTGCGCTTGCCGAACTTTCGCTGATCTGTCACTGTTGATCGCATGATCGTTGGAAAGGACGACACCACCGTCATCCGGTGAGTGTTCTCGGGCAGCGGGAAGCTGCGAACATCCGCAAGAAATGGCTCGGTCGGATGCTGTGCACCGAACCGGCCGATCGTTCGGTCGCCGAAGCGGCCATCTCCGAAATCTACGAACTCGCGGGGTTGAGTCCGCCACGTTTTCGATGGGCCTCCTCACCGCTGATCGCTCATGCGACCGGTGAGCCGGGGGCGAAGGGCAGGTCGCCGCGTTACGCGCGGACTTCCGAACATGCTGTCGGGCAGTATCTTTCGCGGGTGCTCAGCGGTATGCGGATGACCATCGGGATGTCGCGACGCGAGTACGACGACTGGGTCTGCGCGCTCACACCCTTCGAACAGAACATCGCCGATCCGCTGAGTTCATCGTGGTCAGGCTCTGTCGGGCGCGTCATCATGGCAGCCGGTGGCGGGCCGAGTTCGCTGCGCCAGAACGTGCACTGCGCTACCGGCTCGGTCGTGTGGTCGGATTTCCCGCCCAACCGGGCCGGTGACCACGCCCGCGCATGGCAGCTGTGGGCGACGGTAGCGTCGTCCTGCGGCCCATGGTGGCCGGATGACGATCTGTGCGTCGTCTCCGAGCGTCCCGAGATGCTTGCGGCGGAGGATGCGGGGGACCGGGGCCGGGTGCGCTTGCACTGCGCCGACGGGCCCGCCGTCCGCTATGGCGATGGCTGGGAGCTGTTCTTCTGGCATGGCACCCAGGTGCCCGGCTGGGTGATCACCGACCCCACCGCCGAAGCGATCGACCGGGAAACCAATGTCGAGGTGCGGCGTTGCGCCATCGAACGTCTCGGCTGGCCGGCCTACGTCGAGGAAGCCGGAATGAAACTGCTGGCCCGCGCGCCGGACCCCGGTAATCACGGCTTCGAGTTGATGCTCTACGACCTGCCGGGCGACCAGCGGGTCCTGGTCGCGGTGAACGGTTCCGTCGAACGTGACGGCACACGCCGTCGCTACGGCCTCACCGTTCCTCGGTATCTCGCCGATCCGGTCGACGCCGCCGCCTGGACGTACGGCCTGACCGGCACCCAATACTCCCAGCTCGTACATCGCACCTGAGGTGATCGCCATGACCGAATCCCTGGTCCTCGACCAACTCGACGCGTCCCTGCGCATCCCGGTGATCCGCGGCATGCACGCCCAGGGCGACCTGATCGTCATCCCGCTCTACCTGCTCGACTCGGTCACCCCGAGCCGGGACGCCACCTGGTGGCCCGTTCCGCCCGACGGCATCGAGGTCCTGCGCGGCGCCGCCGGCGGCAACCCACACGCGCTGGTTGCCGAACCAGGCACCTGCCGATGGACCCCCGATGTGACCGACCCGGCAGGCCTCGCCCTCGGCATCTTCGCGGCCGAATCCGTCGCCTACCTCATGCACCCCGAACACGGTGCCACCGGCAGTGTGCCCGGCACCTACGTCATCCGGCGCCAGCGCGAACACTCCCACACCCGCACCCGCCTCGTTGCCGACTGACCGTCGAATCCCGCCGCCGGCTTGCCTTCTCGGCGGCGGGACGTCGGTCGTCAGGCGGCGACGCGGCGGGCCGGCTCGCTGCGGTAGCGGGAGGGGCGGCCGTCGATGCCGAGCACCTTCCACACCAGCTTGGACACCGGGTTCATCAATCCGCTCTGTTCGGCGAGGGCGCGGACGTCGGCGAAGATGTCGCGCAGGGCGTTGCTGGATTCCTCGCTGCGCCAGTACATGTCCTTGACCACCGACTGCGGGATCTCGAACTTTTCGATGAATTCCTTGGGCGGGGTGGCGATCATTTCGCACATGATGCGCATGGCGGTGGGGAACAGCAGCGACAGTACGAAGCGGGTGGCGGGGTGCATCTTGGGGACGTTGCGGCGCAGGTATTCGTGTGCGAAGGAGATGTGGCGGGCTTCCTCGGCCACGTGAATCTGCATGACCCGCTGCACCATCGGGTGCATCTGGTCGCCGCCGCGCAGAATCGACTTCTGCAGATGGTCGATGGGTTCTTCGCCGCCGAGCACCATGGTGAAGAAGAACTCGGGGAAGTACTTCACCGCCGGCCAGATGACCATCGTCAGCTTGCGGTCGATGGAGCCCATGCCGATGACGTCCTCGCCGATGCGATTGATCATCTCCTGGAACATGAGCGTGTGGTTGCACTCTTCGGCCGCCTCATGGGTGATGAAGCGGAATTCCGGATCGCCGTTGGGCAGCGACACCACATACTGCATGAGCCCGCGGATCAGCAGCTGCTCGAAGTCGAGCCCGACCTTCGCGATCCCGGCCTGACGCCACATACCCATCGCGATCTGCTTCTCGACGGGCAGCGACTTGTACCAGGGATGGCGGCCCAGCGGGTCGGCCTCGGGCAGAATCCAGCGCCGGTCGGTGCGGTCGACGCCGTAGTCGGGGGAGTCCCAGTCGATGTCGACATAGGGATCGAAGTGCTTGTTGACCGAGCCCTCGGACAGCCCCTGCAGCACCTCGCGATAGGTCTGTTCAGGGGTTTTGCCTGTCGATACAGCGGACAGCGTCATCGGTGTCTCCCTCGTTCCAGCGTCCGGGAAAATTACCTGGGACCCGGAGTCCCACTAAATCGTATCCGCTCCCCCCACTTCCATACAAGGTTGTATGGACCCACCGTCCCGCACTCAGCGCTACATGAGCGAGGCAAACGCCGAGAAGCCCGCACGCTCATGTAGCTCTCGACGGAGGTTGTCAGGCCTGTTCGAGTCGGGCCAGCTGTTCCGCGACGTCGAAGTGCGGCGGCGGCCAGTCGAGGCCCAGGTCCTGCAACGCCGCGATGAGCAGTTCGGTGACGGCCAGGCGCGAGTACCACTTGTGGTCGGCCGGCAGCACGAACCATGGCGCGTGCTCGGTGCTGGTCCGGTCGAGGATGGCCTGGTAGGCGTCCTGGTACGCGGGCCAGAAGGCGCGTTCGTCGATATCGGAAGGGTTGAACTTCCAGTACTTGTCGGGGCGCTCCAGGCGCTGGCGCAGGCGCTTCTTCTGCTCGTCGAGCGAGACGAACATGGCCACCTTCACCAGCGTGATGCCCTCATCGGTGAGTTCGCGCTCGAAGGCGTTGATCTCGTCGTAGCGCTCGCCCCAGACGGTGGCGGGCACGAGGTTGTGCACCCGCACCACCAGCACGTCTTCGTAGTGCGAACGGTCGAACACACCGATCTGGCCGCCCCGTGGCAGCTCCTTGCGGATGCGCCACAGGTAGTGGTGGCGCTTCTCCTCTTCGGTCGGCACCCCGAACGCGGCATGGTCGACGCCCTGCGGGTCCACCGAGCCGATCACATGACGAACGATGCCGCCCTTGCCCGCGGTATCCATGCCCTGCAAAACCAGCAGCACGCTGCGTGAATCACCGGACCGGCCGTTGGCGTACAGCTTTTCCTGGAGCTCCGACAGCACCCGCCCGCGTTCCAGGAGCAAGGCCTCACCGAGCTTCTTGTCCCCGTCGAAACCCGGACGCGCCGAGGTGTCGACTTCGGCGATGCGCACGCCGTCGGCCTGCAAGGCTTTCCGGACCGGAACCGACCAGTGCTTCACCATTCGTCAGGCCTACCACAACCGCGGGCCGGATCAGCGGATCTGGGCGAGTTTGAGCAGCTGGCAGGCGAAATCGGCGTCGGTGACGGGGGTGAGGGTGAGCTCGTCGGCGGTGGTGAGCAGATAGCGGCCGTCGCCGCTGACATCGAGCCAGGTGCGATGACGGGTCGGCGGCGACATGGGATTGTCCGGCTCCACCGTGACGGTGATGAACCCGCGCCCGTCGACCGGCTTACGCAGCGCGCGCCGGAATCGGGCCGCGCCGCGCTCACCGTTGGCGGAGAAGGTCTGACCATTTCCCGCGTGGTCGGTGGCACCGAGCACGGCGTCCTGCGGTTCGCGCATCGTCCCGGCCCGGCCCGGTCGCGCCGGGCCGATCACCTCCACCAGCAGCTCACCGAGGGCGCGGGCATGACTCATCTGCACCGTGACCGTGCTGGTGGCGGCTACCAGGATCGCGGCGTGCTGATGCACCACGGCGGCGAAGGCCAGGATGCGTTCGGGACAATCGCCCGCGGCGGCGGTGCGTTCGCCGGAGACGGTGATGGTGGTGGCGTCGGCGCGGGCGCACAACATGAGCGCGGCAGCCAGATCAGGATCGGCCTGTCTGGCGAACCGCTGCGGTAATCGCAGGCTCAGATGATCGGTTTCGGTGCGCACGGTGGCGGCGGGCGCCATATTGACCGGATAGGGGCGGCGATCCAGATCGGTTTCGTTCTGCCAGACGTAGCTGAATTCGTCCGGGGTGAGTACCCATTTCACAGTGGCAGGCTCCCGCCGCCGGTGGAGTCGGTGCGGGGTGCCGCGAAGCGGGGCACCCGATCTCCCGAAGCGGGGATGGCGGGGGAGTAGACGTGTGTCATGAGGTCTTGGACGTCGGCGATGACGGCCGCCGCCGCGATGTCGTGATCCATTCTGCGTTGCCCACCGTGCACGGCCTCGGCGGCGGGATCGTCGAGCGGACGATACGGCTGCGGCGGGGGGATCGCAGCCCGAATCGTCTGCGCCGCATCGCGGTCGAGCTCGAGTAGTCCGGCGACGGCGGCGCATACCTCGTGCGAGTCGGTGCCGGCCCGGATGAATTCGCGGGTGGCCTGCGCGGCGGCGTCGGCGGTCCGGCCGGACCAGCGCGCGAATTCGCGATTGGTGGCGTCGCCGAATACCCGGAACGCCTCGGCCAGCGCGCCGGCATTGGCCCGCCAGACCGCCGCCGTCCGGTCCAGCGCCGCCGGATCCATCACCTCGTGCACGCGGTCCCAGATCTCCTGATGGGTGTAGCCGATGAAATGCTCGCGCTCCGGTGCGTACGGTGGATCGACGTCACCGGAGGGTGCGGCCTCGTCTGCCATGGTGCGCTCCTCACTCGATGGATCACCGCGGCGCCAGATGTGCGGCGACGAGGTCGATCGCGGCCTTGTTGGCGGCCTCGGCGTCGGCGAACCGTTTGCCCGCCGCCAGATAGGCCGCCTTGTACAGCAGCGCGGTCTCTTGGAGCGCGGTCAGAGTGTCGAGATATTCGCGCCCCTTGTTACCGAAACCGCGCGCCAGCCCGTGGCCGGTGGGGAGATCGGGGAACCCGGAAACCTCGGTGATCAGGTGCGATTCGGCTCTGGCCCGATCCAGATCGTCGACCAGGGTGTCGCAGGCCGCGGCCAGATTGGTGGCCACATCCTCGTCGAGTTCGAACGGCGCGGCACCGCCGTCCACCGCCGCGACGTACAGCTGCCGAGCCCGGCTCTGCCCCGTTTCCGGTACCGCCATCTGGGCTCCCCCTTCCGCTCGGTCCATCACATCCCCGCCGCGTCGAATCGGACTCTACCGGTCGGAAATACGCGGTGGGCTGCCTTGCGGTCCCGGTATCGGGACCCCGGCTGTGATGTCGCGCACGATAACGACGGTTACACTCGCCAGCTGTGTCCGAGACCGATGCACCGCTGCCGAAATACCTGCGCATCGCCGAGGACATCCGGGGGCGGATCGAGCGGGGCGAACTCGGGGTGGGCGACGAAGTGGAGTCCGAACGCGAGCTGGCGGTGCGGTGGTCGGTGGCGCGGCCGACGGCGGCGAAGGCGCTGAATACGTTGCGGCAGAGCGGGATCGTGGAATCGCGGCGTGGGGCGGGGACGTTCGTTGCGCGGCGCGCTCCGGCGGTGCGTGACGGCAATGCGCCGGGGTGGGTGCGCGGGGGCAGCCTGGGTGACTTTATGCACGGTGATCGCTCGTCCGGGTGGGTGAGCGAGAGCGAGCGGGATCAAACGATGCACGGCGATCGCTCGTCCGGGTGGGTGCGCGCGAGCGGCCGGGGTGAATCGATGGGCGGTGATCGCTGGTTCGGGTGGGCGAGCTCGGGCGGTACGGAGGTCAGGGGTTCGATTACCCTTAGCTCTACTCCGCTCGATGAAACCGCTGGCGCGGAGGCAGGTGATCGCCGCGTCCGCACAGTCGTCATCGCGGCGAAAGTCACCGAACTGCCAGAGACTGTTGCTGAGATCTTCGGCGGGGCGGGGGACGGAATCGTCCGCCGGGTGGTGATCGATTCCGAAGGTGATGTGCGACTCCGCACGACGTGGTATCCACACGAATTCGCCTCTACGGCAACACGTCTACTGGAATCGTCGCCTATTCCCGGCGGTGCGAATCGCTATCTACATTCCGTGCTCGGCACGACCGTCGCCCGCGTGCATGAACGCGTCTGCGCGCGAAGCGTTGCCGAGGACGAGCGCGTTCACCTCGGCCTCGAGCCCGGTGCTCCGGTACTGGTCCGGCAGACCGTGCGCTATGAACCCGCGGGCGGGGTGCTGTCGTTCGCCGAGACGGTCTACCCGCCCGGCCGCTGGGTCGCGTAACTCGTTGACAGCCCGGCAACCGAGTGGCATAGTCCACTCGTACGAGAACTGGCATAGTCCACTGGGGGAGGCGCTGTGTTCGATCATTCGCCATCACGCGGTTTGACCATCGGCTCCTGGGTCGTCATCGGCGACGAATGCTCGGTGCGCCGCGCCCCGCTGGCCGATGACGACTACGTCGGCTTCGTATTCGACAGCGGCGGAAGTGAATTCGAGCTAGCTCTCAGTCCCTGCGTCCTACGCCGGATGGCCGACCTCGCCCGCGACGCGGGACCTCAGCCCGGACGGGTCGCCGAGACGTATTGCAGCAGCCGATGGATCTCCTGATCGATCTCGACCAACCCGTGCTCGGCGAACAGGGCCGGGAAGGTATCGGTATCGAACACCCGCAACCCGGACCAGCCGCCGACGATCCGGGTGGCGTGGCCGAAGGCCGAATCCTCGCGGTGGCTGGTGGTGATCGCGATCCGGCCGCCCGGCGCCAGCACGCGGATCATCTCCCGCGCCGCCGCCAGCGGATCCGGAATCAGATACAGCGCACCGAAACAGCACACCGCGTCGAAGGATCCGTCGGCGAACGGCAGGAACCGGGCGTCACCGCGCAGATACCCCACTCGCGGACCGGAGTTGTCGGCGACCGCCCGAGCCAGCATCGGCGGCGAATAATCCACGCCCACCGCATAGCCGTCATCGGGCAGCCGCTCACTCAGATAGCGCGTGAAATTACCGGGCCCACAGGCGATATCGAGCACCCGGTGCGCACCATGCAACCGCAACGACTCGGCAGCGAAACGCCGGTCCGCCTCGGTCGTGCGGCCGCTGGCCAGATAGAACAGCGCAGGCCGCCACGCCCGCTCGTACACCGCGGCCAGCACCGGGTTGTTCATGGTGCGCCGAGCGAGATTCATCGTGCCGACTCCGTTGTCCGCGAGAGATTCATTGCCGTGCCGCGCTCAGCCCCGCTCGACCTCGATGGTCATTCCGGCCGCGCGCAGACGTTCGGTGAGCGCGTCGCCCATCGCGGCCGCCGGGGTGAGCACGCCCGCCAGTTCCGGCAGCTTCGCGCCGTCGAAGGCCAGGCACAGGCCACTCTCACCGAGCAGCACGGCCGTCGCCTGATAACCCGGATCGCCCTTCCCGGCGAAGGTCGCGACGTACTTCGCACCGGACGTGGTGTGCGCGTAGGTCTTCATGGTGAACCAACCGCTGGTGCGGGCCTGCTCGCTGGGCCCGGTGCCCGGCTTGGGCAGCACCCGATCCAGCAGCTTGCGGCCCACGCTCACCCGCGACAGCAACGCACCCGCCGCCATGGTGGCCACGATCCCGCCGGACATCCCGGCGGCCACCAGCGGCGCCACCGGCGACTTGCCCGCGCTCATCACCTCGCGGTAGCGGAAGTTCTTGCCGTACACCCAGCCCAGCAGCCCGTTGGAGCGGCGCACGATCTTGGTGTTGTGCATGGCCATCACGAAGGTGCCCACCCAGCCGTCCAGGCTCGGGTCGATGGTGCTCGCACGCTGCAATGCCTGATCGGACTGCCGGCCCACATCCGGATCCATCGACTTGTCCGGGCTCAGCGAATACGGATGCGACAGCACCCGCTGCTTCGACGGATCGGCCGCCACCGCCTCCATCATGGCGCGCCCGGAATCGATGGTGCCGCCGCTCACGCCGCCCTTGAGCGAGGCGATCAAGGTGGTGTCGGTGAGTTCGCCGGTGTTGTCCTGCACCGACCGCCGGTACAGCTGGTACACGCTCAGATCCGACGGAACCGAGTCGTACCCGCAGGAATTGACGATCTTCGCGCCGGTGCGGGCGGCCTCCTCATGGTGGCGGTCGATCGCCTCGCGGATGAACAGCGGCTCGCCGGTGAGGTCGGCGTAGTGGGTGCCGGCCTTGGCGCAGGCGGCGACCAGCGGCAGACCGTAGCGCAGGTATGGGCCCACGGTGGTTACCACGACGGTGGTGCGGGCGGCGAGGGCGTCGAGCGCGGGCTGATCCGCCGCGTCCGCGACCACCAGATCCCAGCTCGCGGCCGCCGGGCCGAGGTCATCGCGGACCCGGGTCAGCTTGTCCAGCGACCGCCCGGCCAATGCGATCTTGGCGCCTTCGGGCGCGGCGCCGAGCAGATACTGCGCGGTGAGTTTGCCGACGAAACCCGTCGCGCCGAAGAGGACCAGATCGAATTCGCGGCTGTCCGCCATATGTTCCCTCATGCCTTGTCGTGTCGAGCCTTGCCGGATTTCTTACTGCCGCCGGGACGTTCGGCCAGCCAGCGATGATGCTGCTTGCCGAGTTCGGTCACCGGCGGTTCGTCGTAGAGCCATTCCCGGGAGATGCGATGCCAGTTGGCGGTGGCCTCGAGCTGGCCGAGCATGCCGAAGGTGAGGAAGTCCGCGCGGCGGGAGAACAGATGTTCCGGCGGCAGATTCTGCTGCTTCATGCCGGTGAACTCGCTGGCCCGTGGGTCGACGGCGAGCAGGAACGCGCCGCTGGCCAGCTCCGGCGTGATGGTCAGTTCCTCATCGATCAGACACCACTCGGAGGCGGCGAGCACGTACTCGAGGCATTCCTCGGGGCCGATCTCGTCGGGCGAATCGATCACCCCGCGCTGAATCATCAACTCGCGCAGATCCTCGGCGCGATCCTCCGCCGCCGCCCGCAAACAGGCCGCCTCGAACCGCACATGTTCGGGATCCATTCGATTGAACAATCCGAAATCGAGAAATCCGACCCGCCCATCGGTGGTGAGCATGACATTGCCCGGATGCGGATCACCGCAGAATTCGTTGAACACGAACAGCGAACCCACATAGAAGCGGTAGATGATCTCGCCGATCCGATCCCGCTCGGCCTGCGGCAATTCCTTCATCTCGTCGAAGCCGCTGCCCACCAGGTACTCACTGACCAGCACCCGCCGCGTGCTCAGCTCCGGTACCGACTGCGGGACCACGATGAACGGATGCCCGGCGTAGAGGTCGGAGATCTGCCGCTGGGTTTCGGCTTCGGCGTGATAGTCGAGTTCGGCCTCCATATTGAGGCGCAGCTCGTCCAGTACCGCAGGCGTCACCCACGGCATCGCCGATTGCAGCACCCGGCGAAACATCGCCAGGTTCTTCAGATCCGCGCGCACCGCGATATCGATGCCCGGATACTGCACCTTCACCGCGACCCGGCGCCCGTCGTGCAGCCGTCCGCGATACACCTGGCCGATCGAGGCCGCCGCCACCGGTTCGGATTCGAACTCGGCGAACACCTCGTCGAGCGGGCGGCCGAAATCCTCCTCGATCACCGCGCGCATGGCCTCGAACGGCACCGTCGGCGCCGCGTTGCGCAATACCGCGAGGCGTTTCTGGAAACGTTCGCGATGGTCGGGCGGAACCAGATCCAGATCCAGCACCGACATCATCTGGCCGAGTTTCATGGCCACGCCCTTCATGGTGCCCAGCACCATGACCACCTGCTCGGTGGTGCGGATCATCGATTCTTCGGCCATTTTCGCGCGCACCGCTTCGGAGCGGCCACGCATGGACAGTCGCGCGCGCTGGGTGCGCAGCATGGATCCGGCCGCGACCGCGCCGAGCTTCGTCCCGCGAGCGAGCCGGGATGTCGGCACTTGCTTCGCCATCGAGGTACCTCCGTTGGTGCCGACGCGCGAACGGGCACGCAACCCCTCTGTAGCGCCCCGCTGGCGTTCAGACTAACCAACCGCGGCGCGATGTCGAGTCCCGCGTCACATCCACATGCCCGACCGGCTCAGACGGTGGGGTCCGGGAGTGCTCAGACAGTTGGCTGGGAGTGCTCAGACGGCGGGGCCGGGGGTTTCGGCGACGTCGACCGGCTTGGGCAACACGTGCGGCATGGCATTGAACTTGGCGCGCGAACCGCCCGCGCGCGCCATGCCCTCGATGGCGCTCCAGGCCATCATCGACAGGTAATCGATGACTTCCTCACGCGACATGGTCTTATCGGTGGTCCACCAGTGGGTGGCCAGCTGAATGCCGCCGACCAGCACATACGACCACAGCAGCGCGCCCTCGGTCTCGATGCCGAGATCGCCGGCCCGGCTGATGATGGCGGCGGCCACCACCTCGGCGAACAGCTTCTCGAACTCGGCCAGCGAGGACTGATCGGCCGAGCCGTTGCCCATGATGAACCGGTAGACCTCGGGGTCCTCGTCGACGGCGCCGACGTACTCACCGAGCGCGGTGCGCACCAGCTGGTACTCGTCGGCGTCGAGGCTGATCGCGCCGTAGACGCGCGGCATCAGGGTGATCTCGATGAACCGCTGCATGGTGGCGTGGACCAGATCGTTCTTGTCCGCGAAGTAGCGGTAGAGCACCGTCTTGGAGACGCCGATCTCGGCGGCGATCTCGTCCATGCCCGCGCTGCTGCCACGGGCGCGCACGGCGGCAAGAGTGCCGTCGACCAGCTCTTCACGGCGGTCGATCTTGTGCTGTCGCCATCGGCGTTTGCGGCCATCGGTATTGCCGGTGCGCACCGCCGCCGGTCGCGCGGTGCGCTCACCGACGTCGACAAGGTCTTCGGTGGACAGGGTGGGCTCCCTCGTTCGAAACGGATCCGTGTCACCCAGCTTAGGTCCCATTACCCCTCAGCAGGTCCGTTTGGGGTGTCGATCACCGCATTCGCGGGGTAGATGCGAGCGGAGTCACACTCGATCGCCGCCCTCGGCGACCCTCCGGTGGCGTATGGCACCGCGGCCGCGGCGCGAAGGCCAGCAGAATGGAGGGCATGCAGAACGCTCCCGGCGATACCGCGGTCCTCGCCGACCGCAGCTCCGGCGCCGCCGACGTGCAGCCGACGATGCCGAGCAGTTTCACCTCCTTCACCGATGACGCGAGCAAACGGCGTGATCTGTGGAAGATGAAGTCGCTGGCCACCGGCCTGCTCGCGCTGGCGACCGCGATCTATCTGGGCTGCCGCTGGCTCGAGTCGCGCGGCGGCGGTGGCGATTGGGTCGGCTATGTGCGGGCCGCCTCCGAGGCCGGCATGGTCGGCGCGCTGGCCGACTGGTTCGCGGTGACGGCGCTGTTCCGGCATCCGCTCGGCCTGCCCATCCCGCACACCGCGATCATCAAACGCAAAAAGGACCAGCTCGGCGCCAGCCTCGGCAGCTTCGTGGGCACCAATTTCCTCTCACCCGAGGTGGTGACCGCGAAGGTCAATTCGGCGCAGGTGTCCTGGCGGGTCGGGCGCTGGATGGCCGAGCCGGCCAATGCCGGACGGGTGGCGCAGGAGAGTTCGACCATCCTGCGCGCGGTGGTCGGTGTACTGCGCGACGAGGACGTCGAGCAGGTCATCGACAACACCATCGTCAAGCGGATCGCCGAACCGCAGTGGGGTCCGCCGATCGGGCGGGTGCTCGCCGAACTGCTCGCCGACAACCGTCAGCTGCCGCTGCTGGATCTGCTGGCCGAACGCGCGCACCAGTGGGCGCTGGGCAGTCAGGAGACGATCGACCGCGTGGTGCTGCGCGACGCACCGCAGTGGGCGCCGAAGTTCGTCAACATCATGTTGTCCGAGAAGATCTATCGTGAGCTGGTCGAATTCACCTGGAAGGTGCGCTCGACCCCCGATCACGAGGTACGGCTGGCGGCCAACCGGTTCCTCGAGCAGTTCGCCGACGATCTCCAGCACGACGAGGCGATGATCGCCAAGGCCGAGCGGATCAAGTCACAGATCATGGGCCGCGAGGAGATCACCGGCATGGCCGAGGCCACCTGGCGCGCGGCCAAGCGGCTGATCCTGGAATCGGCCGACGACCCCAACAGCACGCTGCGCCGCAAGGTTGCCGAAAACGTGCAGGCGCTCGGTGAGCAACTGCGCGATGACGAACAGACCCGCGCCAAGGTCGACGGCTGGATCGAACGCGGCGCACGGTATCTGGCGGCCAACTACGCCGACGAGATCGCGACCATCGTCAGCGATACCGTTGCCAGGTGGGACGCGGAAGAAGCGAGTAAGAAGATCGAATTGCAGGTCGGGCGTGACCTGCAATTCATCCGGATCAACGGCACGGTGGTGGGTTCGCTTGCCGGACTTGCCATCTACACGGTGTCGCACCTGATGTTCGGCGGCTGAGACAGCGCCGCCGGATATTTGCCCGAAGGGTGCTAACACAAGTGCTTGCAATAGCTAGCACCCTGTCCTAGCATTGGTTACGTACTACCGCCAGAAGGTGAGTGATGGCAGACCAGCCCGAGGTTTCCGCCCAGCACACCGAGCAGCCGGACGACGGTTCCGGTCTCGGCGAACGGGGGGGTCGCGTCTCCAACGCGGCGCACGACATCGGAGGTTTCATCAGGGCGCAACGTGAGGCCGCCCAGGTCTCGCTGCGTCAGCTCGCCCAGCTGGCGGGGGTGAGCAACCCGTATCTCAGTCAGATCGAGCGCGGATTGCGCAACCCGTCCGCCGAGGTACTCGCGCAGATCGCGAAGGCACTGCGGGTGTCCTCGGAGGTGCTGTACGTACGGGCCGGCTATCTCGAACAGCGGCCGCACAGCCCGGTCCGGGATGCCCTGCTCGCCGACACATCGATCAGTGAACGGCAAAAGCAGGTCTTGCTGGATATTTACGAATCGTTTCGCCGGGAAAACGGAGGGAACGAATCAGGGGGGGATGACTGGGACAGCGCCGTTCCGCATATTACGACCGACACTCCGCCACGCCAGGAGAACGAAACATGACCGACAACGCCACCACCAAGCCGCTCTACGCGACCGTGGGCGCCGGTGACGCCGTCTACACCGCTGTCCTCGACGCTGTGACCCAGGTGCGCGAGCGCGCCCAGTCCGCCGACGTCACCGGCCGGGTCGACGAGGCCCGCGAGCGCATCGCCAACCTGCCCGCCGACGTCCAGGGCCAGTTCGACTCGCTGCGCGAGCGCCTGTCCGGCCTGCCCTCGGAGCTGCCGGAGGACCTCGCCGAGCTGCGTGAGAAGTTCACCCCGGAGGAGCTGCGCAAGCTGGCCGAGCAGTACTACCGCCAGGTCCTCGACCTGTACTCCGACCTCGCCGTGCGCGGTGAGGAGACCGTCGAGCGGCTGCGTGCCAACCACCTGGTCGAGGAGCAGGTCGGCCGGGTCGAGTCGCTGTACAAGGACGCCACCGAGCGGGCCGAGGACGTGCTGGGCCGGGTCAACGACCTGATCGGCCGTTCGGCCAAGGTGGTCGAGGAGCAGGCCGAGGCCGCTGCCGACGCTGTCGTCGATGCCGAGGTCGTCGAGGTCACCACCGAGACCGCGCCCGCTCCCGCCAAGAAGGCGCCGGCCGCCAAGAAGGCTCCGGCCAAGGCGCCCGCCAAGGCCGCCGCTCCCGCGAAGAAGGCTCCGGCGCGCAAGACCGCCGCGAAGAAGGCTTGATTCGCCTGCCGCATCCGTTGCGGTGATTCTGAACGACGACCCCGCGTACCCACCGGTGCGCGGGGTCGTCGCTTTTGTGCCTCGTCACCGCGGGAACCGGTGGGCGGCGGCGGTTGCTCCTATCATGGTGGAGTGGAATTTGCGCAGGGTGTGACCGGCCTGATCGTGCTCGTGCTGTGGCTGCTGGCTTTCGGCGCGACGATATTCGCGCTGATCCATGCCCTACGCCAGCGCCCGGACGCGTTCACCGCGGTTGACAAGCTGACCAAGCCGATCTGGCTGGCGATCCTCGGCGTTGCGGTGCTGCTTCTGCTGCTCTCGTTCGCCGGGCTGGGGTTGTTCGCCTTCATCGCGATCATCGCGACGGGTATCTATCTGGCCGATGTGCGGCCGAAGGTGGATGAGATTCAGCGCGGCCCGCGCTGGTAATCGCGCCGGCGTTGTAGGCCGTACCGTTGCGGCGGCCGCCGCCCGTTCGGAAAAATTTCGGTGTCGTCTGCGCTGGTGACGCGCGGTTACCCCGAATTTTCTCGGTGCTAGCACTAGCTAGCACCCACTCCAGCGGTTACTGTATCTGTCAGTAACACAAAGGAGTGTCCGATGCGTGCAAAGTTGCCGAATGCGTTGGCGAGCCTCCCGACCCAGCTTCGGGGCCTGCTGGACGTGCACCGTGCGAACCTGCGGTCACGCACCTACCAGAACGCCGCGCTGAACCCGCCGACCGTCCCGCACGAGGTCATCCCCGTCACGGCCGCGGACGGCGCCCGGCTGCGCGTGCACGCCTACGGACCCGCCGACGGTGACGTCATCGTGCTGGTGCACGGCTGGACCTGCGCCATCGAATACTGGTATCCGCAGATCAACGCCTTCGCCGGCGAATACCGCGTCATCGCCTACGACCAGCGCGGCCACGGCGAGAGCGAACTCGGCTCCAGCCCGCTCGACTGCGACCTGCTCGCCGACGACCTGTGCGCCGTCCTCGACGCCGCCCTGCGTCCCGGCCAGCGCGCCGTCCTCGTCGGCCACAGCCTCGGCGGCATGACCTTGCAGGCCTGGGCCGGCAAGCACCCCGACCGGGTCACCGCCCAAGCCGAGGCCGTCCTGCTCAGCAACACCGGCCCGCACTCCCTGGTCGCCGAAACCACCGTGGTGCCCCCGTTCAACAAGCCGCTCCCGTGGCTGGGCGGCCGCATCATCCCGCTGCCCTTCTGGTTCGGCCGCCTCGGCCTCGGCACCCCCGTCGTCTTCCCGCCGATCGCCCCCGTCCGCTGGGTCTTCGCCCGCCAGATCATGACCCTCGACGCCCCGCGCGAACTGGTCGACTTCAGCATGGCCGTCGTCCGCTCCTGCCCCGCCTCGGTCCGCGCCAAGTTCGGCTTCCTGCTCGCCGACATGCACCTCGGCGAATCCGCCCGCAACCTCGTCGTCCCGACCACCCTGCTGGCCGGCGAATTCGACGACATGACCCCACCGGTCCACTCCGAACAGCTCGCCGAAATCCTCGCGGAGGTAGGCAGTTTGGTTCGTTACGAAGTGCTGCCGACCGGGCACCTCGGGAATGTGGAAGCGTACGAACGGTTCAACGAGGAACTGGGGCGTGTGCTCGACTCGGTGTATCAGCCGGTCGAAGCCGTGGGTTAAGTCGGCGGCGGCATCACCTCGATCGGGCGGTGTAACCGGTACCTCGCCATACGCCCCAACTTGTGGCGGATCACGGGTGAACCCGCACCCATGGACTCAGGCCGGTCGGCCGTCTCAGCTCGCGGTCAGGGCTCTGCGGACGCGCACTGATGCCCAAGTGCCCAAACTCTCTCCCGCCGTCCGGATCTCTGCCGCATCGCAGCGATGGATTGCGAGGGCATCCGCCACTACTTCGTCCAGGGCGGATTGCGCGATGTCGGACTCGGCGAGGTCGAGCACGGTGCGGACGGGTGTAGTGACGAGGAATGGCCCCGCGGATTCGAGGTCGGTGCTCGGTACCCGCCGGCGTTGAACCACCACCCGTTGAGTAACGGGCGGCCGTCCGGCGGCTGCGGACAGGTGTAGGTAGGTGGGGTGCAGGCGGCCGATGCCGTGCAGGTCGGCGGCGCTCTGGTGGGAGACGGCTACCGCACCGTCGAACCAGGCGGCCCACATGGCGCATTCGTCGAGCGGGCCTTCCGGCCAGTTCGCCATGCGCAGCATGCCGACGCCCGCCCTGGTCACCGAGCCGTTGCCGAGGCAGGCGCGGACGCGGTCGGCGCAACCGGTGCGCAACACCTGGCGGGTGGTGAAGAAGCCCGCGTGGCGGCCGGCCAGACGGCACAGCACGCGCCAGCCCCGTCCGGAATCACTGCTCGAGGGCGCGAGAGGATCGGGAAGGAAACCCGGGCTGAACCGCGCCGCTTCACCGGCCATGAGAACCAGACTACGTGGCAATCCTGTGGCTCATGTCACAATCGGTGCGGCTCGGCTACGAGACACTCCTCACCGCACCCTCAGAGCCGACACAGAAACGTCGGGAAGAATCTGATCCATGCCCACGAAGATCCGCTCCACCCTGACGGTCAGTCGCCGCACGCTGGTGATCGCCCTCGTCGCGGTGGCCGTGCTGCTGGCGACCGTGCTGGTCGGCGGCGAGGCCTACGCGCGGCACACGGTCTCGAGCTGTGTGAGCAGCCAGTTCGAGAAGGAGATGGGCTCGAAGATCGACGTCGGTTTCGGCGCCAAGCCGATGCTGGTGACCTGGGTCGACGGCAAACTGCCCGAGGTGAACGTCAACAGCGACGACGTGAAGTTCGGCCCGGCGGTCGGCATGCACGTAGAGGCGACCTTCCGCGATATCCAGGTCACCGACAACGGCCGCGGCGGCGCGGAGATCGGCCGCTCCTCCGCCGACGTCACCTGGAGCAACGACGGCATCGCCAAGACCCTCGGCGGGCTGGTCAGCAACGTCAGCTCCTCGGCGGCCGAGGGCAAGCTGACCATGGATGTGCTCGGCGGGTTCGCGCAGGTGCAGGTGCAGCCGCGGGTGGTCAACGGCGCCGTGCAGGTCGACGTCGAGTCGGCGCACGTGCTCGGCATCGGACTGCCGACCGATCTGGTGCAGGGCATCGCCGACCTGCTGTCGGAGAGCTTGCAGATGTACCCATTCGAGATGCGTCCGACGAACCTGCAGGTCACCGATGACGGCATCCGGGTGCAGCTGGCCGGCGGGCACGCCGAACTGCCCGCGAGCACCGAAGGCAGCTCCTCCTGCTGAGCGCCGGGCGTCCCCGCCGCCGGCGCACCGGCCTGTCTTCAGGCCGCGAAACCCTCCAGTACTGCACGGGATTTGGACAATCCGAGCCGGGTAGCGCCGGCGGCGATGAGGGCGGCGGCGGCCTCGGCGGTGCGGATCCCACCGCTGGCCTTGATGCCGAGCCTGCCGCCGACGGTCTCGGCCATCAGCTGCACCGCGCGCACGTCGGCGCCGCCCGCGGGATGAAATCCGGTGGAGGTCTTCACGAAATCGGCGCCTGCCTGTTCGGCCATCCGGCACACCTGCACGATCGCCTCGTCGGACAGCGCGGCCGATTCGATGATCACCTTCAGCACCGCCCGGTCGCCGACCGCCTCGCGGACGGTGACGATGTCGGCCAGCACCGCGCTGTAATCGCCCGCGACGGCGGCGCCCACGTCGATGACCATGTCCACCTCGTTCGCGCCCTGATCGACGGCCAGCCGCGCCTCCGCGCCCTTGACCAGCGAATGATGTTTGCCGGACGGGAATCCGGCGACCGTGGCCACCACGAGTCCCGGCGCGCGCACCGGCAGCATCGACGGCGACACGCAGATCGCGTACACGCCGAGTTCGCGGGCCTCCCGCACCAGCTCGTCCACCTGCTCGGGAGTCGCCTCCGGCGCGAGCAGGGTGTGGTCGATCATGTCGGCCACTTCGGCCCGGGTCAGCGACGCGGAATCTGCCATGGGGACAAAGTCTGGCATATCGCCGGCATGCCGCCCGGCGCGGCGGAATCCCGATTGCGCGGCGAGGGCGCTTCACGCACACTTCTGTTGGTCGGGAAGAGAGGACAACCGTGCTGATCCGACGCGAACGCGCCGGCGACTCCGACGCCATCGCCGCAGTCCACCGCAGTGCCTTCGGCCCGCAGTACACCGGCCAGGAGGCCATCGAACCTCCCGAAGTCGATCTGGTCGAGCGACTACGTAGCGATCCCGGCTGGATCCCGACGCTGTCGATGGTGGCGGTGGAGCACGACGCCGTCATCGGGCACGTGTGCCTCACCCGCGCCGCCGTCGGCCCGTTCCCGGTACTGGCGCTGGGCCCGATTGGGGTGCAGGCGGGATATCAGGGCGACGGTGTCGGCGCGGCGCTCATGCATGCCGTCCTCGGAGCTGCCGACGCCCTCGATGAACCTCTCGTCGGACTCGTCGGCCATCTCGACTACTACCCGCGCTTCGGTTTCGTTCCCGGCGCGCGTATCGGCATCGCGCCCGACGAGTCGAGCTGGGCGAGCCACTTCCAGGTGCGGGCACTGACGGCCTACGACACCCAGATCGTCGGCGAGTTCCGCTACGCGGAGCCGTTCTACAGCTGACTTCGCGGCCCCGGGCGAGGCGGCGGGAGCACTCGGTGCGAGTGGGCCTTTCTCACCTGCGAGGATGGGCGCATGAGTGCTGCTCCCTCCGTCACCGACGATCGTCGTTACGTGCTGACCCTCGGCTGCCCGGACCGTCCGGGCATCATCGCCGAGATCACCTCGTTCATCGCGGGCTTCGGGGGATCGATCGTGGAGGCCGGTTACCACTCCGATGTGGAGACCGGCTGGTTCTTCACCCGGCAGGCGATCAAGGCCTCGACGGTGCCGTTCGATCTCGGCGAGCTGCGCACCCGCTTCGCCGACGTGGCCGCGAGCCTCGGCTCCGAGACCGACTGGCAGCTGCTCGACTCGGGTGCGCGGCGGCGGGCGGTGCTGCTGGTCAGCAAGGACGGCCACTGCCTGCACGACCTGCTCGGCCGCGCCGCGTCCGGTGAGCTACCGGCCACCATCGAGGCGGTGATCGGCAACCATCTCGACCTGGCCGAGATCACCGAGGCACACGGGGTGAAGTTCCATCATGTGCCGTTCCCGAAGGACCCGGCCGAGCGCGGCCCCGCCTTCGAACAGGTCCGTGCGCTGGTCGACGCGCACGACCCGGACGCTGTCGTGCTGGCCCGCTTCATGCAGGTGCTGCCCGCGGACCTGTGCGAGCACTGGGCGGGCAAGGCCATCAACATCCATCACAGCTTCCTGCCCTCGTTCGTCGGCGCCCGCCCCTACCACCAGGCCTTCGCCCGCGGCGTCAAACTCATCGGCGCGACATGCCACTACGTGACGCCGGAATTGGACGCGGGCCCGATCATCGAGCAGGACGTGATCCGCATCGACCACGCGGACGAGGTGCGTGACATGGTGCGGCAGGGGCGCGATATCGAACGGGTGGTGCTGGCGCGGGGTCTGCGCTGGCATCTCGAGGGTCGGGTGCTGGTGCACGGGCGGCGGACGGTGGTGTTCTCCTGACCAGCGCACCCGGTTGATCGCGAACGGGAACAGTACGAGCCCTGGGCAACGATTGTCCAGGGCTCGCACCGCGTTCGGTGTGGTTGTCGCGGCGGTCGGCTACGCCCTCGATCTGCGGGACTACGCCGTCCTGCGACGGATCAACGGCTGAACTTGCCACCCGCCAGTCCGGTGGTGAACGCGTCCCACTCGCTCGGGCTGAAGATCAGTGCGCCGCCGGTGGGGTTCTTGGAGTCGCGGACGCCGACCGCGTCTCCGTTGATGAAGGCAACCTCTACGCACTCTTTGGATGCGTCGCTGTGGCGGCTCTTGAACCACTGGGCGCCGGATAGATCAGCGTTCATGTTTGGAACTCCTTCGCTACCTGCCGGAGCAAGGCCCTGCTGGCTACATCGTCCAAGGCCGCGTCCCGAATTGCCTTATGCGCCATATGGTACCGGGCAACGTCCCGGGGTTTCTCCAGATACAGGTCGCCGATGTAGCCGGGGATGTAGACCACGGATGGCTCGATGGGTGCGCCGGTCGCGTCGTTTCCGAAGCCCAGGATGATGAATTGGCCGGTGCTGACAGCCGTAGTCGGAGCGCCTGCGGCAAACGGGAGGATGCGGAGGTCGACGTTGGGTCGAGTGCTCATGTCGGCGAGGGACTTCAACTGCACGGCCGAGATCTTGGGACTGCCGATGACGCGGCGTATGACCGATTCGTGCAGCACGACATCGATCTCGATCGGATGCCGCTTCCGGGTGACGATCATCTGCCGGTATTGCCGCATCTGAACGCGGCGTTCGTGTTCGGTCGCAGATTTGTCTGGATGCCCGTCCCGCACTACCGCGCGCGTGTAGTCCGCAGTCTGCAAGATTCCCGGCACCAACTCCACGTGGTATGAGGTGAAAGTTCGTGCTGCTGCTTCCATCCCGATGTACACGTCGAAGCTCTCCGGGATGAGATCCCCGAACTCGAGCCACCAGCTCTTCTCGCTGGACTGTTTGGCGAGGCCGATGTAGGCGGCGGCGAGGTGGTCGGGGACTCCGTACAGCTCGCAGGCCGCTTGGATGTGGTCGATGTTGACTCTGTCGTTGTGTCCGTGTTCGAGCCGCCACAGCGTGGTGGAGCCGATGCCGAGTAGGGATGCTGCTTGTGGCTGGCTGAGTCCGGCGCGGGAGCGCCAGTCCATGAGATAGCTGCCGAGTCGGCGGCGCGGCAAGGTGGTGTCCTGCATGGAGTCCTCCCCATCGAGGGCGGGCCGGTCGACCCGCAAACGGGTAGAGCAATGGCATTGCCGCGGGAAGCATGCTGGGCTTTTGCGTCGTCCGGGCCGTTCGGCCCCGCACCCACCATTCCATCTCCGCGACAGATGATTCGCTGTTGCACGCAGATACCGCTCGATAACCCCGAGCACCACAATAGCACTAATGCATCAGTCGTAAAGCGTTCGTGGACAACGGGATTGGAGTTCTATCGGGAATATTCCAGATGAAATATTCAACGCTGAACCAGGCCGGAGAGATTCACGCGCGAACAGTTGCCGGTTCGGCAACCGGCAGTGGCGCCACCACATCCCACGGCACCGACAGCACGTTGTCGCGCATGCGCCGCCGATACTCCCGCACCGGGAAACCCTGCTCGCGCAACAGTTTTGCGGCACCGCGCCAGCGCACTCGCGGTCCGAACGGTGCCAGCGGTGCGGCGTGGGACCAGGCGCGGTCGGCGGCAGCGAGTAGTGCGTGCACACCTTCGCCGGGGATGTTGCGGTGGATCAAGACCTTCGGCAGACGCTCGGCGAGGTCGGAGGGGCGGTCGACGGTGAAGGGGTCCCAGGCGAGGGTCAGCGACAGCGGGCCGGTGTGGTCGAGCAGGACCCAGGCGCTGCGGCGTCCGAGTTCGTCGCAGGTGCCGTCGACGAGCAGGCCGCCGGGGGCCAGGCCGGACAGGATGGTGGACCAGGCGTCGGGGACGGCGGATTCGGGGTACTGGCGCAGCACGTTGAAGGCGCGGACGAGGACGGGGCGCAGGCCGGCGAGTTCGAAGCCGCCGCGGGCGAAGCTGACGCCGTCGCGGCCGGGAACCACGCGCTCGGGGTCGATCTCGAGGCCGACCACCCGGACGTCGGGCCGTACGGTGCGCAGCCGGGCGGCCAGTTCGAAGGTGGTCCATGGGCTCGCGCCGTAACCGAGGTCGACCACCAGGGGATCGGTGGCCGCGTGCAGGCGCGCGGTCACCAAGTCGTCGTTGATCAGCCAGCGATCACTGCGGCGCAACCGGTTGACGCCGGTGGTGCCGCGAGTGATCGTGCCTATCGGATTCAGCTGGTGGGGTTTTGTTCTTCCAGCCACCGCTGGGTCACCTCGGCCTCGGCACGGAACAGGTCGACGAGGTTGACCAGCATCAGCTGCTCCAGGCGCGGACCGACCATCGGGATGAACACCTTCGCCTCGGAGGAGATGCGCAGGGTGCAGCCGATTTCGGTGGGGAACAGGCGCATGGTTCCGGTGAGGCTGCCGGGACCCGCCGGGATGGACGCGGAGTACTTGCCCTCGACCTCGGGGCCGAACGGGCCGTAGCTCTCCTTGCGGGTGATCACCATGTCCTTGCGGATCACCGTCTGCGCGATATCGGGCAGGGTGTCGCGCGGCAGGATGTGGTGCAGGACCACCTCGATACCGTCGTCGTTGGACTCGAGGCTGATCACCTCGTTGGGGGAGTACTTGCGCATCTCCTCCATCCGGGCTTCCCAGTAATCCCGGTTCGACAGCGCCGCGTACAGCTCTTTGGTGGTGTGCAGCGGGTAGCGGGCGGAGTAGTCCAGTCGGCGAGCCATGGGCGGTTACGTTACCGGGACCGGTTGTCACGGCATCGCCGGGCAGCGGAAGAAGTGACCCGGCACAAACCGGTACCCGGCGACGCCGTCGGCGTCACAACGTCAGCGCTCGGAGATCCAGGCGTTGGTGAACTCGGTCTCCTCGGCCAGCAGTTCGGTGAGGCGTTCGGCGATGGCGGCCTCGATCTTGCCGCCGAACAGCGGAACCTTCACCTCGATGCTGCCCTCGATGACGGCGGTGGAGCCGGCGTCGATATCGCTGAGGGTGATGGTGCCGCGGACCTCGGCGGGGGCGCCTTCCACCCGCGCCTCGAAGGTGGCGGCAGTGCCGGTCCAGTTCTCGGTGCGA
>NZ_BAFY01000228.1 GCF_000308555.1 Nocardia cyriacigeorgica NBRC 100375 | reverse complement strand
CCGAACCGCAGGACAGGATCGGGTTCAGGCTGCACGAGGGCTGGTAGGCGGGGTCGACGAACAGTTTGAACCGTTCGACGGTGAGCGTGAACGAGGCGATCCAGCCGGCCAGTCCACCGATCAGGAGCACCCAGGCGGATCTGGGGGCGGCCGCGATCACTGCCCTGCGGCCTGCGCGATCACAGGCGCCAGCCCACCCGGAGCGAACAGCGCCTCACGGGTCTGGACCTGCTCGCCGTTCACGAAGACGGTCGGCGTGCCCTTGATGCCCTCGTCCAGCAGCTTCTTCGACTTGGCCTGCACGAACTTGTCGTAGGTACGGTCGTTGACGCACTGCGCGATGCTCGGATCGGTGTAGCCGACCGACTTGGCGATCTCGATCAGCTGCTCATCCGACAGTCCATTTCCGCCCTCGGGCGGCTGCTGCGCGAACATGGCCTGCAACCAGGCCTGGAACTTGTCGACGCCGGTATCGCTGACGCAGTAGGCGGCGTTCGCGCCGCGCGAGGAGAAGTCGGTGGTCGACATCTGGTCCAGGAAGGACGCGATGTTGTATTCGACCTTCACGGTGCCGTTGGCTACGCCGTCGGCCAGCACCTGACCGTTGGCTTCCTCGAACAGCTTGCAGATCGGGCATTGCAGGTCGGCGACGACGCGCACGGTCACCTTCGCGTCCGGGTTGCCGACGACGATGGCGCCGTTGGAGGCCGCCGGATCCGAGGCCTCCGCGGCCGGGCTCGCACCTGGGCTCGTCGGGGCGCCGGCGATCACGCTGGGGATCGGGCCGAGGTCCTCGGAGTCGGAGCCGCGCATGGCGATCCCGATGCCGATCGCGGCGACGAGGCCGACGAGCACCGCCGCGACACCCACCTGGATCGCGATCTTGCGGTTGCGGTCGGCGCGCTCGGCCGCCGCCAGCGGATTCTTCCGACCCGGGTTGTTGCTCACCGTGCGTTCACCACGCCTTTCGCTCGCTTTCGCGTTGCCTGCTGCCCTGATGGTAGAGCCGGACGCGGTGTTCCGGCGTCAGCGGGCACGCGCACATCATGGTCGGTGAACCTGAGAGTTTCCGAAATACGCGGCGTGTTCTCGCGTGGAACCGGCACAGACCTGGTCAGCGCGGGGCGAGACCGGCCATCAGCAGGTCGACGGCGGTCTCGGGCAGATCGTCGGGGATTGTCCCGTCGAGCTGGGTGATGTAGATGTGCACGAGCCCGCCGAGGGTCAGCATGGTGAGTCGCGGATCCACCGTCGCGGCGATCTCGCCCCGCTCGATGCCACGCCGCACGATCTCCTGCGAGGCCGCCAGCCGCACCGCCCAGAATTCGCGCCGGACCGAGTCGGCCTCGGCGTCGGCGTCGGTGACGCCCGTGGAGCGGATCAACGCGGCACCGGAGGGGCTGCGGGCGAAGCGCACCAGCATCGTCATGAATTCCAGCAGGTCGGTGCGCACCGAGCCGGTGTCCGGGATCGGGATCTGGATTTCCATGCGCGACAGCAGCGCGTCCAGCAGCAGTCTCGGCAGGGTTTTCCAGCGGCGATAGACCGAGGTCTCGTGCACGCCCGCCGCGGCGGCGATATCGGCGACGCGCACTTCGTCGATGCCGACGGCTTCGATGCGCGCGAGCGTCGCGTCGAGGACGGCGCGCCGCAGTCGAGCGCCGCGCAATTGCGGGGTGTGGTTCGCCTCGTCGGCCATGGCTCCGATTATCGCAAGTCCTCTTGCGTTATCTCTGCCGGGGGCTTAGCGTGGCAGTAACGCAAGTCGACTTGCGATAACCGTAGGAGGAGCGACATGAACGACAGCGACGTCGTGGTGTCCCGAGGTATCCCGTTCGCCACGGCCGCGCGATTCGGCGCGCCGGAGCGGATCGCCTACGAGGGGCCGCACCAGCACCGCTCGCCCGTCACCGCACCGCAGCTGCCGGGCAGGCTGGAACCGGTCATGGGTGCGCCGGTGCGGTTGCCGCAATCGGAGGACTGCCTGGAACTGACCGTCACCGCGCCCGCCGCCGCTGAACCGGGTGGCCGGCCGGTCATGGTGTGGATCCATGGCGGGGCCTACCTCGCCGGTGGTGGTGGCTGGAATCTGTACGACGCCACCGAGTTGGTTCGCGAGACCGGCATCGTCGTCGTGTCGATCAACTATCGGCTCGGGGTGCTCGGCTATCTGCGGATGCCCGGCGTCGCGCCGGGCAATCTCGGATTGCTCGATCAAATCGCCGCACTGGAGTGGGTGCGCGAGCACATCGCCGGCTTCGGTGGCGATCCAGATCAGGTGACGGTGGCGGGGCAGTCGGCGGGGGCGCATTCCATCGTCGCGATGCTCGGGATCGCCTCCACGCGCGGGTTGTTCCGGCGCGCGATCGTGCAGAGTTCACCGTTCGGGATCGGCTTCCAGAGCGCGGCGAAAGCGCAGCGGGCAGCGCAGGCCTTTCTCACCGCGCTCGGCGGCGATCCACAGCACGCACCGCTGACCCAGCTCCTGGCGGCCCAGGCCGCGGCGGCGAAGAAGCTCGCCGGGCCCGGCGGGCTCAATTCGGCGCCGCCGTTCCTGCCGGTCGCCGGGGTGGATCCGCTGCCGGACCGGTCGCGCTGGGAGCGCGAGGTCCGCGAGCGGGCGGCGGGACTGCAGCTCGTGATCGGTACGACGGCCGAGGAGATGCGGGCGTTCTACGACGGCCCGCATCCGGTGTTCTCCCGTATCCGCGCGGTGCCGTTGGCGGGCCGGCGAGTAGTGGCAGTCGTACAGAATCTGGTCGGGCGAAAAGCTTTCGACGAGGGCACCATCGCTTTCGCCGACCTGCTCGCCGCCCA
>NZ_BAFY01000229.1 GCF_000308555.1 Nocardia cyriacigeorgica NBRC 100375 | reverse complement strand
CCATCGCGCACTTCATCGGCGGCCTGCCCGGCGTGCTCGTGGTCTTCGCCCTGCTGATCGGCCTGGCCGGCCTGATCTACCTGCGGTCGCGGCGCAATCCCGTCGACACCACCAACGTCAACGAATGGCCCGGTGACGGCCCCGCGGCCGGCGGCGGAGCGGCGGACACCGGCATCATCGAGGATGTGCGGCACGGTTCGGCGTCCGGCCCCGACACCGGACACAATCGTTCGGCCCAGGTTTAGGAGCTCCAAGTGCACACTCTTGTCACGAATCTGAACTCGCTGTGGAAGGTCGTCGCGGCCGGTCTGGTGTTCGGTGCGGGGCTGCCGATGATCTTCGCGTTCGGGGTGCGGTTCTGGTCGGCCTCGGAGACTCGCGCCGACGGCGGGGTGGTCCGGCGCAACTATCCGGCGCTCGCCGGGGCTCTGGTATGTCTGGGATTGGTGATCGCCGCGGTGGTGGCGGGCGTGCTCTATACGGCCAAGGCATTCCTCGCCGCCAGGTTCGGCATCCATCTGTTCGGCGAGTCCTGAAGGGCGTGTAGTGACCGATTCGACCAACCCCACCCAGCCCGACCCGGTGCGGCCGAAACTGCTCGGCCGGATCATCGGCTGGCTGCGCGCCGGCTACCCGCAGGGCGTGCCGCGCTCGGATTACGTCGCCCTGTTCGCCGTGCTGCACCGCCACCTCACCGACTACGAGGTGGCCGCCGTCGCGGAGGAGCTGGCACGGGAGAATCCGGAACGCGAGATCACCCTCGCCGATATCGAAGAAGCGATCGCCCGCATCGCCAAGGAGCAGCCCGCCCCGGACGACATCTCGCGCGTGGCCTCGCACCTGGCGGCCGGCGGCTGGCCGCTGGCCGAACCGCTCACCGAGCCCGATTGATGCCGTCATGCCACCATTCCTGAACGCCATCATCGACTGGTTGCGCGCCGGTTATCCCGAGGGTGTGCCGGAGTCGGATTACATCCCGCTGCTGGCGCTGCTGCGCCGCCGCCTCTCCGACGACGAGGTGCGCCAGATCGCCACCGAACTGCTGCGCTCCGGCGAGAACCCGGATCGCATCGACATCCAGGTGCTGATCACCAAGATCACCAACGAGATGCCGTCGGACACCGACGTGGAGCGCATCCAATCCCGCCTCGATCCACCCACCTGGCCCGAACCCTGAGCGATCCTCGCTCGACCGTGCTCGAGGCCGATGCGCGACACCGCAGCGTGATGAGTGGCGGCGCCGAGGTCGCTTCGTGTGCCGAATCCGCTTGGTGGCGGGTTCTCCGGCGCGAAACCTGTCGATCACAGAGTCGACGCGCACGCTCGGTCCCTTACGGGAGCAGCGCGCGAACGGTGTCGATGGTGTCGGCTTGGTCGGGCGTCTTGTCCGGGCGATAGCGCACGACCCGGGCGAAGCGGAGGGCGACGCCGCCCGGATAGCGGGTGCTGGTCTGCACGCCGTCCAGGGCGATCTCCACGACCAGCTCCGGCCAGAGGTAGACGGTGTGCTGGTCGCGGGTGCGTTCGTGACGGGGGAATTCGGCGGTCTGCCAGTGCAGCAGCGCGTCGGTGAGGCCCTTGAAGGTTTTGCCGACCATCACCGGTTCGCCGGACTCCGGGTCGCGGGCGCCGAGATGGAGATTGGACAGGTAGCCGGTGCGCCGGCCGTAGCCCCATTCCGCGCCGAGGACCAGCAGGTCGAGGGTGTGCGTCGGCTTGATCTTCAGCCAGGAACGGCCGCGCCGCCCCGCCGCGTACGGCGCGTCCAGGGATTTGATCATCACGCCTTCGTGCCCCGAGGCCAGCGCCCCGTCGAAGTACTCGGCCGCGGCCTCGGCATCGGGCCGGATCAGGGCCGGAATGCTGTGTTCCCCGGCCACTTTCGTCAACGCCGCGCGCCGCTCGAGCAGCGGCTCGTCCAGCAGATCGCGGCCGTCGAGATGCAGGCAGTCGAAGAAGTACGGATGCAGCAGCAGCTCGCGGGTGGAGGTCGGCATCGGCCGTAGCTCGGTCGGGACCGTCGGCTCCGAGCCGCCGAGGCCGCCCGAATCGCCCGTGCCGCCCGAATCCGCCGCGCTGCCCGAGCCGCCGGACGCGGCGGATTCGTCCGGGCCGGCGGAACCGGCGGCGTTGCCGGGTCCGCCCGGTGGCGCGACGGCAATGCTCTGCCCCGGATCAGCCGACGCGAACCGCGCCATCGTCTCCTGGAAGGGGCGCGGTCGCCCGGTGTCGGTGAGGGCGAGGGTTTCGCCGTCCAGCACCACGCTGGTGCAGTTCAGGCCCGCGACCAGCTCGACCAGCTCGGGAACGTTGGCGGTGATGTCGCGCAGGGTGCGGGTGAAGACCCACACCCGGTCGCCGTCGCGGTGCACCTGGATGCGGGCGCCGTCGAGTTTGTGTTCCACGCTGACGGCGCCGTCGAATTCGGCGAGGGCGTCGTCGAGCGCGGCGCCCGGGGAGGCGAGCATCGGCTGGATCGGACGGCCGACCTCCAGCCGGAATTCGCGCAGCGCCGCTTCGCCACCGTTCAAGGCGGCGATGGCGGTGACCGGCAGCTTTCCCGACAGCATGTAGGCGCGGCGCACCAACTCGAGCGGGACGTCGGCGGCGCGGGCCACCGCTTCGGTGACGACGGCGGTGAGGGCGCCTTGCCGCAGTTCACCGGTCAGCAGACGCAGCAGGAAGGCCTGCTCGTCCGCGGTCGCGGCGCGCCACAGCTCGCTCAGCAGGTGTTTGCGGCGGTTCGCCGAGCCGGGGCCGGAGGTGGCGGCCAGTTCGCCGAACAACTCGTCCACCCGGGCCGCGGTGAGGGCGGGAGTGTCGGCGGCCGTCTCGCCGAGCCCGGTAAGGGTGCGCCAGCCGGTCCCGATGCGGCCCTGCCGCAATTCCCCCGACACCCATGCGACAACGGCGGCGAGCTCGTCGGGCTGCGCCGCGCTCAGCAGCTCGGCCAGGGCGGCGATCTTCGTTTTCCGCGAGCGGGTGGCGCGGACGGTCTCCGACGCTCGCACGACATCGGTGAACAGCACCAGACGACGGTAACCCGCGGCTGTGGCATATGGCTCGAACCCGCTGCTAATTCTGCTATTGGCAGGTTTGCAAATCAGCCATAAGCTGGACGCATGGCCAAGACTTACGTCGGCGCGCGGCTTCGTCAGCTGCGGACCGAACGCGGGCTCAGCCAGGTCTCGCTCGCTCAACAACTGGAGATCTCGGCGAGCTATCTGAATCAGATCGAACATGATGTGCGTCCGCTCACCGTCCCGGTGCTGTTGCGGATCAACGAGGTGTTCGGCGTCGATGCCACCTTCTTCTCGTCGCAGGACGACACCCGGCTGATCGCCGAACTGCAAGAAGTGGTGATGGACGCCGAGCTCGGTATCGAGGCCGACGCCAAGGAGATCGCCGAAATCGTCTCCGCGCATCCGAGCATGGCGCGGGCGCTGGTGAACATGCACCGTCGCTACCGCAATACCAGCGCTCAGTTGGCCGCCGCCACCGAGGATCGTTTCGCCGACGGTTCGGGCAGTGCGACCATCAGCAAACCGCACGAGGAAGTGCGCGACTATTTCTATCAGCGGCAGAACTACATCCACGAATTGGACACCGCGGCAGAGGAACTCGCCAATCGCATCCGATTCCACGGCGGCGATGTGAACAGCGAGATCGCGCGGATGCTGCGCGCGCACGGCGTGCGGATCATCGAACGGATCGACCTCGGTGAGGGCGTGCTGCACCGCTATGACCCCGACAGTCTGCGACTCGAGATCGCACCGCATCTGTCCGGCGGCCAGCGCACCTTCAAACTCGCCGCCGAGCTCGCCTATTTCGAATGCGGGCCGCTGCTGGAAAGGCTGGTCGACGAAGGCAGTTTCGCCTCCGAGGACGCCAGGAAGCTGGCCATGCTCGGGCTGGCCAACTATTTCGCCGCGGCGACCGTGTTGCCGTACACGCATTTCCACGAGATCGCCGAGGATTTCCGCTACGACATCGAACGGCTCTCGGCGTTCTTCACCCAGAGTTACGAGACGATCTGTCACCGGCTGTCCACCCTGCAACGGCCGGAACTGCGCGGGGTGCCGTTCTCCTTCGTCCGGGTCGATCGCGCCGGCAACATGTCGAAACGCCAGTCCGCCACCGGTTTTCACTTCTCCTCCAGTGGCGGCACCTGCCCGCTGTGGAATGTGTACGAGACCTTCGCCTATCCAGGCAAGATCATGACCCAGATCGCGCAGATGCCCGACGGCCGCAAGTATCTGTGGGTGGCGCGCACCGTCGAGCGCCGTGCCACGGCCTACGGCCAGCCGAGCAAGACCTTCGCGATCGGGCTCGGCTGCGAGCTACGCCATGCCGGACGGGTGGTCTACGCCGACGGGATCGATCTCGGTGAAGCCAAGGCCACCCCCATCGGCGCGGGCTGTCGCGTCTGCGAGCGCGCCAACTGCCCGCAGCGCGCGTTTCCCCCGTTGGGCAAGGTGCTCGACATCAGCGAGCACCGCAGTTCGGTCTCCCCGTACGTGCTCAAGTAGGCAGTCAGGCCTGCGGCTGCACGGCTTCGGCGATCTCGCGGCCGCCTTCGGCGGAGATCTGCTCGACTCGCACGGTGGGTGCGAGGTGGCTGCGCAGGCGTCGATCGATTTCGCCGGCGACCGGGATGACGACGGCCGCGGCCGAGGTGGCGACGGCGTCGGTGAGGATCGCGGGCCAGTCCGGTACCGTCCGGGTCGACAGCGCCGCGATGACGGCGGCCGTGGCCGAATCGCCCGCTCCGGTCGGGTTGCCCGCGAGCGGTTCGGGCAGCGCGGCGGTCCACGCGCCCTCGGCGGTCACCGCGACCATGCCCTCGGCGCCGCGTTTGGCCAGCACCGCGAGCACGCCGTCCGCGATCAGAGGTCGAACCGATTCGACGACCTCGGCAGGGGTCTGCGGATCGGAATCGGTGAGCCGCCGTAGTTCACCGCGATTGGGGGTGAGCACCACCCCGGGCAGCCGCGCGGCCAGCCGCATCGCCGCACCGTCGAGATCGCAGATGGTCGGCACGCCGTGGTCGAGTGCGCTGCGCGCGATCTGGGCGGGCAGTTCCGGATCGATGCCGCCGGGTAGTGAGCCCGCGATGACCAGCCCGGAGATATCGGGTAGCAGTCCGGCCACCCGCACCGCGAGCTGTTCGGCCGCATGTGGATTGGTGATCCTGGCCCCCGGCTCCCAGAGTGCGGTGGCGGTACCGGAATCGGATTCGCTGATCACCACCGTCCGGCGCACCCAGGGCAGCGCGTGCACGAAATCGACCGGCAGCTCCAGCTCGGCCGCGGCGGCGAAGGCGTGGTCGGCGAAACCGGTGGCGCGGGCGTATTTGCCGAGCTGGTTGAGCACCCTGGTGACATTGATTCCCTTGCCCCCTATGCGCTGCTCGACCGATCGCACCCGATGCGCCCGACCCCGTTCGAGTTCTTCGACTCGATAGGTCATGTCGTAGGCGGGATTCATTGTCACGGTGAGGATCACGACCTCAACTGTCCACGCCTGCGCGGTGCGCGCAACCGCTGGGGTGGGATCGGCGCGGGTTTATCAGCCGTCCCGATGTTCGGCGGGGGCTTTTGTGCGATCGCCCGAAAACGGCGGCAGAGCGTCGCCGCCGCGGACGCCCGCGTGGGTAGTGTCCGCCGACGGGCATACGGCCGAACCGATCAGTCCTAGGTCGTGAGCGGGCGACGGCTGCTCATCGGCCGGGTCTGGTGCCGTGTGCCGCAGCGTGCGCACCCACACCGTGAAGCCCCACGCCACGAATCCCGCGTACACCAGATACAGCACCGCCGACGGGTAGTACCCGGCCCGCACGAGCAGCGGGATGCCGACGATGTCGACGCCGATCCAGATCAGCCAGAACTCGGCCCATCCGCGCGCCATTCCGTATGTGGCCAGCACCGACCCGGTGAAGATCCATGCCTCCGCCCACGGCCCATAGGAGCCGATCCAGGCGAAGACCTGGGCGAAACCCAGCGTGCCGACCGCCATCGCCGCGACGAGCAGCCACCGTTCCCATGCGGTCGCCCAGCGCGGATCGACGCCACGATGTTCGAGCCCGGTCTCGGCGCGCGCATAGCGATACCAACTCCACCAGCCGTAGGCGCTCACCGCGACGAACATCAGCTGACGGCCCGCCTGACCGGCCATGTTCAACTGCTGCGGGGTATTGAACACCCCGCCGACGAACACCGTGAACAGCAACGCGTTGCCCGCGATGCCGATCGGCCAGGCCCACACCCGCCGCCGCATCCCACCGAGCGCGGAGGCCATGCCGAAGCCGTTGCCGACGATTTCCCGCCACAGGATCTCCGAGCCGGCGATGTGCAGTTTGGCGTCGAGCAGGGCGAGGAACGGATTCACCCTGGGTGTAACCGGGCGCGGCCGCCATCTCATCCACAGGCAGGGGGTTCGAGTCGGGATGAGTCGAACTCGTCGTGGCTCAGATCGCGCGCTGGGCCAGTGTGCCGACCGATTGCCTGCGCTCGCCGGCTCGCCCGGCCGCGCGGCTGGTGCGGGCGGCCAGGAGTTCGGCGGCGATGGCGACCGCGGTTTCGGCCGGGGTGCGGGCACCGATGCTCAGGCCCGCGGGGGAGTGCAGGCGCGCGAGCAGGCTGTCGTCGAAACCGCCCGCGCGCAGATCGTCCATGCGGCGAGCGTGCACCGACGGTGAACCGAGTGCGGCGAGGTAGCCGACCTCGGGCAGCCGCAGCGCGACGGTGAGCAGCGGGATCTCGAATTTCGGATCCTGGGCGACCACGATGATGCCGGTGTCGGCGTCGATCTCACCGGCGGCCGAGAGCGTATTGAGGTATCGGTGCGGCCAATCCACCACTACTTCGGCGCCCGGAAAAGATTCCGGAGTAGCGAAATTGGGCCGGGTATCGCAGATGGTGATTCGATAACCGAGCAGTTGCCCCTGCGTCGACAATGCCGCGGCGAAGGAATTGGCCCCGAAGATGATCAGCCGCGGCGGCGGGGCGAACGAGGAGACGAAGATATCGGACTGCGGCAGCGAGACCAGTTCGGTGTTGTGCCGTTTGTCGGTGATCAGATGCTGGCCGATCACCTCCGGCTCGGGATTCCACACCACGGTGAAAACGGTGACCCGGCGATGCGCGGCGATTTCGGCGGCGACCGTAGGGAACTCCGGGAAGTGGTCGCGCGAGAACGGCTCGGTGAATACGTCGATCACGCCGTCGTCGCGGCCGGGGTCGAGTGAATTGGTGACGGTGAGCCGGTGCATGCCGCGCTGTCCGGTGCGGGCCGAGGTCGCGGTGGCCTCATAGGCGGCCTCTTCGATACCGCCTGCGGTGATCGAGCCGAAGACGCCGCCGTCGGGGTCGACCAGCATGGCCGCCCCCACGGGTAGATCGGTCGCACCATTGGTGCGCACAATGGTCGCCAATCCGCCGGTCCGGCCCGAGTGCCACACCCGCAACAGGTCGTCGACGATGTCCCGCATCACACAACTCCGATCCACCCGTGCGGCGCTCGCGCGGGCGTTCACCGGACGACGCCCGTCGCCGAAATCGGCGCACGTGACGCACACCATATCGTCCCCGGACTGCAAATAGGTGTGCGTGCCGCAATCTTGGGTAGCGCTCGTGTGAACGGCATGCCAAGGCTTGTGGCCGGTCACCAAGAAATGACGGATCGGCTGTGAAATGCGAGACATATCAACGGATTAGTGTCCTGGTCACAGCGATTTCAGACCATGGAATGCGCTACGGTACGGCCGCGGAATTCAAGCCCGGATGATCGATCCGTCGAGAGTGGTATTCGCCACACTGCGGCCAGTGCCGGGAAGTGGTGTGCGCCACAGTGCGGCGGGCGGTGTCCGAATGAATCGACACCGTCCGCCGCAGCGGATTCAGGAATGCTCGACCCGTATCAACACCGTCTCGCCCGTGGCGTCATCGACACCGTCGTTATCGGTCACGACATGCAGCCCGCCGTTCCCGGCGATCGCCATCCCCTCCACCTTCTCCTGCACCCAGCCATTGGTGGCGGACAGTTCCGGCAGCAGATCATGCACACGGGTCTTGGGCACGACCGCGGGCACCGCGGTTCCGGCAACACCTGGCTCGCCGGGGATCGCGACCCGGTAGACGCCCTTGACCGCGGCGGCGGGTCCACTGAGCTTGTCGCGTTCGAGCAACAGCAGCGAATCGCCGTCGACCGCGATCTCCGAGACGCCGATCCAGTCACCCTCGGTCGAGGTGGTCTCGAGCTGGTAGCCGTACCACTGCCATTCGCCCGACGCCGGTGCGTATTTCCCGATCCGCGTCACCCCCTTCGGATCGGACTTCAGCTCGCGCTGTAGCACCACCCACACCGTTTCCTCGGCGCCGGAGCCCTGAACAGCGACGCCCTCCAGCCCGTACTTGCCCAGTCCCGCGCTGATCTCGCCGGGCAGCGCGATGCGCCGTTCGACGACCCCGTCCTTCGCCACCTGCACCAGGCTGTTGCCAGGGCCTTCCTCGCCCTCGACGGCGAGGTAGAAGCCGCCGTCGGTACGCGCGGCGAGACCTTCGATATCCAAGTTCACCGGGGCACCGTGCTCGGTGATCGCCAGCTCGCTCTCGATGACGGCGGGTTCGGTCGACACATCGAGACCGAGGATCCGGGCAGGCCCGTACGCCGAGTCGGTGGCGGTGTAGAGACGGTCGGCGGCGGCCGGATCGGCACTCAGCGCGCCGAGCGCGCCCCAGCCGATCGGGGCACCGTTCGCGCCGTCGGCGGAGACGACCGACGGGAATCGCGCCGTGCTCTTACCTGCGAATTCGCTGCCGTAGCCGAAGACCGTCACCGCACCGCGCAGCCCCTTCTCCGCATCGTCTTCCTCCGACGACACCGCCAGCAGGTTGCGCGACGGGATCGGCAGGATCCCCTCCGGACCCACATTCGTCGCGAGGATCTGCCGAAACTCCGGCGCGGCCGGATCGGCGACGTCGTACACCGCGACGAAGTTGCCGCGCTCGGAACCGACCAGCACGACCGGCTTTCCGTCCAGTTCGGTGACCGCGAGACCCTCCGGTTCGGGCCCCTTCTTCTCGGCCCGGCCCTCGGTGTGCAGGCCGGTGCGCACGGTCAGCTGCTCGAACGAATTGCCCGCGTCCCACACCACCGCGCCGGTCGCGGCGTCGTAGACGGTCCAGCCACGGCTGCCGCCCTTCCAGTCGCCTTCGTTGGCCACCGCGATGTGACCCTCGCCGATCCAGCCGACGGCGTCGGGTTCGCGCGCGACGTCGGTGATCGAGCCGGACTGATCGATGGTGCCGTCCTCGGCGGTGTCGATGCCGTCGACGCTGACCTTGCCCGCCGAGAACACGGTGCGGACGGTCGCGGACGCGGCGTCGATGATGGCGATGCCGTTGTTCTCCTGCAACGTCACCGCCACTTCGCCGCGCGAGTTGATGCTCACGTACTCGGGCTCGAGGTCCTGCGGAGTGTCCAGACCGGCCTGGCGGGCGGCGTTCTCGTCGATGTGCACCGGGCGGGCCGACCATCGGTTCGGCTCGCCGCTGAGGTCGAGGAGCTGCACGAAACCGGTGGGCCGCTGGGGGAGATCGCCTTCCTCGCCGCCTTCCGGGGTGAACTTCTCATCCCGCTGGTTCTCCATCGCGATGGCGGCGCGGGTGCCGTCTTTGCTCACCGCGATGGAATCGGGTTGGCCACCCAGATCGATGCTGTGCACCTTGGTGCGGTCGCTGATCCGCACCACGTCCACCCGGCCGGACGGATGCGCGAAATCGCCTCCGCTGCTATCGATCACGACGAGCACGTAGTCGCCGGCCACTGCGACCGAGGTGGGCTGGTCGTCGGCATGGCCGAGCTGTTCGAGGGAGATCGTGCCCGCGCCCGCGGGTGCGGCCGGATCGCTGAGGTCGAGGAAGCCGATGCGCTTGCCCGGCGCGTCGGTGTAGATGAGCGTCTTGCCGTCCTCGGTGACCGCCGAGATCTCCGCGACGGTCTTGGTGTCCGGTGCGAGGTCTCCTGGCAGATTGCGGAAGACCGGATAGGTGGCCAATCGGTGGTAGCTGGTGGCGGCGTCGCGTTGCCAGCCGTCTGCTGCGGGCAGGCCCGCGTCGCCGTCATCGGATCCGCAGGCGACTGCGATCACCGAAACCGTTGCCACCGTGGCGATCAGCCACGGCCGTCTCATCCTGGCCACCATCGGCCCCTTCCTGCTCGGCACGCCTTCTCGCCGTGGCGAGAATTCCGGCGATCGTTACCCAGCCGAATGACGTCGTGGTGACCGGAGGATGAATGCTGCGCGGAGTTTGCCGGGTCGTGCACCCGGCCGGGTTGCGCGCTGTGTCAGGCGAAGAGGTCGCGCACGAACGGCAGCGAGTCGGGAAGCGAATCGTTGACAGCGCCGTCGTGGCCGGTTGGATAGGTGCGTAGGGTGACCGGTTCGCCCGCGGCGGCGAGGGTGGCGGCGAAACGCAGCGTCTGCGGGGTGATGACGTCGGTGTCGCGCAGGCCCTGGCCGAGGAACAGCGGCTTGTCGTAACCGGATTCGGGCAGGCCCAGGTAACCGCGCAGCAGCCCGTGCAGGTTCGGGATCTGGCCGAGCGGGCGGGCGAACAGATCGCCGACGACGACATTGTTCGCGCTCAGTTCGTCGCCGAAAGCCCCGATGCAGGCCTGCCGGGCGCGGGCGAGCCAGTCGCGGCCGGCCTGGGTGAGGAAGGACTCGATGTCGAGTTCGGGATAGGTGGTGCGCAGGCCGTTGAGGATGTAGAGCACGTACGCGGTGCTGTGCGCGCTCAGTTCGATCGGCGGCATGCCCGGCCCGAGCGGCAGCAGGA
Source organism: Nocardia cyriacigeorgica NBRC 100375 (assembly GCF_000308555.1). Lineage (GTDB taxonomy): Bacteria > Actinomycetota > Actinomycetes > Mycobacteriales > Mycobacteriaceae > Nocardia > Nocardia cyriacigeorgica. Next base: position 14,697 of record NZ_BAFY01000229.1, on the reverse strand, counting down.
TGTCCTCGATGTAGGCGGGCACACCGGTGCCCACCGCGCCGCGGTAATCCAGTTCCGGCCCGCCGAACTCGGTGGCGTAGCGCGCGGTGAACACCGCGGCGCCGCCACCCTGGGACTGGCCGACGACCACCCACTTGTTCGACAGCGTGTCGAATCGGCGGGTCGCCGCCTTCACCGCGTCGACCACATTGTGGGCCTCGACCACTCCGTTCAGATACGGATGCTCGCCCGGCCCGCCGAGACCGGCGTAGTCGGCGGCCACGATGGCGTAGCCCTGATCCAGCCAGGTGCCCAGATAGGCCCAGTCCCGCTGCACCGCACCGGGCCCGGCGATGCTGTAGGCGCAGTCGTCGCCGAGACCGACGGTGCCGTGCGCCCACGCGATCACCGGCCAGCCGCCCTCGGGCGCCTGTCCCGGCGGGAAGTAGACCGCGGCGCTGGTCTGCGTGGGGACATCGCCCGCGCCGGTGGAGGAGTAGGTGATGCGGACCGAGTTGACCGAACCGGGCAGGGTCGCCGCAGGCGCGAGCGGTTGGACCGAATCGACCACGCCGGTCGCCGGCGTTCCGGCCGGAGCTGCCTGAGCGCTGGGCAGCAACAGTGTCGCTGCGGCGCAGCCGGTGATGATGGCGGTGGTGATCCTGGTGGTCCGCATGGTGCTCCTGTCCGACGCACTGCGTCTCTGGCCGGCGCAGTGCTCCTCCTCGCGTGAGCCGTCGACGTGCTGGACGCTCGTCCGGGTGACGACTGGTGTCGAGTCTGCCCGATCGGTCAAGCGCGGCCATCGGCGACGACCGCGCTCACTCGGCGTCGTAGATCTCCGATAGATCATCGGCGCAGGTTCCGGTTCGACCGTGGTTCGGCGCGCCGCGCCGCCGTGCGGCGGGTGCGGCCGGATGATTCCGGCGGGTGCGAACAGGTGGTCGCCGATCTCCGATCCGGTGGCTTCGCGTGTCCGCACGTGACGGGTCGCACATCGGCTCGCCGGGCAGCTCTGTGAGTGTGCTCACAACCCGGCGTGCCTACCGCGCGGGATGCCGCACCACCCTCCGATCCCAAACAGTACGGGCGTTACGCTAAAACCGCATGTCAGCGCTACCCGCGAGTAGATTTCACGCTTGCAATTCGCCCGCAAATTTCGCAGAGTTAGCAAACTGCCGGTGAAACCTAGCTGAGATTCACAGTACCAACAGGTAGACGGCTATTTCTGGATGTGCCATCGTGTGGAAGTACACCCCTTGGGCCTAGCAAGCCTGCAAATTGCCGCTCCAGCAGTTCGAGCGAAACCTCCGTCAGCGGAGCACGAACGGTGCGGCACCGACCGAACGAGGAAGTGGAGTCACAGATGTCGACTGTCGGCACCCCGAAGACCGCTGCCGAAATCCAGCAGGATTGGGACACCAACCCCCGCTGGAAGGGCATCACCCGCAACTACACGGCCGATCAGGTCGTCAAGCTGCAGGGCACCGTCGTCGAGGAGCACACGCTCGCTCGCCGCGGCTCGGAGATCCTCTGGGATCTCGTCAACAACGAGGACTACATCAACTCGCTCGGCGCCCTCACCGGTAACCAGGCCGTGCAGCAGGTCCGCGCCGGCCTGAAGGCCATCTACCTGTCCGGTTGGCAGGTCGCCGGTGACGCCAACCTGTCCGGCCACACCTACCCGGACCAGTCGCTGTACCCGGCCAACTCGGTGCCGCAGGTCGTGCGCCGCATCAACAACGCGCTGCTGCGCGCCGACGAGATCGCCAAGGTCGAGGGCGACACCTCGGTCGAGAACTGGCTGGCCCCGATCGTCGCCGACGGTGAGGCCGGCTTCGGTGGCGCGCTCAACGTCTACGAGCTGCAGAAGGCCATGATCGCGGCCGGCGTCGCCGGTTCGCACTGGGAAGACCAGCTCGCCTCGGAGAAGAAGTGCGGTCACCTCGGTGGCAAGGTGCTGATCCCGACCCAGCAGCACATCCGCACCCTGACCTCGGCCCGCCTGGCTGCCGACGTCGCCGGCGTGCCCACCGTGATCATCGCCCGCACCGACGCCGAGGCGGCCACCCTGCTGACCTCCGACGTCGACGAGCGCGACCGCGAGTTCCTGGACGGCACCCGCACCTCCGAGGGCTTCTACGGCGTGAAGAACGGCATCGAGCCCTGCATCGCGCGTGCCAAGGCCTACGCCCCGTACTCCGACCTGATCTGGATGGAGACCGGCGTGCCGGACCTCGAGGTCGCCAAGAAGTTCGCCGAGGCCGTCAAGGCGGAGTTCCCGGACCAGCTGCTGGCCTACAACTGCTCGCCGTCCTTCAACTGGAAGGCGCACCTGGACGACGCGACCATCGCGAAGTTCCAGAAGGAGCTGGGCGCGATGGGCTTCAAGTTCCAGTTCATCACCCTGGCCGGCTTCCACTCGCTCAACTACGGCATGTTCGACCTGGCCCACGGCTACGCTCGCGAGGGCATGACCGCCTTCGTCGACCTGCAGGAGCGCGAGTTCAAGGCTGCTGCCGAGCGTGGCTTCACCGCCATCAAGCACCAGCGTGAGGTCGGTGCCGGCTACTTCGACAGCATCGCCACCACCGTCGACCCCAACACCTCGACGGCCGCCCTGAAGGGCTCCACCGAAGAGGGTCAGTTCCACTGATCTGCGTCTGATGGCGCCGCCTCCCGGGTGGCGCCATGAGGCCAACTCCATAGCGAGTCCTCTACCCCGGTAGGGGTGTACCGCCCTCCCGCCCGAACAGCCCCGGGCGGGAGGGCATCCCTATAACTTGATCAACCGAAGGTGCCGGTCACCACCGGGCGCCGACCACCCCGACAGCCAAGACCTACCCCAGGAGCTGGACGTGAGCAGCGAAAAGATTCAACGTGTCGGTGTCATCGGCGCCGGACAGATGGGTGCCGGAATCGCGGAGGTGTGTGCACGCGCGCACGTCGACGTGCTGGTCTACGAGCAGACCCGGGAGCTGGCCGCCGCCGGTCGCGCGCGCATTCTGCGCTCGCTCGATCGCGGCGTGAGCAGCGGCAAGATCACCGAACGCGAGCGCGAGCAGGCCGCCTGGCGGCTACGTTTCACCTCCGACCTGGGCGATTTCGCCGATCGCCAGCTGGTCGTCGAGGCCGTGCTCGAGGACGAGAAGGTCAAGACCGCCATCTTCTCCGAGCTGGACAAGGTCGTCACCGACCCGGCCGCCGTGCTGGCCTCCAACACCTCCTCCATCCCGATCATGAAGATCGCCGTCGCCACCAACAACCCCGAGCGGGTCGTCGGCATGCACTTCTTCAACCCGGTGCCGGTGCTGCCGCTGGTCGAGCTGGTCACCACGCTCAAGACCAGCGAGTCGGTGTCCGCGCGCGCCGAGGCGTTCGCCGGTGAGGTGCTGGGCAAGCAGGTCGTGCGTTCGGCCGACCGCTCCGGTTTCGTCGTCAATGCGCTGCTGGTGCCGTACCTGCTCTCGGCAATCCGCATGGTCGAGTCCGGCTTCGCCACCAAGGAAGACGTCGACAAGGCCATGGTGCTCGGCTGCGCCCACCCGATGGGCCCGCTCGCGCTGACCGACCTCGTCGGCCTCGACACTGTCAAGTCCATCGCCGACTCGATGTACGCCGAGTTCAAGGAGCCGCTGTACTCCGCCCCGCCGCTGCTGATGCGCATGGTGGAGGCCGGGCTGCTCGGCAAGAAGACCGGCGCCGGTTTCTACCAGTACAGCTCGTCCGCCTCTCCGCGTAATTAGCGGGAGCACCGTGCCGTCGGCGCTGGATACCCGTGCCGGCGGTTGAGCGCCGAACCGATTCTGGGCGTACCCGGCAAGTTACCCGGCCCGCACGAGATCAGTTGTCACGTTGGGTCGGGCTTGTCGGGCTTACCGGGTCACGGAGCTCACGGCGAGTGTCGTGACCCCTGGACTACTTCACTGGGTATCCGGTGGGTGCCCCCGCTGCCGGGCATAAGCTGCATCATGGCCGCCCGTGGAGCGGGCGTCACCGAGCGCAGCGTTCTGCGGCGTCCATCGTGGCTGGTGGAGGCCGATCAGGTGATCGAAAAGGAGTTTCCCGCTCATGGTCAACGTCACCAATGGTTTCGGGTCGAGCGTCCTCGGATATCCGCGGATCGGGCCGCACCGGGAGCTTAAGCGCGCGCTCGAAGCGTACTGGCATGGCAGCATCACGCGTGATGAGCTGCTCGAGGTCGGCCGCGATATCCAGGAGCGTCAGTTCGACGAGCTGGCCGCCACCGGATTGACCCAGGTGCCGGGCAACACCTTCTCCTTCTACGACCACATCCTCGACAACGCGCTGCTGTTCGGCGCGGTGCCGGCCCGGTTCCGGGACCTGCAGGAGGGGATGGATCCGCTCGACTTCTACTTCCTGATGGCGCGGGGCCGCCCCGACCTGCCGCCGCTGGAGCTGGTGCGGTTCTTCGGCACCAACTATCACTACCGTCAGCCCGAGCTGGACGAGAGCACCGAGTTCTCGCTGCATCCCGAGGCGCTGCTGGACGAATGGGATCGCGCCATGGCTCGCGGCATCGAGCTGCGGCCGGTGGTGCTCGGACCGCTGTCGCTGCTGCTGCTGTCCAAGGCCGGGCACATCCCCGGCGAGTCCGGCGGCTTCGACACACTGTCGTTGCTGGACAAACTGCTGCCGGTGTACGAGCAGCTGTTCGAGATCCTGGCCAAGCGCGGATCCACCTGCGTGCAGCTGGACGAGCCGTGCTTCACCAGCGAACGATCCGAGGCCGAGCTGGCCGCTTTCGAGCGGGCCTACGAGCGGCTGACGAAGGCGCCGCTGCGGCCGCGCATCCTGGTCACCGGCCAGTACGGCGATTTCGGTGAAGCGCTGACCATTCTGGCCCGCACCAATGTCGAGGCGATCGGACTCGACCTGGCCTCCTACCGGATGCGCCCGGAGGATCTGGCCAAGATCCCCGGCATCCGGCGCAAGCGCCTGTACGCGGGCGTGATCAGCGGCCAGAACGTCTGGCGCGCAGACCGTTACGTCACCCTGGAATACCTCAACGAGCTCGCCAAGGTCTGCCCCGACCTGGTGGTCTCCACCGGTACCACGCTGCTGCACGTGCCCTACGACGTGCTCGCCGAATACGACATCGAGGGCAATGTCGCCGACCGGCTCGCCTTCGCGAAACAGAAGGTGGGCGAGGTCGTTTCGCTGGCCAAGGCGCTCACCGAGGGCCCGTCGGACAAGTGGCGCAAGCGCCCGACCGAGGTGCACTTCAAGCAGAAGCACGCCGTGCGCCAGCGGGTGTACGCGATCACCCCGGACATGCGCGAACGCGAGCCGTACGCCGAGCGTCGCGCCGCCCAGCAGGCGAAGCTGAACCTGCCGCTGGTGCCCGCGACCACGCTCGGCTCCTTCCCGCAGACCGCCAAGATCCGCCAGGCCCGCTACGACCTGGGCGAAGGCCGGCTGTCCTACGACGAATACCGCAAGCGGATCGAAGCAGAGATCGAGGCGACCATCCGGTTGCAGGAAGACATCGGTCTTGATGTGCTCGTGCACGGTGAGCACGAGCGCAACGACATGATCCAGTACTTCGCCGAGCTGCTCGACGGCTTCGCCACCACGCATTTCGGCTGGGTGCAGGTCTACGGCTCGCGCTGCGTGCGGCCGCCGATCATCTACGGCGACGTCTCCCGTCCGGCGCCGATGTCGGTGGAATGGATCCGCTACGCGCAGTCGCTGACCGACAAGCCGGTCAAGGGTATGGTCACCGGTCCGGTCACCATGATCGCGCGGTCGTTCGTGCGCCAGGACCAGCCGCTGTACGAGACCGCCGACCAGGTGGCGTTGGCGATCCGCGACGAGGTGGTGGACCTGGAGAAGGCCGGCATCTCGATCATCCAGGTCGACGAACCCGCCATTCGTGAGCTGCTGCCTGCGCGCCCGGAGGGGCGTAAGGAGTACCTGCGCTGGGCTGTCGGTGCCTTCCGGCTCGCTACCTCCGGCGTCAAGCCGGAGACCCAGATCCACACGCACATCGGATATTCCGGTCGAGCCGAAGTGGTGGAGGCGATCGAACAGCTCGACGCCGACGTCACCGCGATCGTGGCCACCCGCTCGATCGAATGGGTGCTCAAGGCGCTCAAGGAGGATTGTGCCTCCGGTCAGGGCCTCAGCCACGGGGTCGGACCCGGTGTCTACGAAAGCCGTTCGGCGCGCATCCCCGATATCGATGAGCTGGACGAATTGCTCACCGCCGCAGCGGAAGCCGTGACGCCGCAGCGGCTGTGGGCGAATCCGGACGGTGGATTGAAGACCAGGCATTACTGGCAGTTGGAGCCGTCGCTGCGGAACATGGTCGCGGCGGCGCGACGGGTGCGGCGGCGCGCCGAGGCGGACGCCGCGGCCGAGACCGAAGCCGAATAGATCGAATCCGCAAGGGCCGTCTCCCTGTGTGCCGGGGAGGCGGCCTTTGTCGTGCTGCCGACGCTCGCGGGTCGCCTGTCGACGACGTTGCGGGGCGCGGCTGCGAGTAATCGTATGGGCGAAGGCCGCAAGCCCGACCCGGGAAGGCCGCAGGACCTACCGGCGGAGGCAGCGAGCCCTACCGTGGCGGGGTCGCGAGCCGATCGGTGAGGACGCGCAGCCCCGCGGTGAGTTGCTCGGGGGCGGGAACGCCGTCCGGATCGATCACCCATTGCACCAGCAAGCCGCAGATCAGGGTGTGCAATACCGCGCCGACCGCGTCATCGGGGTCGGCCTGGCCGAATTGCGCGAGCGCGTGCCTTGCCCGGTCCTGTGCCGCGCTGATCTCCGCGCGCAACTCGGTCGAATGCAGGGCCTGGGCAAGGCTTTCCATATTGGCCGACCACACGCCCGGATTCTGGCGGAACGAGCCGATCAGGGCACCGAGGAAGGCATCCAGCCGTGCGGTTCGGTCCCCGGGATCGTCGGGCAGTGAGTCGAGAATCTGCTGCACCGCGTCACCGCTCGACTCCATCATCGCCTGGTTGAGCAGGGCGTCGCGAGTGCCGAAGTGGTAGTTGATGGCGGCCAGATTGGTGCCGGAGGCGGCGACGATATCGCGCACCGTCGTGCGCGCGTAGCCGCGTTCGGCCAGGCATGTCTTCGCCGCTTCGAGTAGATCCTCGCGAGTTCCCACCTCGGCACCATAGCAAGCCGGCTGACGAGTGTTTGTGACATCCGTTTCAAACGTATGTCTGTGACAAATGTTTGAAACATCTGTATGTTCGGCGGTGCAGGCAGAACCGACGCATGAAACGAGATCCCGATGACCGAGCACCGTCCGCTGTCCCCTTTCGAGAGCGCCTACTTCACCCGCGACGCCCGGGTCGGCAGCGTCCGCACCGGCGGCATGCCGCTCTACATCGGCTCCACCGTGCGTGGCCGAGTGGATGAGGAACTACTGCGGCGGGCGTTGGATGAGGTCGTCGCCGCGCATCCGCTGCTGCGCAGTCAGGTGGTCGTCGACGCGGCCGGTGTCCAGCATTTCGTGGTCGACGACGACTGGCGGCCTCGGCTCGAGCTGCGTCCCGGAGCCGAGGCGGAATACTTCCGGCTGGTCAACGCGCCGGTGGACTGGTCGAGCGGGTTGCTGCGGGCCCATCTTCTGCGCGACGGCGACCGCGTGCAGATCGTGCTGGCCATCCATCACGGAATCGCCGATGGCAGATCGGCTTTCGCGCTGCTGGACCAACTGTGGCGGCACTACACCGCGCACGCGACGGGCGCGCCGATCCCGAGTGCGGCGACCGACCAGCGGATTCCCGAGGCGCTGGACGAGCGCATGGCCGAGATGGTGGACGAGTCCGCTGTATCGGAGTGGGTTGCGCAAGTCCGGGCCCAGGTCGCCGCCGCGGTACCCGGCTCAGCGCCGGCCGCGTTGCCGTACGACGGAAATGCCGACCCCGGTGGCCGATTCGCGATGGTGCGCATCGAATCGACCGCGAACGAGACCGCCGCGCTCATCGCCGCGGCACGCGCCCACGGTATCTCGGTCAACAGTCTGTTCACCGGTGCCGCACTGGTCGCCCTGCGGGAGCAGTTCGACGCCGCGGGCCCGCTGCTGTTGAACTGCGGACACGCGGCCGACCTGCGCTCACGAGTGAGCCCACCGATGACCGACAGCGTGCTGGTCAACTTCGCCTCCGGCATCGGGACGCCGGTATTCGTGGATGACGACGCCAGTCCCGTCGAGCTGAGCCTGCGAGTCGACGCCGGTGTCCGCGACGCCCTCGAACGACGGGAAGCCGCGATGGTGCTGCTGGCCGCGCGGCAGGTCGGTGACGATCCGGTCATGGCCGCGGTGCTGTCGGCTCCGCCGAGCTTCACCATCTCCAATATCGGCCGCCTGCCCGCACATTCGCTGCCCCGCGAGCTGGCCTTCGTGCGCGACGACATCTTCGCCATGGCGCCGGATATCTCGCCGAAGCTGACCGTCTTCACTGTCGGCGGCCGGATGACCGTGCAGATCGAATTCGATACCGCGCTCTACAGCCGCATGCGGCAGGAAAAGGTACGCGCCGCGCTGGCGGCGACGCTGCGTGGAATCACCGTCGCGGCGACGGCAGGTCTGGGGTGAGGCGGGGGCCGGGTTCCGTCCGGTCATAGCGGCAGATGTGACGTACCTCCCAGTCGGGGCGGGGCTGCCGAGATCGCGGCCGTGACCGGTGATCTGGGGGCACGGGGTGGGATCGGGTTCGCTGCGGCCCCGTCGGCAGGCACTGCGGACGGCGTGGATGCGGTAGGGTTGCGGAGGTTCCGTGCGCTGATCGTTCGCGCAGGTTCCCAACTCCGTCGTGGATGTTCACCTTTCGCGCCGGTCATCGCGGCGCTGCCACCATCGGGTGAGGATTCGAGTCCTGCGCGACGCTGCGGTCTCGCTCCGATGCCGGAAAGGCACCTGTTATCTCTATGTCCGACAAAGCTTCTGCCGCCGTGTCCACGGCTGCCCCCGTCGCGCCCTTCACCGAATTCGGTGTGCGCGCCGCACTGATCGATGCGATGAACGCCGCCGGCATCACCGGCGCGTTCCCGATCCAAGCCGCCACCCTGCCCGACACCATGGCCGGGCGCGATGTGCTCGCCCGCGGTAAGACCGGCAGCGGCAAGACTCTCGCGTTCAGCATCCCCATGGTCGAGCGGCTTGCCGGCGCGAGCAGCAGGCCAGGTCATCCGGCCGGGCTGATCCTCGCGCCTACCCGCGAGTTGGCCACCCAGATCGCGGCCACCGTCGACATGCTGGCCCGGCCCTGCGGGCTGCGCGTGGTCACCATCTTCGGTGGCGTGCCGGTGAACCGGCAGACCCGTGACCTCCGTGCCGGCGCCGATATCGTCGTCGCCTGCCCGGGCCGGCTCGAGGACCTGATGCGCCAGGGCGTCGTTTCGCTCGACGCGGTGCGGATCAGCATCCTCGACGAGGCCGACCACATGGCCGACCTCGGCTTCCTGCCCGCCGTCACCCGCATCCTCACCGCCACCCCGGCCGGCGGCCAGCGGCTGCTGTTCTCGGCCACCCTCGACAACGAGGTGGACCGGCTGGTCAAGCGGTTCCTGCGGGAGCCGGTGACGCATTCGGTCGATACCGCCGCCAGCCCGGTGCCGACCATGACCCACCACGTGTTCGAGGTGGCCGGCGCCGACGCCAAGAAGGATCTGGTGCGCGCACTGGCCTCCGGTACCGGCCGCCGCATCCTGTTCATGCGGACCAAACACCATGCCCGCAGGCTCGCCAAGCAGCTCACCGACTCCGGCATCCCGGCGGCCGACCTGCACGGCAACCTCTCCCAGGCCGCCCGTGACCGCAACCTCAGCGCCTTCGCCGACGGTTCGACGCGGGTCCTGGTGGCCACCGATATCGCGGCGCGCGGTGTTCACGTCGACGACGTCGAACTGGTCGTGCACGTCGACCCGCCCGCCGAGCACAAGGCCTACCTGCACCGCTCCGGCCGCACCGCGCGTGCGGGCGGCTCCGGTGACGTCGTCACCGTGGTGCTGCCCGAGCAGCGCAAGGACGTCGCGGTGCTGCTGCGCAAGGCCGGTCTCACCGTCACCCCGCAGCGAGCCAGCGCGACCTCCCCGGCGGTGACCGCCCTGATCGGCGCGGTGGCCGCGCCCGAGCATCGCGCGCCGAGTCCGCGTCAGGACGAGCGTGGAACTCGCGGCTTCCGTCGTAATGCCGAGCCCGCGCAGTCCGCCGGTCGCGGCGGTTCGCGGCGCAATCGCCCGGCGGCGGGCCGAGCGGCCACCGAACATCGGGTCGACGGCCGCCGGGGCGGTGAGCACGGCGACCGCAACGGACGTCAGGGCGAGCGCCGCGGTGCCCGTGCAACGGATGCCCGCCACAGCGACGGCCAGGGCCGCACCCGTCAGCCGGCCCGTCGCGGCGAGCAGGCCGGCCGATCCGATCGGTCCGGTGCTCCGCACGGCTCGAACGCGCGCGGCCACAACGCCGACACTGCCCGGCGGTTCGAGGACTCGGCACCGGCCGGGTCGGGCAGTCGTCAGCGCCGCCCGCGCCGGGCCACTCGCGCGGCAGGCTGAGCGGAAACGCCACAGCGGCGGCAGCCGGTCCGAACGGTGGCAGGATGGTCGAGGAACGGTCATCCAGCTCCGGTCGGCCCGGCTGCCGCCTTCTTTGCATTACTCACGCGGTAGGTCGGGTCCACGCGGCGCCCGATCCACTACCCAGCAGCACCGCCCGCCGAGCGGGCCCGGAACACTGGGCGATGCAGCGGACAGTTGGCAAACACCCGCATGCGGCGGTAGGCATGAACGCATGAGTACTGCTACCGCTTACGCCATGGCCGGACCGGACGCGCCGTTCGAGAAGGTCGCCATCGAACGTCGTGAGCTGGGACCACACGATGTGCTGATCGACATCAAGTACGCGGGCATCTGCCACTCCGACATCCACACCGCCCGCAACGAATGGGGCGGCGCGAACTACCCGTGCGTGCCGGGGCACGAGATCGCGGGGATCGTCGCGGCGGTCGGTTCCGCGGTGACCAGGCACAAGGTCGGCGACCGGGTCGGCGTCGGCTGCATGGTCGATTCCTGCGGGGTCTGCCGGGCCTGCCTGGCCGGTGAGGAGCAGTACTGCACCGGCGGGTCGACGATGACCTACAACACGCCCGTCCCCGAGACGGTGCAACCGGGCGGCTACACCATGGGCGGCTACTCCACCCAGGTCGTGGTGACCGAGAACTTCGTGCTGTCCATCCCCGACGGCCTCGACCTCGATGTCGCCGCGCCGCTGCTGTGCGCGGGCATCACCCTGTTCTCGCCGCTGCGGCACTGGCAGGCCGGGCCGGGCAAGAAGGTCGCCATCATCGGCATGGGCGGGCTCGGGCACGTCGGGGTGAAGATCGCCGCCGCCCTCGGCGCCGAGGTCACCGTACTCAGCCACTCGCTGAGCAAACAGGACGACGGCAAGCGTTTCGGCGCCCACCACTACTACGCCACCAGCGACAAGCAGACCTTCCGTGAGCTGCGCGGCACCTTCGACCTGATCATCAACACCGTCTCGGCCGACCTGCCGATCGACTCCTACATGAAGCTGCTCGCCCTCGACGGCACCCTGGTCATCCTCGGCCTGCCCGAGCAGCCGCTGGCGGTGCGCCCGATGACGCTGGCCGGCTACCGCCGCTCACTGTCGGGTTCGATGATCGGCGGCATCGCCCAGACCCAGGAGATGCTGAACTTCTGCGCCGAGCACGGCATCGGCGCCGAGATCGAGGTGATCGCCGCCGACGAGCTCGACGGCGCCTACGACCGCGTCGTCGCCAGCGACGTGCGGTACCGCTTCGTCATCGACGTCGCCACCATGTGACGCGTCGGACGGTAGCCGGGCTCCCACCTGGGTAACTTGACGGGGTGGCTGCCGAGGACGATCAGAGACCAGCAGACCGGCCCGATTCCGCGGGCCAACTGAATCCGCCACCGTGGCTGTTGCGGGCGTTCCTGCTCGCCGCGGCGACGGTGGCGGGCTTCGTCGCGGCGTTCTGGCTGCTGCAGCAATTGCAGGGGCTGCTGACGGTGCTGATGGTGTCGCTGTTCCTCGCCTTCGCCATCGAGCCCGCGGTGAACTGGCTGGCCCGGCACGGCTGGCGGCGCGGCCCGGCTACCGGCGTGGTGTTCCTCACCCTGTTGCTCGTCGTGGTCGCTTTCGTATGGACGCTGGGTTCGCTGCTGGTCGAGCAGGTCACCACGCTGGTGGAGAACGCGCCGCGCTATGCCGACGAGGCCGTCGACCTGATCAACGAGACCTTCCACACCGAGATGTCGGGCGACGACATCGAGAAGTACGCCACCGAATGGAGTTCCAGTCTCGAGGGCCCGGCGATGGGGCTGGCCGGCAATGTGTGGGGCATCGGCACCACCGCGGTGGCGGCGCTGTTCCAGGCGCTCGGGGTGCTGCTGTTCACCTACTATTTCGCCGCCGACGGTCCCCGCTTCCGCAACGCGGTCTGCTCGCTGCTGCCGCCGCGCAGACAGCGACATGTGTTGCGGGCCTGGGATATCGCGGTGGAGAAGACCGGCGGCTACATCTACTCGCGTGGGCTGCTCGCGCTGGTGTCGACGCTGGCGCACTACATCATGCTGCGGGTGCTCGATGTGCCGTCGGCGTTCGCGCTGGCGCTGTGGGTGGGTGTGGTCTCGCAGTTCATCCCGACCGTCGGCACCTATCTGGCCGGCGCGCTGCCGGTGGTGGTCGCGGTGGTCAACAATCCGCCCGACGGGCTGTGGGTGCTCGGATTCATCATCCTCTACCAGCAGTTCGAGAACTATGTGCTGCAACCGAGAATCACCGCGACCACCCTGGACATGCATCCGGCGGTGGCTTTCGGCGCGGTCTTGGCGGGCGCGGCGATATTGGGGCCGACGGGGGCGTTGCTGGCTATCCCGGTGACGGCCACCTTGCAGGCGTTCGCGGGCGCTTACATCCGCCGCTACGACGTGGAAGTGCCGACCGAGAACGCGCCGCCGCCGCTGCCCAAACCCGAACGGCCGCACCACCGGTTGATCCGCGTCCGGCGCCGTAAATCAGACTGATTCGGGCGTGATTGCCCAGCTCACCGCGCTGCGACGGGAATTCGCGAGCCTCGAGCCGAGCACTCGGGCGACAATGGAGTGATCGGCTGCGGGTGAAGTGGGAGGCGCATGGACGGCGACCGGCACGATTCGCGCGATGACCAGCGGGCCGACCACCCCCGTCGACGGGGCGGTGCCGGCCGGCTGGGCGCGGCCGTCTTCGCCACGATCCTGGCCATTGCGGCCTTCCTCGGTTACCGCGGTGAGCTGCCCGGCTGGCCGACGCTGGAGCGGGTGCCCGCCGCCGCACCGGCCGTCGTCGCGCCGCGTCCGCCGCTGGATCCGGTGGCCGTGGCGGCCGGGATCGAGCCGGTGCTGGTGAACATCAACGTCGCCACCAAGCCGTTCGGGGTGGGCGCCGCCGGGTCGGGGATCGTGCTGACCGCCGACGGCCAGGTGCTCACCAGCCATCACGTCGTCAAGGGCGCCGAGTCGGTGAAGGTCACCCGGGTCTCCGACGGCCTGGTCTACGACGCGCAGGTGCTCGGCTACGACTCCAGCACCGATATCGCGCTGCTCGGGTTGGTCGGTGCGACCGGCCTGACCACGGCCCGGCTCGGCAGTTCGGCGGGTTTGCGGTTGCGCGATGAGGTGCTCGCCATCGGCAATGCCGGTGGCACCGGTGAGCCGACCGCCGTGGCCGGGCGCATCTCCGATCTGGACAGCACCATCCTGGCGTTGAATTCGGCGGATCTGTCCCGCAAGGCGCTGTCCGGGATGGTCGAGATCAGTGCCGAGGTGAGTTCGGGCCAATCCGGTGGCGCGCTGGCCGACCACTCGGGGGCGGTGGTCGGGGTGATCGCCGCGGCCTCCGGTGACCAGGAGGACGAGGACCCCGGTGTGCAGGCGCAACGCCCGCCCGTGGGCTATGCGGTGCCCATCGACACTGCCATGCGGGTGGTGCGCCAGATCCGTTCCGGAACCCCCACCGAGACCGTGCACGTCGGCCCCACCGCCACGCTCGGTGTGCTGATCTCCGACGCCAGGCCCAGCGGCGCACGGGTCGACGTCGCCATCTACGGCCTGCCTGCGCACAATGCCGGCCTGGCCGACGGCGAGATCATCACCTCGATCGACGGCAAGACCGTCACCAGCGCACGCGCCCTGCGCGCCGCGATCAACAAGCACAAACCGAACGACATCGTCGAGCTGGGCGTCAGCGGGCCGGGCGGGCAGCGCACCATCCGCGTCGTCCTCGCGCGGGGTACCCCGAACTAGCTCGCGCTCAGACCAGCGACAGCCAGTAGTCCTGGAAACGCAGGAAGATCAGCAGCAACACCACCGCGTAGAACAGCGCGACGAGCGTCCACCGCCATTCCGCGACCACCCGCATCGGCCCACGCGAACCACCCCACAGCGTCTGGGTGACGACGGCGAGCAGCGGCGTGATGATGGCCCACACGACCATGCAGTACGGGCACAGCGCGCCGATCCGGTACAGGCTCTGGAAGATCAGCCAGCAGATGAACACCGTGCCCGCGATGGTGCCGAGCCACAGCCCCACCCAGATCCAGCGCGGCAGTCCCACGCCGGCCACCGCGAGCACTGCCAGCGTGACGACCACCGCGAATCCGGCGACGCCGATGATCGGGTTGGGGAACCCGAACAGCGACGCCTGGTCGGTGGTCATCA
>NZ_BAFY01000230.1 GCF_000308555.1 Nocardia cyriacigeorgica NBRC 100375 | reverse complement strand
GCGAACCGGGCTCCTCGGGGTCGCCCGTAGCGGGGCTGGTCCCTCTGGTTCCGTTCTCGGCGGGGCAGTTGCTCGGTCGGGTGATTCGCGGCCCCCTCACGGCCGCGAACCGCGGTCATCCGGATCTGCCGCGGCGGTCGGCATCCGCCGCGGCAGGCGGGTCTACTTCAGGCCGTCGGCCCAGGGATAGGTGTCGAGGTAGGGGTCAGGTGCGATGGGCTGACCGGAATCCCACACCGTGTAGATGAGGCCGTCCGGGCGGATTTCGCCGATCCGGGCGGTCTTGGTGATGTGGTGGTTGCTGCCGTCGATGGTCACCAGGCCCTCGGGCGCTTCGAAACTCACGCCGTCGGCCGCGGCCTGAATATCGGCGACGGCGAACGAATTCGCCTTTTCCACCGTGTTCTTCCACAGGTACACCGAGGCGTAGGCGGCTTCCATCGGATCCGAGGTCGGCTTGTCGGCGCCGAAGGCGGCCTTGTAGGCGTCGACGAACGCCTTGTTCTGCGGAGTGTCGACGGTCTGGTAGTAGTTCCACGCGGTGAGCTGACCCGCGATGTTCTGCGCACCGATACCGGCCACCTCTTCCTCGGCGATCGACACCGAAACCACCGGCATATCGGCCGCGGTCAGGCCCGCATTGGTGTACTCGCGGAAGAAGGCGACATTGGAATCGCCGTTGAGGGTGTTGAATACCGCGTCGGCATCGGCGGTGCGCACCTTGTTGATGATCGTGGAGAAATCGGTGGAGCCGAGCGGGGTGTAATCCTCACCCTTGATCTCGATGCCATTGGCCGCCGCGTAGGCCTTGATCTCGCGGTTGGCGGTCTGTGGGAACACATAGTCGCTACCGACCAGGTACAGCGATTTCACGCCTTTTTGCTTCAGATAATCGAGGGCGGGCACGATCTGCTGATTGGTGGTCGCGCCGGTGTAGAAGATGTTCTTGCTGTCCTCCAGGCCCTCGTACTGAACGGGGTAGTACAGCAGCGAATTCAGGCTCTCGAACTTCGGTTTCATCGCCTTGCGGCTCGATGAGGTCCAGCCGCCGAACACCGCGGCCACACAGTCGGAGCTGATGAGCTTTTCCGCCTTCTCGGCGAAGGTCTTCGGGTCCGACGCACCGTCTTCGAGCACCAGCTCGATCCGCTTGCCCAGCACCCCGCCCGCGGCGTTGATCTGGTCGACGGCCAGCTTGGTCGAATTGGCGACGGTGACCTCGCTGATGGCCATCGTGCCCGACAGCGAATGCAGCGAACCGATCTTGATCGTGTCCTTGGAGGTGTCGACACACGAGACGGCGTTCGAGCCGTCCGCGGAGGCGTCGTCCCTGGCGCCGCAGGCGGTCAGCAGCACGCCGGCCAGCGCGAGCGCGGTCGGTACCGCGAGGGCCTTGACCGAACGCCGGGATCGGACGCTGCCGCGATGTCGGCGGAATCGGGAGGAATCGGACATGGGCGAACCCTTCTCACTCATCAGTCGTGGTGGCGGCACCGCACGGGTTCCGCACCGAATACCTGCACGTTCGTCCCGGTCATGGCTGTCGACCGGGTTGTATACAGCGCCTGTATTCGTGCTGCGAAACGTTAGACAGAAGTTGTTGCG
>NZ_BAFY01000231.1 GCF_000308555.1 Nocardia cyriacigeorgica NBRC 100375 | reverse complement strand
CACCGTGAGCTTCGAACCCCCGAGAGCATTTCACGTCGTTCTGGCGTCCATCCGGTCCGGCCCACTGATCTCATCCATCAGCATGCGCAGAGTGAGCGAGTGCTTTTCCGGAGGCAAGGCGTCGAGGGCGGCGCGGGCGACGCGCACGCCCTGAGTTCGGTCGCCTGCGCGGACGAGCATCAAGCCGCGATGCATGTCCAGATGGGTCGCGAAGCGCGGAAGTTCGGGCGGTAGCGCCGCGCTCGCGTCTTCCTGCGCCGCGAGGGCGATCTTCTCATTGCCTAGTCGGGCCGCCAGCAGAGACAGGAAGACATTCACCCGCCACCACGGCACTGCGTAGTCGGAGGTCTGCTCCTCCGAGTTTGAAGTGTCGAATTCTCGCCAAACGGAATCCCGGCTCCTTCGTAACCGAGCGCGATCGCCGCACGGCCGCGCACCCACACTCGGGTATTGGTGTCATCGGAGCGGTCAGCTGCCTCGGCCGCCATGCGATACCACGAGATCGCCTTGCGGCCATCGCTGCCCGGATAGGTCTTGGCGAACAGAGTCATCAATCGCGCCGCCACAGCCCACATGCGGGGAGAATCCAGCTGCTGTTGCAAGACGACCAGGTCGGCTGCCAATCGCTGTTGAATCTGTGCGGCACCCTGGCTCATATAGTCCGATCCGTATCGCGCCAACATGCCTTCCCACTCGTCCATGCCGGGACCAATGGAGTGCAACCGTGTGGAAAAGCCTTGCGCCAGCAGATCTGACGCGACGACTGGGGCGATGGATGTCGCAGCGAGATGGGACATGAATTCGCGACGGTTCACGTCGGTCTCCAGTAGTTCCTGCGGACAATCGAGCACCGCGGCCAGATGACGCAGCCAGAACGCCGACGGCTCCGTTCGGCCCGACTCCCAGTGCCGCGAAATATATTCGCGAGTCATGTTGTAACCCGACGACCTCGACAACTCACCCGCGAGCCTGCCCTGACTCCACCCCTTGGCAGCACGGAGCTGTTTGATCAGCCGCGCCGTGTCCGCTGACATCTCTCCAGCCTGCCACCACTACCGCCTTCTGCGCATCACCTCCGGGCTGAATGCCACCGGCTGTGCCACTGGCGCCACCTGCTCGCTGCACGGTCGCCGAGGTAGTGATGCCACCTCCAGTACCACTCGCCCTACCTCTTTCGCGGCATGGAACCTGAGAAAGAACGCCGTGCCCGAGTGGCAGCGCACGAACTTGCTAATCGCGCCGATGCGAACAATTGGAGGACCAATGTGTTTCGGACCCAGGCGGGCCGAACTCGCGGTACTGGATGTGCTCGTGCCAGGGGCGATGCTGACCGCCGATCAGATTGCGAGACAAGCCCGGCTGACCAGGTGCCGCACCCGGTGGGCTATAGCGCGGCTCGAGCGGCGCGCGTTGATCGTCAACGCGCACGATGGCACGCGCTGGTCAGCGACTCCACGGGGTCGATTCGCTGCGGGCACAGAACGCGGGGGCAAGGCAATGGCTCCGACTATTGCCAGTAGTGGTAGCCCGACCGCGACCAGCAGTCTGGCCGCGATTGTCGTTCGCCCGGTGGTCGACTATCGGGGGCCGTGGGTGAGGCGGCTGGGAATCACCTGTCCCGCAACCACTTCTCGATCCGGTCGATCGTGCTGTTCGGATCGGTGATCCACCCGTTGTGCCCGAGCGGCCGGGTCTCGTGCCAGGTGGTCACGTCGGCGTTGGGCAGTTTCTCCAGCAGGTGGCGGGCGGAGGAGGCAGGGGTGAGGTCGTCGCCGGTCATGGTGATGGACAGGACGGGGAGTTTCAGCCGGGCGATGCGTTCTTCGTAGTCGATGTCGGCGCCCACGGGGACGAAGCGGCCGGTGCGGGCCAGGCGGGCCCAGTCGGAGATCAGGACCTTGGATTGGCGGCCGAAGCCGTTGGGGCCGAAGCGGTCGCCGGGCCAGAAGCCGGCCAGGTTGGCGGTGAGGGAGACGGCGGCGGTGCCGACGAGCATGCCGGGGCCGGTGAGTCCGCGGTAGCCGCGGTAGTAGGGGGTGCCGGAGGCGATCAGGATGAGTCCGCCCAGGCGGCCGCGGATGCGGGCGGCGTACATGACGCCGAGCTGGCCGCCCATGCTGTGGCCCAGCAGGTAGGGGGTGCTGTCCGGGAAGCGGTCGCGTACCACCTCGAACATGGCGGGGAAGTCGACCGAGACCAGCTCGTGATAGCCGTAGGTGCTCGACGAATCCGGTTTGGGGGTGCTGTCGCCGTTACCGCGTAGCTCGGCGATGGCGAGGTCGAAACCGCGCTCGGACAGCAACCGGGCGAAGTAGCCGTAGTACTCGCCGGGGACGCCGAGGCCGGGCACGATCACCACGACCGGGCGCGGCACGTCCGGCGTCACCGGATGACGGTGGACGCCGGAGGCCGACAGCAACCGCACCGGGACGGTGCTGCCGTCGGGCATCTGGATCGGTACGGTTTCCACGCGCCAAGGCTACGCGGAGTGCCCGGCTTCGATCACGCTCCGACGGCACCCATGATGACCCGGCTGAGCACGCGGATCACGTCGTCGAGGGGGCGGCGCGGTTCCGAACCGCTCCATTCGTCGACGACATAGTTGACCGCGCCGATGATGGCGAGCATGCGCATCTCGTAGTCGCCGGGCGGGATCTCGCCGTGCATGGCGGCGTCCTCGGCCGCGCCCGCGAGCAACGAGCCCCACATGCGGCGCAGTTCCAGCCGCAGCTTCTCCACCTTGGGCCCGGCGCCGACCACCTCGACCAGTGCCACTCTGGCCTTGCGCGGATCGGTGCCGATGGATTCCACGTAGGCGCGCACGGCGGCGTCGATGCTCTCCACCGCGCTGGCCTCGGACCGCTCGGCCAGCGCCGCCTCGACCGCGGCGCGCGATTCCCGATGGATCTGCTCGTACAGCTCGATCAGCAAGGATTCGCGGCCGGTGAACTCCTCGTAGAACTGTCGAGACGACAGTCCCGCATCCTTGCAAATGGCGCCGACCGAACTGTTGGCGTATCCGTCGCGCGCGAAAACGGTCAGACCGGATTCCAGAAAACGCGCACGCCGTTGGCGCTGCCGGTCCTCTACGGGTTGCCCGGCATACATTCGTCCCGTATTCGCATCCTGTGACATTGGGGCAGACAATACCGAAGGGCCCGATCCCCTCGTCATGGATCGGGCCCTTCGCCGCAACTGACGGCCGAC
The DNA here is from genome assembly GCF_000308555.1 of Nocardia cyriacigeorgica NBRC 100375. Lineage (GTDB taxonomy): Bacteria > Actinomycetota > Actinomycetes > Mycobacteriales > Mycobacteriaceae > Nocardia > Nocardia cyriacigeorgica. Next base: position 21,636 of record NZ_BAFY01000231.1, on the reverse strand, counting down.
CGCGCGTCGGCCGGGTTGGCAAGTCTGCGTCGGCTCGTTATTCGCTCGTGGCGCCGGGGCAGGCGAGATGTTCGACACTCACCGGCCTTCCCCATCGCCGACGGCATGCGAGCGACTATCCGAGCACGTCGGATGGAACACCTGTCAAACACGAACTCCGATCTGGGATTACCTGGCCAGTGTCACTGGCTGTTTGCCGAATCGGACGATACCGAGAGCTACGGCGCCTGGGGCGATTTTGAAGGGAATTTCTAGAATTATTTAGAAGCCTTCGGCGCGGAAACCGGGGCGACGCTACCCGCTGACCTACCGTGGCCGAATGGGGACCGCGCTGCTCTACGGATTGGGCACGGCAGTGCCGCTGGTACTCGGTGCCGTTATCGGCCTGCGGTGGTCGCTGCCGAAGCCGGTGCTCGCCTCGCTGATGGCATTCGGTGCGGGCACCATGATCGCCGCGGTGACCAATGAACTCTTCGAACCCGCGTTCGTCGAAGCCGGCGCGTGGATCGCCGGTTTCGCGCTGTTCGCCGGCGCCACGGTCTATGTGGTCGCGAATCGGGTCATCGAGCAGCGACTCGGGCCCACCGCGATCGGCTGGGCGCTGATGCTCGGCACGGTGCTCGACGGCGTCCCGGAGAACACCGCGCTCGGGGTCTCGCTGGCCGGAGGTGGGGGCATCGTGCTGCTGGTCGCGGTGGCGGTGGGGAATGTGCCCGAGGCCATCGGCGGTTCGGCCCTGATGCGCGACCGGCACGGCTTCGCTCCTGGGCGCGCGCTGGCACTGTGGACCATCACCGGTGTCGTACTCGTGGCGGTGACCGTGCTGGGAAACCTGCTCTCCGACAACCTTTCCGGGACCCAGATCAGCACCGTGCAAGCGTTCGCGGGCGGCGCGACGATCGCGGTGCTCGCGGATTCGCTCATGCCCGAGGCGTATCGGGAAGGTGGGTGGTGGGTCGGGATCGCCACCGCGGCAGGGTTTCTCGTCGCGTTCGTCCTCGGTTAGCGCCACCTCGGCGCGCCGGATGGGCTGCTGTACCGACGACCACCCTGCGTTCATCCGTACCGAACTGCCCAGCTCATGCGGCCCTCGGCCCGCGGGTCAGTTCGGGATCGCGAGTAGGGCGGGAAGGTCCGCTTACCGACGACGGTGATGGTGGCGTTTCCCGCGCCTTCGAGGCCCGGCAGGTAGGTGCCGGTGTCGATAGCGTCACTGTAGACCCGGAATCGGCGCTGGCGGCGTGGGTGGATGCCGCTGGGCGAGGGCGAAAGTTGCGGGAGCAGAGGGTGTTCAACGGTTGACTCCGCCCGTGCCGCCGCATCCGAGCGGGCATCGCAGACGTCGAGCAGCGCTCGGTCGCCGACGAATCGCGGGGAACCTCAGTTGCGCTCCGGTGCCGTGGGCGCCTCGGCTCGGGTGGCATCGAAGAGATCGGCGCAGCGGGTCAGTAGATCGATCAGGGTCTGCCGCTCGTCCTCGGTGAATCCGGCGGCGACGGCCCGTTCCACGGCGATCGCGCGGGCGTCGGCATCACGCATGGCCTTCTCCCCGGCCTCGGTGAGCCGGGTTTCGAGCACGTTGCGGTGCCAGGCGTGCGGGGTGCGTTCGATCAGGCCGCGGTCGACGAGGTTGGTGAGCACGGTGTTCATCGTCGGCGGCGTCACCCCGCACAACCGGGCGAGAGCGGCCGCGGAGATGCCGGGGTTCTCGACCAGGCCCAGCAGCGCCGCGTACTGGGCCACGGTGACGCCCGCCGGTTTCAGTGCCGCGTTCTTGGCCGCGTTCAGGGCCTGCTCGGCGCGCTTGATGTAGGAGCCGATGCGTTCGGCGGCGGGCATGGGCGTCATACCAGGCATCGTATCCACGCTTCGACGAGTACGAGTCTTGACGAGTATTAGAGTTCTAATCTACATTCGTGCTCATTCGTTCGTGTGACTACACGTGCAAGGTCGAAAGGGGCTCGAATCATGCCGGAATATGCTCGTCGCCGCTGGTCATCCGGGGGCATCGCGGCGACGGCCGTGCTCGCGCTCGCCGGTTGCGGCGGTACGGCTGACTCGGCGGGACCGGCGCCGCGGATCGAGACGGCGTTCGAACTGCCCGGAGACCGGGTCTATCCGGAAGGCATCGCGGCCGATGCGCGCACCGGCGACATCTACGTCGGCTCCTTCGCCGACGGCACGGTCTACCGGGCGGTGCCAGGCGCTGCCCGGGCCGAGGTGTTCCTGCCCGGTGGAACAGATGGGCGTAAGACCGCGAACGGTTTGCGGGTGGACCGAGACGGCCGGCTCTGGGTGCTGGACTCGACGGCCGGTGTCGCCGTGTACGACATCGCCTCGCGCGGGCTACTGGCCCGCTTCGACGTCGCGGGTACCGGGGAGCGATTCGTCAACGACATCGTGATCACCGCCGACGGCGCCGCTTACATCACCGACAGCAAAACCGCGGTGATCTACCGGATCACGCCCGACGACCTGATCCGTGCGATCACCCAGGGCGGACGCGGTGAGCTCGCGCCCGCCGTCGATCTGAAGCCCGCCCTCGAACCGCACGGCCCGGAGGCCTACACCCTCAACGGCATCACCGCCGACGCCGCAGGCAGCTATCTGCTCGTCGTCGATTCGACCGGCGGCGATCTCTACCGCGTTGAACTCGGCGATGGCGCGAGCGGGACGATCGGCAAGGTCGCTCTGCACGGCGGCGATATGTCGATGGGCGACGGGCTCGAACTGGACGGGGCGAACCTGCGGGTGGGCCAGAACATGAAGAACACCCTGGCCCGCTGGACCCTCACCGCAGATGGGACCAGCGCAACCCGCGAGGCCGTACTGACCGATGTAACCCTCGCGGTCCCGACGACATTGGTGCACATCGACGACCGAACCCTTGTCGTATCCTCCCAATTCGACAAGGGCGGCCCGCTCGGCGCCGGCACGCCTGTTACCCCGTTCCGCATCCTCTCGGTCACCGGAATCTGAACTGTCACCAGCAGGCACCGATGCCACCCGGTCGGGCGCGTCGGGTGGATCCGTGACTCCGGCGGTCCGTTCCAGTGGACGAGGTCTGTGGGTGGTGGCCGACAGGCCTCCGGCGGCTAGCTCTTCTCCACCAGCATCTGCGTGAAGAATTCGTAGATCAACGCCGCCTGGAACGCCGACTGCTTGTTGTCGGCGGCGCCGCCGTGCCCGCCCTCGATGTTCTCGTGGTACCAGACTTTGTGCCCGAGTTGCTCCAGCAGCGCCGCCATCTTGCGGGCGTGGCCGGGGTGGACGCGGTCGTCGCGGGTGGAGGTGGTGAGCAGGATGGGCGGGTACTGCTTGTCGGCGCGGACGTTCTGGTAGGGGGAGTACTTGCTGATGTACTCCCATTCCTCGGGGTTGTCCGGGTCGCCGTATTCGGCCATCCACGAGGCGCCGGCCAGCAGGCGGTGGTAGCGCTTCATATCCAGGAGCGGCACCTGGCAGACGATGCCGCCGAACAACTCGGGGTAGCGGGTGAGCATGACGCCCATCAGCAGGCCGCCGTTGGAGCCGCCGACGGCGCCGAGCTGCTCGGGTGTGGTGATGCCACGGTCCACCAGGTCCCGCGCGATGGAGGAGAAGTCCTCGTAGACCTTGTGCCGGTTGGCTTTCTGCACCGAGGTATGCCATTCGGGGCCGTATTCACCGCCGCCACGGATATTCGTCATCACCCAGGTGCCGCCGCGTTCGAGCCAGCCCATGCCGGAGGCGCCGCTGTAGGCGGGGGTGCGCGAGACCTCGAAGCCGCCGTAGCCGGACATCACCGTCGGCCGCGGCGAGCCCTTGTGGTCGCGGTGCCGGATGACGAAGTACGGCACCATGGTTCCGTCGTCGGAGCGGGCGAAGAACTGCTCGGTCTCGATGCCGTCGGTGTCGAAGAAGCCGGGTTCCTGCTTGAGCCGGGCGGTTTCGCCGCCGACGGAACCGGCCAGCAGTGTGGCCGGGGTGGTGAATCCGCTGGTGGTGAGCATGAAATCGTCGCCGCCCTCGAGCGGGTCGAGGTTCAGCACACCGGTGGTCGACATCGGCGGTGTGTCGGCGAGGGGTTCGCGGCGCCAGCCGTCCTCGCCGGGAGTGAGGACGTACAACTTGGTCTGCACATCCTCGAGGGTGACCAGCAGCAGATGATTCTCGGTCCAGCCGTAGCCGTGCAACGCGGTGTGCGCGTCGGGTTCGAAGAGGACTTCGAAATCACGTCCACCGGCAAGGAAATCGTCGAAGTTCGTGACGAGCAGCGCGCCGGCCGGATAGGTCGTCGACCCGATCTCCCACGGCGACTTCAACCGCACCAGCAGCCAATCCTTGTACCAGGACTCGCTGGCATCCAGCGGCGTCTCCAGCTGACGCCAGGTGCCGTCCTGCTCGAGCAGGTACACCTCTTCGTTGAAGAAGTCGATGGCGCGGCCGATGTAGTGGCGCTCGTAGCCGGGCGTGCGGTCGAAGCCGGCCGACACCGCCACATCACCGGCCTCGCCCTCGAATACCGTCTCCGCCTCCGGGAGCGGGGTGCCGCGACGCCAGCGTTTGGCGATACGCGGGTACCCGGAGTCGGTGAGCGCGCCCGGCCCGAAATCGGTGCCGACATACACCGTGTCGATATCGATCCAGCTGATCTGCGATTTCGCCTCGGGCAGGAAGAACCCGCCGTCCTCCGGCGCGATGAACTTCCTGGTCTCCAGGTCGAATTCGCGCACCACCTTGGCATCTGCCCCGCCCCGCGAGAGCGAGATCAGCGCACGACTCTGCGACGGACGCAGCACGCCCGCACCGCCCCACACCCAGTTCTCGTCCTCGTCGGCGGCCACGGCGTCGAGGTCGATCAGCACGTCCCAGTCCGGGTCGTCGGTGGCGTACTCGTCGAAGGTGGTGCGCCGCCACAGTCCGCGCGGGTGCTCGGCGTCGCGCCAGTAGTTGTACAGCCACTGCCCGCGACGGCCCGGGTAGGCGATCTTGGTGTCGGTGTCGAGCATGTCCAGGATGCGGCGCTGCAACTCGGTGAACCGGTCGGAGGAGGCGAAGCGCTCGACCACGACCTCGTTGTGGGCACGCGCGAAATCCAGGGCGGCCTCGCCGGTCACCTCTTCGAGCCAGAGATACGGATCAGTCACTTCCTCGTCAACGCCGCTCATCCCCACATTGTTGCCCAGCGGTGACGACCACCACGCGGCTACCCGGCGCAGGTCTCGCCGAGACATAGGATGAGCTGCTCGGATGCTGAACTATCCAGGAGGTTGCCGTGCCGCCGTTTCTGTGGGAGCAGCACAGCTGCCTGCCGCTACTACCGACCGCCGACATCACCGAGCTGGCGCGCTACCCGCTGGGGTCGTACCTGTCGGTGAACGTCGGCTATTCGCCACAGTCGAGTGCCGACACTCTCGCGTTGCTGCACAAGTTCCGCGCCGACGCCCGCGCCGACGGACGATTCCGACTGGTCACCGCGGTCTCCGAGATCGGCGACCCGGACACCATCGGGCTCGCCTTCGACCTGGAGGACGCGGGCCCGCTCGACGGCGACCTGGACAACGTCGCCCGCTTCCGCGATCTCGGCGTCCGCTCGCTGCTGCCCACCTACAACCACGCCAACGCCGCGGGCTGCGGCTGCCTCGATGCCGAGGACACCGGGCTCACCGGCTACGGCCGCGACCTGGTGCGTGCGCTGAACGAGGCCGGGGTGTTCGTCGACGGCGCGCACTGCTCCCGCCGCACCGGCCTCGACCTGGCCGAACTCTCCGAAGCCCCGATGATCTACAGCCACGCCAACTTCGACGCGGTGTGGGAGCATCCGCGCAATATCACCGATGAGCAGGCCAGGGCTTGCGCCGATACCGGCGGTGTCATCGGCATCAACGGCGTCGGCATCTTCCTCGGCCGCAACGACCCCGACGAACGGGCCCAGCGCGTCAGCGCGGTGGCCGACCACATCGAATACGGCGCGGAACTGGTCGGTATCGACCACATCGGCATCGGCTCCGACTACTCCTTCGACGCCGAAGACTTCAACCACGAGATCCGCACCAACCCGGGCGCCTTCTCCGACGCGTACACCAAGTGGGGCCCCTTGCAGTGGACCCCGCCCGAAGACCTGCTCGGTCTTTCCGAGGTGCCCGGGCTGGACGACGTGCTCGCCGAGCGCGGCTTCAGCGCCGCCGACCGGGCCGCGGTGTTCGGCGGGAACTTCCGTCGGGCCGCCGGGCAGGTCTGGCGGGAGTGACCGGCGCGGTCGGGGCGTACCGCCGAGCATCGCGGACCAGGGCAACGGCTTCGAGAATGGGATGTGCCGGCCACATGCGCACGGCCTCGGCCGAGTGAAGCGAGCCGACAGCCGGCCGCGTAGCCGCCACCGGGCCATAGTCCCGGCCGGGCAGCGCAAGGCAGCGAGGGCAGGCACCGCTGAACCCGGTCAGCTCCTGACGATGTCCACTTCCAGCAACGGCAGCTCGCGCCCAGGTATCGAGCCGGACTCGGTACCTCCGACTCTGATGGCGCCCATTGCGCGGTAGAACGACTCTGCGTTGGGATCCGACTCGATGACCAGCCGATGGAACCCAGCACTGCGAGCCGTCTCGACCGCATGTCGGAACAGTTGCGCGCCGATCCCCTTGCCGATGGCCTCCGGCACGACGAAGAGCATCCCCAGATCACCAGTCGGCGCAGGACCCTCAACGGTAACGAATCCCACGACCGCACCGTTCAGCTCGGCGACGGCAGTACGTCGGTCCACGACGTCGGAGGGAGAGAGGGTCAGCTCACGCCGAAACGAGTCGAGGAGCTGCTCGCTGTAGCCCCAGAAACCCTTGGACCGTAGAGCAAGGTCGCTGAGCAGTGCCGCTTCCTCGGGGCGGCCGGGCCTGATCACGATAGCCATGTCATCAGTCTGCCGATTACCTCGAGTGCAGCGGCACTCCGGTAGGGCCGACTCCCGAGAACACCGTGCGATCCCCCGGCCACCCATTCGCAGGACTGGTCAACCGCGATCGAGCACACGGCCGCGGATTCAGCAGGTAGGCGGCCACCGTCCCGCACTGCTCGGGCCAGCGCTCGAGTGCGGATCGGCGGCTCATGCCGGCCCCCGCCGACTCTCGCACGGCAGTAGTACGGACCACGAACCAGAAGATTGGCGCTGTCACAGCTGCGGAGAAAGCGCGGCTGTCGAAATCCAGGAGGAGGCGCGCAGAATCTATGGCGCCAACCGCCATCTGTCCCGCCAGGTCCTGCGGACAGTGGCGAGCAGCATCGCCACCGTGGCGTAAACCAGCACGTTGACCAGCGCCCCGACGGGCTCGATCCACCGGACGTCGGTGGACTCCGTTTTCCGGTGCCGCACGAAGCCATACGGATAGCCGCGATCCCACACGTCTATGTATGGACAGCAACCGAGCGTGTAGTGCTCGTATCCAAGGGCCAGCAGGGCGGCGACGATGCCGATTCCCAGGAACAGCATGAAGGCACGCCAAGACCAACGCGCGCAGCGCAAGAGCACGAGGGTGCCCATCGCGAAGACGGCGAGCGTCACCAGGGATCGTTGATAGATGTGCTCCGCGCTCTCACGCCATCCGACGTCGGAGTAGATGCCGAGTGCGGAGGCCCAGAGCACGAAGGCCGCTGGCGCGGACATCCAGATCGCTGCGAGGTACCACCAAGGTTTGCCGCCTCGGTCCAGTAGCCGCCCGACCGGCTGAAAGCTGTTCTCCACAACCCTATTCATACCTACCGACTCCGCCGCACACCGAGAGTCCCAGAGCTGAGCGGGTCATCGACCGAGGGGTCGTCGAACCAACTCTTTGGGGCCGCCCCCGACAGCGTCCTGGACGCCCTCGAGCTCACCCTGCGCATCGACGCGGCCGCCAACGGCGCACCGACACCCCATGACCCGTGACAGCCAATGTTCCTCTTTGCCAGAGGACCTTGCTCGAGTTGCTCGTTCTGCCACTACGGTTTGCTCTCGTTCTGATCGTTCGGGCCCGAAACGCCGACTCTCCGTCAGAACGGATTTATGGGCGGGCCGATGAGTTTGCGGGTGCTTCGCCGGTCTACCTGTTGACACCACCTGACTCGAAGGGATCACCACGATGGCAAAGGTCGTCTCTACTCTGTTCATCTCGGTCGACGGCGTGGCCGAGATCGACCCCGCTTGGCACTTCCCGTACTTCGACGAGAATATGGGCCGCGCGGTCGGCGAGGACTATGACACCGCTGACGTGCTGCTGATCGGCCGTGAAACCTACGACAGCTTCGCCGGAGCGTGGCCCGCCCGCGAGGCGGCGGGTGGGGACGACGCACCGTTCGCCAAACAACTCGGGGATGTGCGCAAGGTTGTGGTCTCGCGCCGGCCGCTGGAGTTCTCTTGGCGCAACTCCGAGCTGATCAAGGGCGATCTCCTCGATGCCGTCACCTCGCTCAAAGCCGATCCCGGCATCGCAGGCATCCTCATCCCCGGTTCGATCTCCGTGGTGCAGCAGCTGCTCGCCGCGGGGCTGGTCGATGAGCTGCGCCTCCTGGTGCACCCAGTGGCGGCGCGTAAGGGCCGCAAGCTGTTCGACGACGGCGACGCGCCGTACCACCTGAGGATGACGGCGACGGAGGCGTTTCCGACGGGGGTGATCCGCGTGATCTACTCGCCGACCGAGGCACCCGCCGAGGTCGGCTACGACGAAGTCAAGGACCGGGCACCCGGCCGGGAATAGCCGCATTCTCCGGGAAGATCGCCGCAACGACACCACACCCACACGCGGATCCTCTCCCCACCACCACCGCGAATCATCCCCGTGACCACTGCCGCCGTGTCGTCTCCCGACACCTCTACGCGGCTCTGGTTCAACAGGCCGTCACGATTGCCCGTCGATGCCCGGTCGTGGTCGACGCACCGGAACTGCCGTCACCCCAGGCGGACGAGCATCTTGCCGGTATTGGCGCCGGAAAGGACGCCGAGGAAAGCGGCGGGAGCCTGGTCCAGACCCTCGTACACGGTTTCCTCGGTGCGCAGGGTGCCGTCGGCGAGCCAGGCGGCGGCCTTGGTGATGTACTCGGGGAAAATCGAGAAGTAGCTGTTCACCAGCATGCCACGGAGGGTGATTTCCCTGGTGGCGGCCAGGAACAGGTCCGGTCCCCGCTGGGCGGAGTCGCCGTTGTAGCCGCTGATCGCGCCGACCAGGGCGACGCGGCCGTGCGGGCGCATGGCTTCGACGGCCACGCGCAGGTGTTCGCCGCCGACGCTGTCGAGGTAGACATCGATGCCATCGGGCGCGGTCTGGGCCAGCTGGCCGGCGAGGTCGCCCGCGCGGTAGTCGATGGCGGCGTCGAAGCCGAATTCCGTTGTCAGCAAACCTGTTTGACCGCGCCTCCGGCGGAGCCGATCACCCGGCTCGCACCGAGTTTCCGCGCGATCTGTCCGGCCACGCTGCCGACAGCGCCCGCCGCCGCGGAGATGAACACCGTGTCGCCAGGGTGGACCGGGGCCACGTCGGTCAGCGCCGCGTAGGCGGTGAGGCCGGCGGTGCCGAGGGCGCCGAGGTAGTGGTGCGGTTCGGCGAGTGACGGGTCGATGACGGTGGCCATGTCGCCGCCGATCACCGCGTGCTCACGCCAGCCCGCGAAATGGGTGACGGTGGCGCCGACCGGGATACCGGTGGCCCGCGACGCGATCACCTCACCCAGCGCGGAGCCCTCCAGCGCCGCGCCCACCTGGAAGGGCGCGATGTAGGAGGGTTTGTCGTCCATCCGGCCGCGCATGTAGGGGTCGACCGACATCCAGGTATTGCGGACGAGGATCTGGCCGTCGGCGAGATCGGGGATCGGGGCTGTGGCGAGGTCGAAGTTCTCGGCGGTCGGCGCTCCCGAAGGGCGTGTGGCCAAACGGATCTCGCGGGTCGTCGTGGGGGTCGCCAGGTCGGCCGTGGACTGGGCGGGCTGCTGTTCGATGTGGATCTGCACGGTTCTGCCTCTCTCGCTTCGCGGACTGTTCGTCCGGATACGACGAAGCTATGGCGGTTGCGGGACGCATCCCAGGTCCGCGCGTGCCACGAACCGGTCCTGCCGCGCCAGGGTGCCGAAAGCCTGGCCTCAGCGGCGCCGCACGGCCCCGGGCGATTCCCCGCTCCAGCGCCGAAACGCCTTGCGCAGTGCGCGATCGTCAGCGAATCCGAGGCGAGCTGCGACGCCGGCGGTGGTCGATCCGGCGCTCAACAGTTCTTCGGCGCGGCGGTAGCGCGCCTGGTCGAGTTCCTGGCTCCAGGTCGAGCCGTTCTCGGCGAGCCGTCGTTGCAGGCTGCGCGGGCTCATCGCCATCCTGGCGGCGACCTCTGTGAGCGTGGGTCTGCCGGCGTCGATGGCGGCCGCGAGGGCGGTGCGGAATTCGTCCAGCGGTCCGGCGATCGGTCGCGCGGAGGCGAGGACCAGCTCGGCGTGGCTGCGTAACAGGGCGGCGAGCGCGGGGTCGGCGCGGGCCAGCGGGGCGGCGGCGTCGGCTTCGGTGAAGGTGATGGTGTCGGCGGGGGCGTCGAAATCGATCCGGGCGGTGCCGAAGGCTTCGGTGAGCGGCCGGTGCTCGCGCGGGGCCGGATGGCTGAAGGTGATGCGGGCCGGGGCGACATTGCGGCCCAGCCCTTCCCGGGCCCGCCTCAGGTAGTAGCCGAGCACGTACTCGTTCACCACCGCCGCCACCGCCGGATCGCCGGCACCGGTGCGGTAGCCGACGGTCAGCTCGCCCGCAGTGTGCAGATCGAAGCCTTCGGTCGCGGCGGTGACGAGCTGGTGATACGGCTGCGCGGCGGTGAGCGAATCGGCGAGGGTCGCACCCGTGGTGACCAGATAGTCCCAGGTGCTGAGCCGGCCCAGCGGCGCGTCCTCGACCACCGCGAGCCCGGCGCCCGCCCCGGTAGCAGCGAGCAGCTCCCACAGTCGCATCAGCGAGCGCATCGGCACGCGGTCGGGTTCGCCGCGCAGGGCGTCATCGGAGACGCCGCGGATCGCCGCGATCCGCTCGGGAGCCACGCCTGCCCGCAGCGCGGTGTCGCGGACGAGGCGGATCAGCTGGGTGGAGGCGGTTCCGGTCAATGCGCCGGCAGGTGCCGTGCCCCGGTGCCCGCCGGCATCGAATCGCCCGATAACCACGGGGTCCACCGTAACCGTCGCGCGGCGGCGCGAATTTCTACTCGCGAGTAGCCCGTGAGTCCCCACCATTGCGGGGGATAGGCGAGTGAACTTCCAGCAACAGCGTTAGGCTCGGTGCCGTGACTTCCCACTACGATGTCGTCGTTCTCGGCGCTGGTCCCGGCGGTTACGTCGCCGCGATTCGTGCCGCTCAACTCGGCCTGCGAACAGCGATTGTCGAGCAGAAATACTGGGGTGGCGTGTGCCTGAACGTCGGCTGCATCCCATCCAAGGCGCTGCTGCGCAACGCGGAGCTGGCTCATATCTTCACCAAGGAAGCGAAGACCTTCGGTATCACCGGTGAGGCGTCCTTCGACTTCGGCGCTGCGTTCGACCGCAGCCGCAAGGTCGCCGACGGCCGGGTCAAGGGCGTCCACTTCCTGATGAAGAAGAACAAGATCACCGAATACGACGGTCTCGGTACCTTCACCGACCCGAACACCCTCTCGGTGGCGTTGAGCAACGGCGGCACCGATACCGTCACCTTCGACAACGTGATCATCGCGACGGGCACGGTCACCAAGCTGCTGCCCGGCACCTCGCTGAGCGCCAACGTCGTCACCTACGAGGAGCAGATCCTCACCCGCGACCTGCCCGGATCCATCCTGATCGTCGGCGCGGGCGCCATCGGCATGGAGTTCGCCTACGTGCTGAAGAACTACGGCGTCGACGTGCGCATCGTCGAGTTCCTCGACCGCGCGCTGCCCAACGAGGACGCCGACGTCTCCAAGGAGATCACCAAGGCGTACAAGAAGCTCGGCATCACCATCACCACCGGTGCGGCCGTGCAGTCCATCGACGACGACGGCTCCAAGGTCACCGTCAGCATCAAGGACAACAAGTCCGGCTCGGTGGAGACCGTCACCGTCGACAAGGTGCTACAGGCCGTCGGCTTCGCGCCCCGGGTGGAGGGCTACGGCCTGGAGAACACCGGCGTCGCGCTCACCGATCGCGGCGCCATCGCCATCGACGACCACATGCGCACCAACGTGCCGCACATCTACGCCATCGGCGACGTCACCGCCAAGCTCCAGCTGGCGCATGTCGCGGAGGCGCAGGGCGTGGTCGCGGCCGAGACCATCGGCGGCGCCGAGACCATGACCCTCGGCGACTACCGGATGATGCCGCGCGCCACCTTCTGCCAGCCGCAGGTAGCCAGCTTCGGCCTCACCGAACAGCAGGCCCGCGACGAAGGCTACGACGTGAAGGTCGCGACCTTCCCGTTCACCGCCAACGGCAAGGCGCACGGCCTCGGCGACCCCACCGGTTTCGTCAAGCTCATCTCCGACACCACCCACGGTGAACTGCTCGGCGGCCACCTCATCGGCCCCGACGTCTCCGAACTGCTGCCGGAGCTGACCCTGGCCCAGAAGTGGGACCTCACGGTCAACGAACTCGCCCGCAACGTGCACACCCACCCGACGTTGAGCGAGGCCCTGCAGGAAGCCATCCACGGCCTCGCGGGGCACATGATCAACTTCTGATCGCGAACCGATCGATGTCCGCCGACCCGGCGCCGGTGCCACCGCCCCGCGCCGGGTCGCGCGCGCGTGTGTGGTCGTTGCTTGCTGCCGTCCTCGTACTGGTGGTGGCGGTCGCACTCATCGATACGACGTTCTCGCACTCCGAGATCCGGCAGACCGAGGCATCGCCGGCGAGTGTGCGCTATCCGGACGGCGTGACGTATTACCTCGGTGTAGTGCAGCGCGAGAGCGGGTTGCTGCATCGAAGACGACCTGATGAGATCCGAGTGAGCCGCGATCCGGGCCTGGTGTATTCGCACGGGGTGGGGCTGAGTATTACCGGCAGCCCTGATCTGGTGTTGCGCTCGGTGCAGTGGTGGCCGGAGGGTGTGCTGGCCCGGTTCGAATCCGGCCATGAGCTTTTCGTGCCCGCGCAGTCCTTCCTCGTCGGGCGGTAGCGACAGATACGTTCGGCAGCGGATACCGCGCGTGTTCGTTAGCCTGCCTGCATGGCTGATGCGGCGGAACGGGACCGGATAGCACTGGTTCTCGGCGGGGGTGGGCCCGTGGGAATCAGCTGGCCGGTCGGGCTGGGGATCGGATTGCGGGAGGCCGGGATCGACCTGGGCCAGGCGGATCGGTTCGTCGGGACCTCCGCCGGTGCCGTGGTCGGGTCGGTAGCCGATCGCGAGCGCCAGGCCGCGGAGGTAGCCGCGCAGTTGAAAGAGGTTTGGCCGAACCGATGACTGGCCGACGATGAAGCGCCGGGCTCTGGTCGGCGCGGCGGTGATATTGGTAGTGGTCGTCGTACTGGCCGTCGGCGGCTACTACCTGATGAATTCGCGGACCTTCCAGTTCGCGGGCCGGATCGTCGACCGCGTCGACACCGACGACAAGGTGGTCGCGTTGACGCTGGACGACGGGCCGACCACGAAAGCTGCCGAGGTGCTGAAGGTGCTCGCCGACGCCGAAGTGCCCGCGACCTTCTATCTCAACGGCCGTGATCTCGCCTTGCATCCGGAGTTCGGTGCGGCGATCGCGGCGGCCGGCCACGAGATCGGCAACCACACCTACACCCACCGCCGCATGGTGTTCGTGACCCCCGGCACCGTCGCCGACGAGGTGGGCCGCACCGACGCCGCGATCCGCACGACCGGGTACCAGGGTCCGATCACCTTCCGCCCGCCCTACGGCAAGAAACTGTGGACGCTGCCGAAATATCTGTCCGACCACGACACGACCACGGTGATGTGGGATGTGGAGCCCGACTCCGATCCGTCGGCGAGTGCCGAGCAGATCGTTGCGCAGACCGTGCGTGAGGTGCGGCCCGGCTCGATCATCCTGCTGCACGTGATGTTCGGGAACAGGACGAACTCGCTGGCCGCGATACCCGGCATCGTCGCTGCGCTGAAGGCCGACGGATATCGGTTCGTGCGGGTCTCGGAACTGCTGCGGGAATAGGCGCGCACCGTGCCCGCCCCGGAGCCCGGTGCGGGAACACACCGCGCCCATCCCAGGCGCGGGTAGGCTCGGCGGCGGCCCGCGTGCCCGATCGCCGATCGGGTGCGCAGATCTGGTGAAAGAGGCGAACGCAGATGGTTTCGACGTCGCAACCACGTGTGTCCCCGGGGCGATTGCGTCAGCTGGGGCCGGTCAACTGGGTGGTCTGGCAGGTGCTCTCGCGGGCCGCGGGTACCGCCGACGCGCATTTGTTCAGCACCCTCGGCCGCACCGGCGGATTGTTCCGCGGCTGGCTGCACTACTCCGGCAAACTCATGCCCGGCGGCAAGCTGACCAGGCACGAGTCCGAACTCGTCATCCTGCGGGTCGCGCATCTGCGCTCCTGCGACTACGAGATGGACCATCACATCGAGCTCGGCAAGCGCGCGGGCGTCACCCCGGAGATCCTGGACGGGGTACGCACCGGCCCGGACGCCCCCGGTTGGTCCGACAAACACCGCGCCCTGCTCACGGCCGTCGACCAACTGGTCACTACCCGCGATATCGACGACGCAGCGTGGGAACAGCTGGCGACCTACTACGACGACCGCCACCTCATCGAAATCGTCCTGCTGACAAACCAATACGAGGGCCTGGCGGCCACGATCACCGCGCTGCGCATCCAGCGCGACGAGATGAAGCACTAGCGCCGTCCGCCCGCGAGGCACCCGGCCGCAGGTTGGCACGGGGGGTGTCGTCGGCGGCATTGTGCCGCAAGCATTGTCGATCAGTCGCCGTTGCCGCTGATCAATCTGTCCAATCCGTCGAGTACCCGCGCGAGCCCGAACTCGTAGGCGTGGTCGGCGCTGTAGGCGGCGTCGTGGGCCGAGCCGGCGGCGGCGCCGACTCGGGTGGCCAGCGGGTATTGCTCTGGGGAGATGAGGGATTCGAGCAGGGGGGCGGCGCGTTCCCACCATTGGCTGTCGGAGATCGAGCTGTCGGCGGCGGCGCGGGCGGTGTCGTTTGCGATGCGGGCGACGGAGGTGACGAAGCCGAGTAGGTAGGTCAGGGCGGCATCCATCTGGACGTCGTCGAGGCCGAGGCCGTCGAAAGCACGCAGTTCGTGGTCGTATTTGGCGGTTTGGCCGGGGCCGAGCGGCGGGCGGGTGGTCGGGATGTAGGCCACCCATGGGTGCTCGGTCAGCATCGCGCGGTTCTCCGCGGCGACGATCGCGACCCGTTCGCGCCACGGGAGGTCGGCGAGGTCGGCGCGTGGCATCGCGAGGTAGACGGCATCGAGCATGAGGTCGATCAGTTCGGCCTTGCCGGGGACGTAGGTGTAGGTCGCCATCGGGGTGAGCCCGAGGTGGGCGGCGACCGCGCGCATGGTCACGGCGGCGATTCCGTCGGCGTCGGCGATCTCGATGGCCGCGGAGACCACGTCGTCGACACTGCTGCGCTGTTTCGGCCCGCGCCCGGACGGTATCGGCGCCCGCCACAGCAGCTCCAGGGTTCGCACGGGATCTCCCGCGCCGCCGCGTTCCTTCGGTGTTGCCATCCCACCTCCATTTAGTGATTCACATCACAATGCGTCTGATCGGAAATTTCTCTACAAAGTATAACGTACTTAGTAGAGAGAAAGCGATAAGAAGGAGCCCCGTATGCGCATCACCGAATCCGCCATCTCGCTCAATGTCGCCGACCCGCAGGCCTCGGCGAAGTTCGTCACCGATCATCTGGGGTTCACCGAGAAGATGTCCGCCGATGGGTTCGTCTCGCTTGCCCGGGAGGACGCGGGCATGAACCTCATCTACCTGCGCACCGGCCTGAAGAGCTTCAAGCCGGCCGGCGCCGCCGGGAGCGCGGGCGATGGTCTGCTCGTCGTCTTCGTCGTCGACGACATCGACACCGAATACGCGCGCCTGCGATCCGAAGGCGTTCCGATCGTCACCCCGATCGAAACCGAGGAGTGGGGCGAACGCTACTTCCAGATGTCCGACCCCAACGGCATTCTCTACCAACTGGTCCAGTGGGTGTGACGGATCAGTGGGACCCCATGGCCGTGGCGAACTGCGAGAACACCACGCGCTGAGGTGGTCGTCGCCGTTGGGGTGGAATTCGCCCGGATGGGGCGTCATGATCTAGCGGAGTAGCTCGGGCGGCGGCCTGTGGATGGGCCGCCGCCGGGTGCGAGGCTGGATCGGGACGCACGTCAGGGGTAGTGCACGATGCTGGTGAAGATCGAGTCGGGCGCGGAACTGTCCGCGGCCGAGCGGGAATTCGTCGAATGCCTGCGTAAGCTCCCGACCACCGGCGTGGCCCTCATCGATCTACAGGTGGGTCCCGACAGCGGGAAACGGCAGGTCGACGCCGTCGTGTGGACGCCGCGCGGGGTCACCGTGCTCGAGGCACGCGGTTTCCGGCGCAGGCAGAGCGGGATTCTCGAGGCAGGCGGTGGGCGTTGGACCATCAGCTCCCAGCCGGCCGACCTCGAACAACCGGAGGGCGTCAACCTGTCCGATCAACTCGAGCACGCGGTGCACGAGGTGAAGACGGCGCTGGAACGTTCGTTGCAAGATCCCGGCCATCTCTGCGGCGCCGTGGTGCTGCTGCCGTGGCGCGGGGCAGTGGTCCGGCCCGCGCGCACCACTCTGCGCCCCGGCGTGGACGTGGTGGTCGCCAATGCCGCCGACACCACCGAATTCCGCATCTACCTGGAGAATTTCGCCGCAGGCCCGCGTGTCTGGACCGCCGATCGGGTGCTGGCCGCAGCCTCGGCACTCATCCGAGACTCCGGCAGCGACGTTCTGCTGAGTCGCGAGGAACTGCTCGCCGAAGGTTTCGACACGGCCGCCCCCAAACCGAAACCGCTCCCCGCCCGCCCCGCGCCGAGACGCGAACCGACACCGGAGAACAGCGGCAGGCAGACCGCCGCCGCATGGGTGGTGCTCACCGTTGGCGTGCTCGGCACACTCGTGGTGCTCGGCGTGATCGTGCGGGCCGTACTCACCGATGGACCCGAAGTCGAACCGACCGCCACCACGACCACCGGCGCCACCGCGACGCCGCAGAGCCGGGCGACGGCACCGGCGGTGCCTGCTGGTGGTATCGCATCACCGCGAGCGCAAGTGGAGTGCTGGCCGTTTCAGCCCGGATGCTGACCACAGCGCGGACCGGTAGCACGTCGCCGTTACCGCGAGGGACACAGGCGGTCCGAGCTACCTGCCCAACGCGCACTCGCTGCGCCACTCCGCCCGCCGCGCACCGACCTGCCCTGCCGAGTCTGAAGGCGAACGCCGCCCATCAATCCCGGACGACCTGCGCCAGCCTCGTCAGATGCAGCGCCGCCTTCGCGCGCGCGATCACATGCGAACGTGACGAATCGATATGCGTGGTCAGCGTTTCCAGCGCGGCCGCGCGCTCGCCCGCCAGGAGCTGTTCGGCGATGGTGATGTGCTCGGCCGTCATGGTGGCGATGCGGTCGGGGGTGGGCATGTCCATGGTCCGCACCGGCCGCACCCGTACCTGCACCGAGGCGAGGGCATCGGCGAGCGCGGCATTGCCAGCAGAACGCAGCAGCACGATATGGAACTGGTCGTCGGCGGCGATGAGCGCCGGTCCGGGTTCGGGCGGGTGTTCGGACAGGTGACGCCAGTGCTCGAGTTCGGCGCGGACCATAGCGAGGTCGTGCGTCGGCTCACCGAGCGCGCGCTGGATTCCCCTGGATTCGAGCACATTACGCAACTCGTAGAGCTGGTCGAGCTCGTCGAGGCGCGGCCGGAACGGGTACAGCCCGTCCGCGCGGCGCTCCACCAGCCCGTCGGCGAGTAGCCGGGCGAGCGCCTCGCGGACGGGAGTGCGGGACACCCCGTAGCTGTCGGCGAGCCGTTCCTCGCCCAGCCGCTCGGTCGAGGCCAGTGCGCCCGCCGCCAGATCGCGCCGCACCGCCTCGTACACCTGCGCACTCAGCGGGATCCGCCCCCGTCGCGTCACGGCGGCTCAGATCGCCATCGCCGAACGGACCACGGACTCCGCGCCCGCACCGCCCTCGCCGGAGGAGCTGATCCGGCCGGATTCCAGCACGTAATAGCGCTGGGCCGCCTGCAAGGCGAAGCCGATGTGCTGTTCGACCAGCAGCACACTCAATCCGCCGCGCCGGGTGAGGTCGATGATGGTGCGTTCGATCTCCGCCACGACCGACGGCTGGATGCCCTCGGTCGGCTCATCCAGGATGAGCAGTTTCGGTTCGGTGATCAGCGCCCTCGCGATGGCCAGCTGCTGACGTTGCCCGCCCGACAGCAGTCCCGCCTTGCGGGTGAGCAGTTCGCGCAGCGCGGGAAACAGGTCGAGCGATTCGTCGATCAGCGCCTTACCGCGCTTGCGGCCGTCGGCCACCACCTGAAGATTTTCCGCTGTGGTCAGCTGTGGAAAACTCTGCTGCCCCTGCGGGACATAGGCGATTCCACGGCGCACCCGACGTGAGGGCGACAGGGTCGTGATCACCTCACCATTGAACGTGATGGTGCCGGATTTGCTGGTCAGCAGGCCGACGGCGGTGCGGAGCAGGGTGGTCTTGCCCGCGCCGTTGTGGCCCATGATGGCGACGACGCTGTCGTCGGGGACGGTCAGCGTGACGCCGTGGATCACTTCGGTGCGGCCGTAACCGGAATGGATGTCAGCCAATTCGAGCATCGGCGCTCTCCTCATCGTTCGATTCGGCGGCGGAGGTGCCGAGGTAGACCTGCTGCACCTTCGGATCGGCCTGTACCTGTTCGACGGTGCCTTCGCTCAGCACCCGGCCGCCGGCGAGCACCGTCACCGAGGTGGCGAAGGCGCGCATGAAGTCCATGTCGTGCTCGACGACAATCACGACGCGTTCACCGCCGATGCGCCGCAACAGGTTTCCGGTCTCCTCGCGTTCCTCGGCGCTCATGCCCGCGACCGGCTCGTCCAGCAGCAGCACCGACGCGTTCTGCACCAGCAGCATGCCGATCTCGAGCCACTGCTTCTGGCCGTGTGCGAGCACACCGGCGGGCTGGTCGCGCAGGGCGTCGAGACCGGTGATCTCCAAGGCTTCCTCGATGCTCGGCAGCACGGCCTTGCGCCTGCGCAGCAGGGTGAGCGCGGAGCGGCCCGCGCCCGCGGCGATATCGAGGTTTTGCAGAACGCTCAGCTGCTCGAAGACGCTCGCCGTCTGGAAGGTGCGCCCGACGCCGAGCCGCGCGATCTGATGCACCTTCTTGCCCAGCAGCTCCACCCCGGACTTCTGCGCCGATCCGGTGGCCGGAGTGAGGCCGGTGATCGCGTCGATCAGGGTGGTCTTGCCCGCGCCGTTGGGGCCGATGAGGAAACGCAGATCGCCCTGCAACACCGTCAGGTCGACGTCGGCGACGGCCTGGAAACCGTCGAAACTCACCGACAGGCCGCGGACTTCGAGGTACTCGCTGGACATGCCTGCATTGCCGCCGAGCTTGGATTCGTGATCGATCATCGGGTTGGCACCTTCTCCTCGGTCCGCACCGGCAACGGGTCGGCGGGCGGCGGCGCGGGCGGCGCGCTGTCGCCTGGTTTCGGTCTGCGTTCGGCGAGGACGCGGCGCAGGGTCGGCCACAGCCCGGCGAGCCCGGCGGGCACGAACCCGACCACCACGATGAACAGCACGCCTTGCAGGTAGGTCCAGCCGGACGGGAATTGCTCCGACAACGCCGTCTGCGCCCACGCCACCCCGATCGCGCCGAGCACCGGGCCGAGCAAGGTGGTGCGGCCGCCGATGGCGACGCCGATCAGGAAGGCGATCGACGGCACCACGCCGATATCGGCGGGAGAGATGATGCCGACGATCGGGGTGAACAACGCGCCGGCGATCCCGGCGAAGAACGCCGCCACCACATACGCGACGATCTTGACGTTGGCCGGGTCGTATCCGAGGAACCGCACCCGCTCTTCCTGATCGCGCACCGCGACCAGCAGCTCCCCGTACCGGCTGTGCATGAGCTGACGCACCACCGCGACCACCGCGAGCAGGGTGCCCGCCGCGATGAAGAACAGCATCTGCCGGTTCACCGGATCGGTGAGCTTGAAACCGAAGAAGGCCCGGAAATCCGAGAGCCCGGTGAATCCGCCGATGGTCTGCTGGCCGGTCAGCAAAATGGCCAGCGCCGCCGCCAGCGCCTGACTCAGAATCGCGAAGTAGGCGCCCTTGACCCGGCGCTTGAACACGCCGTAACCGAGGGCAGCGGCGACCAGGGCGGGCAGTACGAGAATGGCGATGATCGCCACCGGCGCCGACGCGAACGGCTGCCAATACGCCGGAAGCTCCCGGATCCCGGAGATCTCCATGAAATCCGGCACTTCGTTGCCGAGCCGCGCGGCATCGGCCATCTGCAGATGCATGGCCATGATGTAGGCGCCGAGACCGAAGAACACGCCCTGCCCGAGGGTGAGCATTCCGCCACGCCCCCAAGCCAATCCGATGCCTGCGGCGACGATGGCGAAGCACAGGAATTTCGCGAGCAGGTTCAACCGGAAATCGCTGAGCAATGCCGGCGCCACTGCGAACAACAAGATCGCGGCCAGAGCGAAACCACCCCAGGCCCGTACCGAGGAATTCGCGAACCAGCGCGGTGCGGTCATGCCAGGCTCCTTGTCCGTACCGTGAACAGGCCCTGCGGCCGGACCTGCAAGAAGATCACGATGATCACGAAGACGATCACCTTGGCGATCGAGGCGGTCGTCGAATACTCGATGAAGGAATTGAGCAGCCCGAGCGCGAACGCGGCGATCACCGTCCCCTTGATCTGGCCGAGCCCACCGATCACCACCACCAGGAACGCATCGATCAGATAGCTCTGGCCGATGGTGGGGCTGGTCGAACCGATCAACGTCAGCGCCACACCCGCGACCCCGGCGAGACCGGAACCGATGAAGAAGGTACTGATATCGGTGAAACGCGAGGACACACCGCTCGTTTCGGCGAGATCGCGGTTCTGCACCACCGCACGGATCCGCCTGCCAAGCGGCGTGGTCTTCAAGACGATCGCCAGTGCTGTCACCGCGACCACCGCGAGCACCAGAATGAAGATCCTGGTCTTGGGTACCACGGCATCCAGAATCGTGACACCACCGCTCAACCATTCCGGGACCAGCACATTCTTGGCCGACGCCCCGAAGATATCGCGGGCGAGCTGCTGCAACACCAGGCCGACACCGAAGGTGACCAGCAGTGTGTCCAGCGGGCGGTGATACATCCAGCGGATCAGCCCCATCTCCAGCGCCGCCCCCAACGCGCCGCCGACCAGGAACCCGACCAGCAGCGACATCAGCAGCGATACCCCGGCCGACGACACCACCTGCTGGACAACGTAGGTGGTGTAACAGCCGGCCATGATGAACTCGCCGTGCGCCATATTGATCACGCCCATCTGACCGAAGGTCAGCGCGAGGCCGAGCGCGGCGAGCAACAGGATCGACCCGAGGCTCAACCCCGTGAAGAGCTGGCCTACCAAGACTTCCATCGAAACTCCTGTGTTGAATCGGCGGCGCCTGCGGCACCGCGTGTTCGCGG